>CACIRD010000004.1 GCA_902588965.1 uncultured Pelagibacteraceae bacterium
TAAGTAAATCGTATTAATGAATAAAATTATTATTGAAAATGTTAAAACAATATTTTACGCACTAGTTATAGCAATAGTAATAAGATCATTAATCTTGCAACCATTTTACATACCCTCGTCTTCAATGGAGCCAAATTTATTAGTTGGGGACAGGCTATTTGTTACTAAATATTCTTATGGATATAGCAAACATTCCTTTCCATTCAGCCCACCCATAATAAAAGGAAGAATTTTTTCTAGTCCACCAAAAAGGGGAGATATAATTGTATTTAAGACTCCCGCCGATAATCGTACTGATTATATTAAAAGACTAATAGGACTTCCTGGTGATGAAATTGAATTTATTGAAGGAGAACTTTACCTAAATGGTCTTCAAATTTTTAAAAACAAAGTCAAAAACTCTAGAGAAGTTTTCTGTGGAAACAAAAAAATTGATGTTAACTTTTTTGAGGAAAACTTAGATAATGGTGTAACTTTTGATACTGCATATTTAAAAAATTATACTTTTCAAAATTCTGATAAATTTATAGTACCCGATAAACATTATTTTTTTTTGGGAGACAACAGAGATTGTTCTAAAGATAGTAGGTTTTTATCAAGCGTTGGTTATGTACATCAAAATAATTTAGTTGGTAAAGCACAATTTATTTTTTTTTCTACAGATGTTAAAAAAGGACGTTTATTTCAAGTTTGGAAGTGGAGATATTTAATTAGATTTGAGAGAATGTTTAAAAAAATAATATAACACATGAATTTAATTAATTTTGAAAAAAAGATTAAAATTTCGTTTAAGAATAAAAAACTTTTACAAAGATCATTAACTCATAAAAGCTATGATAATAAATGTAATAACGAAAAATTAGAATTTTTAGGAGATAGAGTGCTAGGTTTTGTTATAGCTAAAAAACTAATTGAATTATACCCTGACGATAATGAGGGTTTATTAGATAAAAAGTTAGCTCTACTTGTAAATAAAAATACATGTGCAGAAATTGGTTTTTTCATATGTTTAGAAAAAGTTGTAAAAATACATCCATCCAATTCACAAAAAAAGGTAGAAAATAAAATTATATCAGATGCCTGTGAAGCTCTTATTGGTGCAATTTTCTTAGACCAAGGCATTAAAATTGTAGAAAACTTTATTTTAAAACTTTGGAAAAACTATTTAATTAAAAATAAGGATGTTAAAAAAGATCCAAAGACCAGATTGCAAGAATATTCACTTGAAATGTTCAAACAGTTACCTATTTATAAATTAGTACAAAATACTGGACCAAGACACAAACCCTTATTCAAAATCTCTGTTAAAGTAAAAAATTCAAAAAATTATTTCGGAGAAGGTTTGTCCAAAAAAGATGCTGAACAAACTGCTGCTTTAAAGTTATTAGAAAATTTAAATATTTTATGAACTGGGATGACAAAGGTTTTTTATTATCTAAAATAAAATATAGTGAAAATTCTGTTATCGCCGAGTTTTTTACATATGGTCATGGAAAAAGTACAGGTATAATCTTTGGAGCCTCTTCTAAAAAAATCAAAAACTATTTACAAATTGGTAATCTTTTTCATATTAACTCTAATTTGAAAAATGAAACAAAAATTGGCGCTTTTAAAGTAGAAATAATAAATCCATATACACCATTTTTTTTTAATAATCGTAAAAAATTACATTGTATTATTTCAGCGATGAGTATGATTAAACTATTTAGTGCTGAAAATCAAAAAAATGAAAAAGTTTATGAATTAATCATCAAGTTTTTTAATTTTATCAAAAATAGTGATTGGATTAAGAACTATATTTTGTGGGAACTTGAATTATTAAAATTACTCGGTTATGATTTGGATTTAGCTAAAATAGTAAATAAAGAAATTATAAATAATCAAACTAAATATTTTGTTAAAAACACCAAAGAAAAAAAAAATGTTCCAAGTTTTCTAATAGAAACAAATTTAGAAAATATTAATACCCAGGAACTATTAAATGGTCTAAATTTAGTAAGTAATTACATCGAAAAGAATATTTTAAATTCAAATAATATAAGTATCCCTATCTCAAGAATAGATTTTGTTAATCTTTTAAAATGAATTTTTTTGGAGTTTTTTAGCTATTTTTTCAGCAAAGTAAGTTATTATCGCGTTTGAGCCAGCTCTTTTAAAGCTCATTAAAGATTCAAAGATAATCTTTTCGTCAACTAAACCTTTTTTTATTGAATTAGTTATTAAACTGTATTCACCAGAAACTTGATAGGCAATTACTGGAATTTTAAAGTTTTCTTTAACCGATTTAATGACATCTAAATAGGGTAGGCCAGGTTTTACCATAACCATATCAGCTCCTTCTTTAATATCTAAAGCAACTTCTCGTAATGCTTCGTCATTGTTAGAATAATCCATTTGATACGTTTTTTTATCTCCTACAAGTAGATTCTTTGAGCCAACTGCATCTCTAAATGGTCCATAAAAACTTGATGCAAATTTAACAGCATATGAAAGTAATTGCACATTTTTAAAATTATTTTTATCTAGAGCATTTCTAATAAGTTTTATCCTTCCATCCATCATATCTGACGGTGCAATGATATCGCATCCTGCATTTGCCTGTGCCAATGATTGTTTAATCAAAATATCTATTGTTTCATCATTTAAAATTTCTCCATTTTTCATTATTCCATCATGACCATGTGACGTATATGGATCTAATGCTACATCACACATTACTCCAATTTTGTTGCCATATTTCTTTTTAATGTATGATGTTGTTTTACAAATTAAATTATTTTTATTTAAAGCCTCACTTCCATTATAATTTTTCAATTTTTGATTAATGTATGGGAAAAGTGCCACTAGTGGGATTTTTAAATTTACAGCTTTAGAGATAATTTTATCAACACGATCAATCGAGTATCTATAAATATCAGGCATTGACGCAATAGGTATTTTTTTATTTTTACCCTCAACAATAAAAATCGGTAATATTAAATCATTTGTTGATAAATTATTTTCTCTAACCAGTCTTCTAGACCACTCATATTTTCTAGTTCTTCTTAATCTCAGAGCAGGATATTTTCCAGTGATAATCATTCTCAAGTATTTTTATATATGCGACAATAGTAATATATAATATAATAGTCTATATGTTAATTAATATGGAATATTATGTCTCTATCAAGTAGCGATTTTCAAAAACAAGACTTAAGATTTGATATCAAAAAGCTTAAGGAAGCTTGTGATCAAGTTTTAAAAATTAAAGGCTTTGATACGAGTTTGGGTATACCTCATTTTGCGGGTATATCACTGAACCAAATTCCTGGTGATCCAGATTCTACCAAGGGAAATAAAGTAAGAGGTGTTTACTGGACTAAGCCTGACTCGTCAGGAAAGGAAGTTTCAAGAGATGTACCAATTGACGAAAATAAATATACTGAATTCGTTGAGGATTTTAAACAAACTTATTTTAAGGAAGTTTACGAAGAACTTTCAAAAAGATATAAATTAGGAAGAGTTAGACTTTTACTTAAAGAACCTAGATCAACTCTAAGTTGGCATAGGGATCCTGAGCCAAGATTGCATATTCCAATCTATACAAATCCAGGAGCAATTATGGTAATAGATAAAGCGGCCCAACACATGCCAGCAGATGGATCGGTTTGGGTTACAAATAATTTAAAATATCATAATGCTTTCAACGGCGGTGAGGAAAATAGAGTTCATTTAGTTGCGTGTGTTTTAGACTATAAATTCAATTAAATATCGTTTATAATAATTTTAATTTGAAAAAAATTTATATTGCCTCTGATCACGCAGGATTTAAGTTGAAAGAAAGCATTATTTCTAATTTCTCAAAATCTAAAAAGATAAAAGATCTCGGCCCCACTACTAACACCTCAGTGGATTACCCTGATTTCGCAAAAAAACTTGCAAAAAAAGTCGCATCTAACAAAGGTGCTTTCGGCATCTTAGTGTGTGGTTCAGGTATGGGAATGGCAATTGCAGCAAATAAGACTAAAAATGCTAGAGCAGCATTATGTTACAGCTCAAAAAATACTAAATTATCTAGATTGCATAATAATGCAAATATTATTACATTAGGTGAAAGATTGATTAATAAAAAAAAGGCTTTTAATCTTATAAAAATTTTTTTAAGTACAAAATTTGAAAAAGGAAGACATTTAAGAAGGGTTAAAAAAATTTAGTTATGTCAAGTGAGAATAAATATTTAAACGATCAATACAAAGGTTTTTTTGAAGATAGTTTATCAAAAACCGACCCAGATCTTTATAAGGCTATTAGTGACGAGTTAAAAAGACAACAACAACATATAGAGTTAATTGCTTCTGAAAATATAGTTTCCCAGGCAGTTCTTGAAGCACAGGGTTCAGTTTTAACAAACAAATACGCCGAGGGCTATCCTGGCAAAAGATACTATAACGGATGTGACCATGTTGATGTTGCAGAAAATCTTGCCATCGAAAGATTAAAAAAATTGTTTAATTGCAAATATGCAAATGCCCAACCTCATTCAGGAGCACAGGCCAATGGTGCAGTTTTTTTAGCTTTACTTAAACCAGGAGATACTTTTATGGGCATGAGTTTGAATTCTGGTGGTCACATTACACATGGATTAAAAATTTCTATGTCAGGTAAGTGGTTCAATGCAATCGGATACGATGTTGATAAAAAATCTGAGCTTATTGATTATGACAATGTTGAAAATCTAGCATTGGAAAATAAACCAAAATTGATAATTGCTGGTGGAAGTGCATATTCAAGAAAAATAGATTTTAAAAGATTTAGAAACATTGCTGATAAAGTAGGTGCATATTTAATGGTTGACATGGCTCATTTTTCTGGTTTGGTTGCTGGAAAAGGTTATCCAAATCCATGCGACCATGCACATGTAGTTACTTCTACTACTCATAAAGTATTTAGAAGTGCTAGAGGGGGAATAATTTTAACTAATCATGAGGATTTAGCAAAAAAATTTAATACTGCAGTTTTTCCTGGTTACCAAGGAGGCCCATTAATGCACATTATTGCCGCAAAAGCTGCTGGGTTTTTAGAAGCGCTAAGACCTGAGTTTAAACAATATATAAGCGATGTTATAGCTAATGCAAAAATTTTGTCTGAAACTTTAAAAAATAATGGATTTAAAATTTATTCTGGTGGTACGGATACACACTTAATGCTAGTTGATTTAAGACCATTTAATGTAAAAGGGAATCTTGCGGCAGAAAGTTTATGTAGAGCAAATATTACATGTAATAAAAATGGTATTCCATTTGATACCGAAAGCCCAATGATAACCTCAGGAATTAGATTAGGATCTCAAGCAGCGACTACTCGTGGTTTCGGATTAACTGAATTTAAGATGGTTGGCGAACTAATTACTAAAACAATTAAAGGATTATCTGAAAATCAAAACGATAATAGCAAAATTGAAGATGAAGTAAGAAAAGAAGTAGTGGAATTATGTTCAAAATTTCCAATTTATAAACATTTAAATTAGGCAGTGTCAGCAATTATATGATTTGTCCATGTGAAAAAAAAGGTGAAACATCTGTTGTAGACTCACGACCAACTGAAGACGGTACAGCTATTAGAAGAAGAAGATTATGTTCATGTGGCGAAAGGTTTACTACATTTGAGAGGATACAATTTAGAGAATTATCTGTTGTTAAAAAAAATGGTAGAAAGTCACCATTTGATAGAGATAAACTATCTAAATCAATATATATAGCTTTAAAAAAAAGACCAATAGATACCGAGACTGTTGAAAAGTTTATTACAAAAATATCACGATCTCTTGAAGAACTAGGGCAAAGTGATATTTCCTCGTCAACGATTGGAACAATGGTTATGGAGGGTTTAAAAGAATTAGATCCAGTTGCGTATGTTAGATTTGCTTCTGTGTACAGAAACTTTAGAGAAGAAAAAGATTTCGTTCAATTTGTTGATAAAATTGATGTCTTTAAAAAAAGGTAAATTCACAATATCAGATGTAAAGTTCATGAAATTTGCTATTAATTTAGCAAAAGATAACAAGGGTTTAACAGGAACAAACCCTTCAGTTGGATGTGTAGTAACTAAAAATAATAATATAATTAGTTATGGATCTACAGATATTAAGGGCAGACCACACGCAGAGGTTATCGCATTAAGAAAAAAAGGATTGAACACAAAAGGAGCAACTGTTTATTTAACGTTAGAACCATGTACTCATTTTGGCAAAACACCACCATGTACAAATCAACTTATAAAATCTAATATAAAAAAAGTTATTTACTCAATTGAAGATATTGATGAGAGAACTTTTAATAAGGCGAAAAAAATACTTAAAAAAAAAAAAATTACTATAAATTCTGGTCTTTTAAAAAATGAGGTTAAAAAATTATATAGAAGTTATAATTTTGTAAAAAAAAAAGAAATGCCATATATAATAGGTAAATTAGCCTGTTCTTCAAATTTTTTCATCTTTAACAATAGCAATTTTATTACAAATGAGGAATCAAGAAAAGTTTCACACCTACTGAGATATCAAAATCAGGGAATATTAACAACATATAAGACTATTAATAAAGATAATTCAAAACTTACATGTAGATTAAATGGTCTTGAAAAATTTTCACCCAAAAGACTAATTTTAGATAAAAACCTAAAGATTAAAATAAATTCTTTTGTTGTAAAAAATTCTTTAAAAAACAAAACTATAATTTTCCACAAATCAAATAATAAAAAAAAAATTAAATTACTTAAGAAAAGTGGTTTAAAATTGATTTATTTTAATAAAACATTAAATAACAACTTAAATTTGAGTGAAATCTTAAAAAAAATATATTCCATGGGTATACATACACTACTTGTAGAGGCTGGAAGAACTTTGATTTATGATATGCTTTTGAAAAATTTATTTAATGAATTTTATCTTTTTCAAGGGCAAATAATTATAAAAAGTAAAAAAAGGGTTAACGTTATAGATATCGTAAGAAAATTAAATAAAAATTTTAACAAAAGTCTGGTAGAAACATATCTGGATAAAGATAAATTAATACACTATTACTAAAAATGTTTAACGGAATAATATTCAACAAGGGTAAAGTTTTTAAACTTAAAAAACGTTTAAATGGAATAAATTTGTTTATCAAATCTTCAATTAAACTAACAAAAAAAAATCTGGGCATCTCTGTATCATGTGATGGTGTTTGTTTAACTCTTATATCTGTTAACAAAAATATTTTTGAATTTTATCTATCAAACGAAACATTAAAAAAGTCTAAATTTAATAAAATAAAAATAAACGATACTATAAATTTAGAGTTACCTGTTGTATATGGTCAAAAAATTTCTGGTCATATATGCCAGGGTCATGTCGACACAGTTGGCAAACTACTTAAAATTAAAAAAGTAGATAAATCTCATATTTTAGAATTTAAAGTTGGCAAAAAATTTATTAATCAAATCGTAGAAAAAGCTTCTATTTTAATTAATGGAGTGTCTTTAACTATTTCAAGAGTAAAAATTTCTAGCTTTGAAATATGGATAATACCTCATACTTTTAAGCTAACAAATTTATCTAAATTAAAAAAAAATGATTTAGTAAATATAGAAATAGATATTTTATCTAAATACGTAAAAAAGTTTGTTTATGAATCATAATAAATTTAGCACAATAGATACTATTATAAGAACAGCCAAAAAAGGTGACATGTATATATTAGTTGATGACGAAAATAGAGAAAATGAAGGTGACATCGTTTTTTGTGCGTCTGATGTAAACTCAAACAAAATTAATTTTATGGCAAGACATGCTAGAGGTTTAATTTGCTTAACATTAACTAGCAACCAGTCAAAAAGACTTGGTTTAAGTTATATGTCACCTAATAACCAATCAAGAAATCAAACCGCATTTACAGTTTCTATTGAAGCTAAAAAGGGAATTTCAACAGGTATATCTGCCAGAGATAGAGCGAAAACTATAAAAATAGCAACAAAAAAGAATGTTAAAAAAAAAGAAATAGTTACACCTGGTCATGTATTTCCAATTATTGCTAAAAAGGGAGGTGTACTTGTAAGAGCTGGTCACACGGAGGCATCAATTGATATAGCAAAATTAGCTAAAAAAACACCAGCGGCAGTAATTTGTGAAATAATGAATGAAGATGGGACAATGGCTAAAGGTGAAGAACTTTTCAAGTTTGCGCATAAGCATAAACTTAAAATTGCTAAAATTGAGGATCTAATTGCTTATAGATTAAAAAAAGAAAAATTAATAAAACTTAAAAAAACTTCTAGTATAAAAATTTCTAATAAAAATTATAAAATAAAAGTTTTTGAAAATCTTCTAGATGGTTCAGAACACTTTGCGTTAATTAAAGGATCTCTTAAAAAAGGTATCGTTCCAAGATTAAGAGTTATATCGACTAATATAGTTGAAAATTATCTAATAAATCAAAAACTGCCTAATTCTTTTAATAAAACCTTAAACTACTTTAAAAAATTTAATAATTGTGTTTTAGTCTTTATCAAAGATTCAAATTTAAAATCTGTATCTCAAACATTAAAGCAATATAAAACTAAAGTTTTTATTAAAAAAGGACAGGATCAGTTAATCAGAAACTACGGAATAGGTGCACAAATTATTAAATCGTTAAAAATTAAAAATATGATATTAGTTACTAGATCTAAAAAAAAAGTAATTGGATTAGATGGGTACGGAATTAAAATAATTAAGCAAGAAATTGTTAAATGAAAAAGAAAAAAATATTAATTGTTAGCGCAAGATATTATGAAGATTTATCTAATAATTTAGAATTAAATGCATCATCGTATTTAACTAAGATGAAAAAAAAAATTATTAACGTGCCAGGAATATTTGAAATACCAGTTGTAATATCTAAAAATATAAAAAAGTATGATGCTTTTGTTGCATTAGGTGTCGTAATTAAAGGACAGACACCTCATTTTAAATTTATTTCAGAAGCAACAATAAATGCTCTTATGCAACTATCAATCGATTATAAAAAACCAATAGGAAATGGAATTATTACATGTTTAAATAAAGAACAAGCTCTAATAAGATCTAAAAAAAAGGGACGAGAGGCTGTTAGAGCAGTTATCTCTGTCATGTCGTAGAAAAATGTCTTTAGAATATTCCCCCAAAAACAACCCAAGAGTTATAGTAATACAAAAACTTTATGGAAAATACTTTAATGAAGACGAAATTTTAACTTTTCCCAAACATAGATTTAAAAAATTTATTAAGGATGTTGTTAATGGTACAGTTGAAAGGAATGAAGTTATAAACGAAGAAATAAAAAAGCACTTAGTTGATGATTTAAATATGAAAAATTTGGATAAAGTTTTTCAAGTTATAATCAAAAGCGCTATTTTTGAGTTCTTATACAAACCTAAAACTTCATCAAAAATAATTATTAATGAGTATTTAAAAGCATCAAACTTTTTTATTGATGATGAAAAAACAAAGTATTTAAATGCTTTACTAGATAAAATATCTAAAAAAATAAGAATTTCTAATGGATGAAGCTGAATTAATTAAAAAGTATTTTCAAACAATATCAAGTAATAATCCTAGTGCAAATAAATTAAATGATGATGTTTTTTTCGATAAAAAAAAAAAATTAGTTGTTTCTATTGACACTTATAATGAGGGTATTCATTTTCCAAATTTTAAATATCCTAATTTAGTAATTAAAAAAGTTTTAAGATCATCAATTTCTGACTTGATAGCAAAAGGTGTTAAACCTCTATATTATTTTATTTCTGGAAGTGGTAATAAAAAACAATTTACAAAAAAAAATTTAAAAAAAATTTCTAAATCGTTATATCAGGAGCAAAAAAAATATAATCTTAAGTTATCTGGAGGTGATACAACAAATTCTAAAAAAATTTCTTTTTCAATAACAACTATAGGTTTTTCTAATAATATTATCGAGAGAAATAAAGCAAAATTAAATGACGATATATATGTTACAGGAAATATAGGTGATAGTTTTTTAGGTTTAAGAGTAATTAAAAATAATACTAAAATTAATTCTAAATTAAAAAAATATTTTATTAAAAAATATTATTGCCCTAATTTGCCCTATAAAATACATAATAAAATATATCAATTTGCAAATACATCTATGGATATTTCTGATGGTTTAGTTTCTGATATGACTAAACTTATTAACAAACAAAAATTATCTTTTAGAATAGATGTTAATAAAATCCCTATATCTAAAAATTTAAAAATTTATTTGAAAAAAAATAAAAAAAAAAAAGAAAATTATTTATTCAATGGTGATGATTATCAGCTACTATTTACATCTTCAAAAAATAAAAGACCTTTGATAAGATTAATTGGAAAAAAAATGAATCAAAAATTTACAATAATTGGCAGAATAACTAATAATAAAAAAAATAGTTTAGTAGAATCTGGTAATAATTGCTTAAATTTGAGCAATTTTAAAGGTTATTCACATAAGTTCTAATAAGTTAAATATTGCCTTTTATCTTTTTTTTTGTATTGTCCGATTTTTAATATTTACTTAATAATTAATAACTAAGGAATTTATGGAAACTTCAGTATCAAATATATTACAACTAATTATTTTATCAGGTTTATTGTCTATAGTTTATGGTTATTTCACGGGCAAAAATATTTTATCATCTAGTGCTGGAAATAATAAAATGCAAGAAATAGCATCCGCAATTCAAGTAGGTGCAAAAGCTTATTTAAATAGACAATATAAAACAATTGCAATCGTAGGTGTTGTTGTTCTTGTTATAATAAGTTTTGCATTTAATATTTTAGTTGGTTTAGGATATCTGATAGGCGCAACATTGTCTGGAATAGCTGGATATGTTGGAATGCTTGTATCTGTTCAGGCAAATGTGCGAACAGCGGAAGCTTCAAGAAAAGGTTTGTCACAAGGTTTATCTATAGCTTTTAAGTCTGGAGCAGTTACAGGTATGTTGGTAGCTGGATTAGCACTTTTGTCTATAGCAGTTTATTATTATTTATTATTGTCATTTGGGATAGATGAAAGAGAAATTGTTAATGCTCTAGTTGCGTTAGGTTTTGGTGCATCTTTAATCTCAATTTTTGCAAGATTAGGTGGTGGAATTTTCACAAAGGGAGCTGATGTAGGTGCAGATTTAGTTGGAAAGGTTGAAGCTGGAATTCCAGAAGATGACCCAAGAAATCCTGCAGTAATAGCAGACAATGTTGGTGATAATGTTGGTGATTGTGCTGGAATGGCTGCTGATCTTTTTGAAACTTATGCAGTTACAATTGTAGCAACTATGGTTTTGTCGTCTATATTTTTTCATCAAGATCTTAATATGATGATATACCCTTTGTCTATAGGAGGCGCTTGTATTTTAACCTCAATTATAGGAACTTTTTTTGTTAAACTAGGAAAATCAAAAAATATAATGGCAGCTTTATATAAAGGCTTTGTCGTTACTGCTATAACTTCTTTAATAATTTTATACCCTATAACTGATTATGTTTTGGGTTTAGATAAAACTTATTCTATTTCTGATAAAACATTTACTGGAAAAAGTTTATATATTTGTGGCGTAATTGGCCTTGTAATAACAGGATTAATAATTTGGGTTACTGAATATTATACGGGTACTAATTATAGACCTGTAAAAAGTGTTGCTTCTTCATCAACCACTGGCCATGGTACAAACGTAATACAAGGTTTAGCTGTTTCTATGGAGGCTACTGCAGTGCCAGCATTAATAATAGTTGCTGGTATTTTGTTGACAAATTACATTGCAGGACTTTTTGGTATAGCAATCGCTGTAACCACAATGTTAGCTTTAGCTGGAATGGTAGTTGCTCTTGATGCATACGGACCTGTCACTGATAACGCTGGTGGAATAGCGGAAATGTCAAACCTCCCAAAAAATGTTAGAAAAACAACAGATGCTTTAGATGCTGTAGGAAATACAACTAAAGCTGTTACAAAAGGTTACGCTATTGGTTCAGCTGGTTTGGGTGCCTTGGTTTTATTTGCTGCTTACACGGAAGATATAAAACATTTTTCAAAAGTTGCTGGATCAAACTTAGAAGGAATAATTGTTACATTTGACTTATCAAATCCATTTG
Organism: uncultured Pelagibacteraceae bacterium; assembly: GCA_902588965.1. Taxonomy (GTDB): domain Bacteria; phylum Pseudomonadota; class Alphaproteobacteria; order Pelagibacterales; family Pelagibacteraceae; genus Pelagibacter. The sequence goes on from CACIRD010000004.1 coordinate 12,122, forward strand.
TAGTCGTTGGCTTACTCGTTGGTGGTATGCTACCTTATCTCTTCGGATCTATGGGTATGCAAGCAGTTGGAAGAGCAGGTGGTGCCGTAGTAATTGAAGTAAGAAGACAATTTAAAAAAATACCTGGTATAATGAAAAGAAAAGCCAAACCAGATTATGGTAGATTAGTTGACTTGCTTACCAAAGCGGCAATTAAAGAAATGATTATACCATCATTGCTACCAGTTTTGTCTCCTATAGTTTTATATTTGTTTATTTTGCCCATAGGTGGTCAAGTAGCAGCATTAGCTGCTGTAGGTGCAATGCTTTTAGGAGTTATAATTACTGGTCTATTTGTGGCAATATCCATGACCGCTGGAGGTGGTGCTTGGGATAATGCTAAAAAGTATATTGAAGACGGAAACTATGGTGGCAAAGGCTCAGAAGCTCACAAGGCAGCAGTAACAGGTGATACAGTTGGAGATCCCTATAAAGATACAGCGGGTCCAGCAGTTAATCCAATGATAAAAATTACAAATATAGTTGCACTATTGTTGTTGGCAGTTATTGCTTCTTAATCTTTGCTCACTTTTTTACCTAAAGGGTCGTTAATTTTTTGTCTCATACTAGATAAAAAATCATATACAAAAGATCTTTTTGAGTATGTTGATGCTGTGCTTTTTTCAATAAATTTAAGATCATTCATTTTGTCTTTATTATAAAATTTTTTACTTGCTAATAAACCACTATCATCTATTTCTATTACCAAAACATTGTTTACTATGAGTTTTTCCTTGCCGAGTTTATATATAGAGTCTCTTGAAGTTTTTCTTTCTATATAAATCCATACATCGTTATCGAAACTACTTTTTGTCGAAGGTTCGCCTAAAAGTTTTAAGATATCGTTTTTATTGGTTTGATTTATTACTATTTTATCGTGTTTTTTTTCTAAAAAATGCACTCCGTGATGTTTTACTACTTTATTTACGGAGCAACTTAAAATAAAAATAAATGAAAATATAAAAATAATTTTTTTCATGAATAGTAATTATCTCAACATTTATAACAATTTAATAAAATTCTCTAGAAATAAAAGTATTATTCAATCCTTTACTGATAAGGATACCTTTTCTGATAGATTAATAATATTTCTTTTTCACTTTGGTTTTTTTCTACAGGTGTACAAAAATGACGAAAATAAAGAAAAAATGCAAAAAATCTATGATTTTGTGTTTAGGCAACTAGAACTCAGTATTAGAGAAATAGGCTATGGCGATGCCTCGATTAATAAAAAAATGAAAACTTACGTAAATACCTTCCATTCCATCTTAGAAAAAATTAATAATTGGGAAAATTTAGATATTGATACTAAAAATAAAATATTAAATAATTTTTTCAATATTACTGAAGAAATGTCAATTTTACGTAATTATTTAGATAAATACAGATTATTCTTGTTAAAAAGTTCTTTAAATTCTTTTACAAAAGGTGTAATTAATTTGAAATTTTAGTTATGGCCGTACCAAAACGAAAAACATCGAAATCAAGAGCAGGAAAAAGACGTTCTCATATTAAATTCTCTGCAAAGAATATTATAGAGGACAAAAAAAGTGGTGAATATCGTCTTTCACATCATCTTGATCTTAAAACTGGTATGTATAAAGGAAGACAAGTCTTAGACCCAAAGGAATAAATAATTTATAATCTTTTAATGTCAAAAGTTATAACAATTGCTGTTGATGCAATGGGTGGTGACGGCTCACCTAAAAAAGTAATAGATGGGATAGTTCATCATTACTCCTCTACAAGTAATATAAAATATTTAATCTTTGGTGATAAAGACCGTATAAAAAATCTTATACCTAACAAAATCAATAAAAATAGTTTTGAAATAATCCATACCAGCAAAGCTGTAGATGGTAAAGATACTCCATTAGAGGCTGCAAAAAGAGGCAAGGATACAAGTATGTGGCTGGCAATACAAAGTGTTAAAGAAAAAAAAGCTGATATAGTTATTTCTGCAGGGAATACAGGAGCTTTATTAGTTATAGCTAAACTTAATTTAAAAATGATCGAAAATATAGATAAACCAGCTTTATCAGCTCTTTGGCCGAATAAAAAAGGAATGAGTGTAGTTTTAGATCTTGGTGCAAATATAGAATGTAATGACAAAAATTTAATTGATTTTGCAATAATGGGTTCATCATTATTTAAATCTCTTTATCCTGACGAAAAAGCAAAAGTAGCACTACTAAATATTGGTTCTGAGGAAATGAAAGGTAATGAGGTAATAAAAAATACTTATCAAAAGTTAAATCAAATACAAAGTGAAGATTACGATTTCAAAGGCTTCATTGAAGGAAGTCATTTAATGAATGGAGATGTTAATGTAATTGTTTCTGATGGATTTACAGGAAACGTTGCACTGAAAACTGCTGAGGGAACTGCTAATTTCATAACCGGTGAATTAAGAAAAGCATTATCGACTTCAATAGTAGGTAAAATTTCTAGTTTAATTAACATAGTTAATTTAAATAAATTTAAAAAAAGACTAGATCCTAGACTTTACAATGGAGCAATTTTTATAGGCTTAGACTCGCCTGTTGTTAAAAGTCATGGTGCAACTGATTTTATAGGTTTTTCTAATTCACTAACAGTATGTGAAAAAATTATAAAAGCTGATTTAATTAGCAAAATTAAAAAAAATATTAATTAATGAGAATAAATTTAACCAAAAAAGACATTATTAATTCCATCTATATGCAAATTGGTTTTTCTAAAAAAATATCTGAAAACTTATTTGATGATATGTTTGACTCAATTTTAGATAATTTAATTACATATAAGAAAGTGAAAATCTCTAAATTTGGAACATTTACAATACGAAAAAAAAAAAGTAGACCTGGTGTAAATTTTAAAACAAGAGAGCAAAAGATTATATCTGAAAGAAGTGTTTTATTATTTAAACCATCGAAAGAATTTAAAGAATTTATTAATAATATAGATGAAAAAACTTAATAAAGCATATAAATCAATAGGCGAAGTTGCAGAAATTCTTGATTTAAAAAATATCAAAAGTGGAAAATTGAATACTCACACGATAAGATTTTGGGAAAAAAGTTTTAAATTAATAAAACCAAAGGTATTTAATTCTAATAGAAGGTATTATGATATGAAAACAATTGATATTCTCAAAAAGGTAAAATTTTTACTCAAAGATCAAGGCATGACTATAAATGGTGTTAAAAAAATCCTTGAAAACAAGAAGTCTTTAAGACTTGACGATTCATCAAATGAAACTATAAACCTTACTGATAGTAATTTAAAAACAAAATTAAATAAGATTTCTAAAATTATTAAAGAACTTAAGGAATTTAAATAGATGGCAAAAAAAACACATGTTAAAGTTAGACTAGTTCCTGAAGGAAAACCTGATAGCCCATTTTTTTATTATGTGAAAAAACCTTCAGGAGGTGAAAAGGCAAAAGTTAAGTTAAAAGCTAGAAAATATAATCCCAGTACTAGAAAACATGAAATTTTTGTTGAAAAAAAACTTCCACCACATAGCAAATAATTTTATTTTTTTTTAAATATTTTTTTTTCATATTCTATGTAAGACCAAATCATATTTTTCCATATTCTGTTCGTAATTTTTGGATCTATATTATTAGAAATTGATTTTTTTCGTATTTTATATAAAATTTTTTTTATTCTTTGCTGGTCTACTATTTCTTTTTTGAATTCCTTAAGCATTACAACTTCTTTAACTAGACTTGTTCTTTTTTTTATCAATTTGATCAATTTATTATCAAGATTATCGAGTTTTTTTCTAACTATCTTTAATTTTTTTTTATTTTTTGGCGACATTTATTCAATTGGTTTTATTAAAAAATAATATATTTATTCCAATATGTACATACAAAATACACAACTAAAAAAATTCATTACATATTGGCTGGGCTTAATGTTTATAATCATATCCATAATGATTGTGGTGGGTGGCTTGACTAGATTGACTGATTCGGGTCTTTCTATAACTCAGTGGGAACTATTCACAGGTTTCTTACCACCTTTTACCGAAAGTAAGTGGGTTTATTATTTTGATTTATACAAACAAATTCCTGAATTTAAACTTCAGAACTATTCAATGACAATGAATGAATTTAAAGTAATTTTTTGGTGGGAGTGGGCTCATAGATTTTTAGGTAGATTAATAGGTTTATTTTTTTTAATCCCTTTAATTTACTTCACACTTAAAATCGGTTTTTTAAATTTAAAAAATCTGTATTTCATTTTTTTACTCATTTGTTTTCAAGGATTTATTGGCTGGTATATGGTTTCTAGTGGTTTAATAGATAGGGTAGATGTTAGTCACTACAGACTGTCTATACATTTAGTTGTAGCATTTATTATTTTGTCCTTGATTTTATGGAACTTTTTGAAATTTAATAATTTTAAGACTACAGATTATAAAATTAAATTTTATCTTCCAGCGTTTTTTTTACTTTTGATTTTCTTACAAATTTCAATAGGGGCATTTGTTTCAGGAATGGACGCAGGTACGATTTATACTTCATGGCCGATGATGGGATCTTCTTATTTTCCCGATGATAATGATTTTGTTAATCTGTTTAAGTTAGCAGCATTTAATGATCCGTCATTGGTGCAATTTATGCATAGAAACTTGGCTTATTTGATAACTGCATTTTATTTTTTTATTACTTTTTATATATATAAAAATAAATTAAAAAAATTCTACTTTGCTATCAAGATAATAGGTTTTTTTTTACTCTTACAGGTAATATTGGGAATACTAACTTTGCTTAACGGTGCACAGATTTATTTATCATCTATGCACCAAATAAGTTCTATATTTTTAGTAAGTTCTTGTGTTTATCTTTTATTTTTAAACTCAAAATCTAACTAACAGCTTTTAAACTTGGTTTGCCCGAGGCGTCTAAAGCTTGTTTAAGATCAGCTATAATATCATCTGGATGTTCAATGCCTATAGATAGTCTTACATAACCTGGTGTTACACCGGCAGCTAAAAGTTCTTCCTCTGACAATTGACTATGGGTTGTAGTAGCTGGGTGTATTGCTAAACTTCTTGCATCTCCTATATTGGCAACATGATAAAACATTTTAAGTGCTTCAATAAATTTTTTACCTGCTTCAACACCGCCTTTAACTTCAATTCCAATTAAAGCACCATTACCACCAGAAAAATATTTTTTAGCACGATCACCTACAACACCTTTGTGCAATGTTGGATAAATTACTCTATCAACATTTTTGTGTTTCTGAAGGAAATCAACTACTTTTTGTGCGTTAGAGCAATGTTGTTTCATTCTTAAAGGAGCAGTTTCTAGTCCTTGTATAATTCCCCAAGCATTATCAGGCGCTAAAGGAGCACCTAAATCTCTTAGCAAACAAACTCTAGCACGAACTGCAAATGAAACATTTGCTCCTGTTAATTGTGGAACTACTTCACCCCATTTTGCTCCACCATAACTCATATCAGGTTCATTAAATAATGGTTGTCTTTTAGGGTCTGCTGTCCAGTCAAAATTACCACCATCAACTAAACATCCTCCTATTACAGTACCATGTCCACCAATAAATTTTGTTAATGAATGAACTACTACAGCAGCTCCATGATCTAATGGTTTGCAAATTATAGGTGCAGCTGTATTATCCATAATTAGTGGAATATTATGTTTTCTACCAATGTCCGAAACTTCCTTAATTGGAAAAACTCTTAAGTATGGGTTTGGCAAAGTTTCAGCGTAAAAACATCTAGTCTTCTCATCAATTGCCTTTTCAAAATTTTTAGGATCAGATGGATCAGCATATCTTACCTCGATACCAAGTTTTTTTAAAGTGTGAGTAAATAAATTTACTGTACCACCATATAGATCAGTAGAACTTACAAAGTTATCTCCAGCTTGGCAGACATTTACAATAGCAAATGTTGATGCTGCTTGACCAGATCCTACTGTTACGCAGGCCAAACCATTTTCTAGCGCTGCAACTCTTTTTTCTAAAACGTCATTTGTTGGATTCATAATTCTTGTATAAATGTTTCCAAACTCTTTTAACGCAAAAAGATTAGCAGCGTGACCTGTGTTATTAAATTGATATGATGTTGTTCTATATATTGGAACTGCTACAGCTGTAGTAGCAGGATCACTTCTGTAATCTCCGCCGTGCAAAGCTATAGTTTCCGGATTTTTTGATTGTTTTGACATTAATTTCCTCCCTTTTTCAAAATTTATTCTATTACAATTAAGACGATCGTTTCAAGTTAATAAAAAACCTTTATACACAAGGATTTTTAGGCCAATTAATACAACCTATCAATTGACATATTAAATAATTAAAAGTATTAATCCCAGCACAATGACTAAATTTCTTAAAAAATCTGAGATAGAGAACTCATGGTATGAAATTGATGCCAAGAATGCTGTTGTAGGACGATTAGCCACAGTAATATCAAAAATAATAAGAGGAAAGAATAAAAATACTTATACACCACATATGGATCATGGAGACTTTGTTGTTGTAAAGAATATTGAAAAAATAAAGTTTACTGGCAATAAATTCCAAAACAAAAAATACTACAAACACACAGGCTACCCAGGTGGTATTAAAGAAATCACTCCACAAAAGCTTAAAGAAAAGAATAAACCTTCTGAAATACTAAAATTAGCAGTAAAAAGAATGTTACCAGGAGGACCATTAGCAAAAAAACAACTTACAAAATTAAAAATTTATAGTGGAGACAAACATCCCCATTCTTCACAAAACCCTGTTATAATTGAAATAGAAAAACTTAATAAAAAAAATGTTATAAGAAACTAATATGGAAAATGTAAATTCAACATCTCATAACAATGAAGAAAGTAAATTAGATTTTAAGGATAGCATGTATGCAACAGGTAGAAGAAAAAGATCTATTGCAAGAATTTGGCTTAAAAAAGGTACTGGAAAAATTTTTGTTAATGGAAAAAATTACCAAGATTATTTCAAGAGAGCTAATCATAAAATGGTTTTGTTGAGACCTTTTGAAATTCTAAATCAAGCCACTTCTTATGACGTAAAATGCAAAGTTAAAGGGGGAGGGCTCACAGGTCAAGTTGGTGCTATGGTTCATGGTATTTCAAAAGCTCTTGTTCAACTAGATCCTGATTCGAAAGCTACGTTAAAAAAAGAAAAACTTACCACAAGAGACTCAAGAGCTGTTGAAAGAAAGAAATACGGCCATAGAAAAGCTAGAAGAAGCTTTCAGTTTTCTAAAAGATAATATTTTTTTCAATTTAAACTGTTATAATAAAAAATGTCTAAACTTAATGTATTAGTAGCTGGATCAACTGGTTATATAGGTATTCAATTAATTAAATTATTGTTAAAACATAATAAAGTGAATATTAAGTATTTATGTGGAAATTCATCTGTAGGTAAAAAAATATCTTTTTTTGATAAATCAATTAAAAAAAAACTTCCTTTAATAACAAAGCTTAGTCAGTCTAAAATAAATAATTCAGATGTCATATTTGCAGCATTACCTAATGGTGAAGCTCAACTTATATCAAAACTTATAAACAAAAAGAAAGTTCTTATAGATTTATCAGCAGATTTTAGACTTAATGACAGTAAGTCATATTTGAAATGGTACAAGCAAAAGCATAAAGCAATTAAAAATATCAAAAATAGTATTTACTCTTTGCCGGAATTAAATTTAAAAAGTGTTAAAAAATACAATATAATTTCTTGCCCAGGATGTTATCCGACTTCCATTCTATTACCTTTAATTCCTTTGATAAAAAAAAAATTAATTAAAACTAATAATATTATAGTTGACTCTAAATCTGGTTACTCTGGAGCTGGCAGAGGTGTTCATAAAAAATATAAAAAAAAAAATTTATATGAGTCACTTAGTGTATATGGTGTAGGTTTTCATCGCCATAACTCTGAGATTGAACAAGAAATAAAAAAATATTGTCGTGAGGAATTTAAAATAACATTTACACCTCACTTAGTACCAATGTTTAGAGGTATATTAAGTACCATTTATATTGATTTAAAATCAAAAAAAAGCAAATTAAATGTACTTAATCAACTAAAGAAATTTTACAAAAAAAGTAAGTTTGTTAAAGTAATGAAGAAAAATTCGTTTCTGAGTACAAATGACGTGATTAATACAAACAACTGTTACATTTCAGTTTGTGATACAAAATATATAAATAAAATTATTATAGTATCAGCTGTTGATAACCTTATCAAAGGGGGATCGGGTCAAGCTATTCAAAATATGAATTTAAAATTTAACTTTAAAGAGAGCGAAGGTTTAAAATGAGAATATTTTTTTTAATTTTGTTTTTATTGAATTCTTGCTCATCTAGCAAAACTATCTTGAATACTACTGATGTTAATTTTGATAATTTGTTTGATTTATCCATTAATCAGTATAATGAATTGTTAGAAAATTATAACGAAAATGAAGGTTATCCGAATATTGAAAAATAAATGAAAAAAAAAGTTAACATTGCAATTCTAGGTTTAGGACAAATAGGGAACTATCTCTATAACGAGCTTAATTATAAAAAAAAAGAAATTGAATTAAAAACAGGAAAAAAAATAGATATTGTAGCTATATCCGCAAAAAATATTAATAAAAAAAGAAAATATAAAATTAGTAAAAAAATTTTTTATAGAAACCCTTTGCAAGTTATAAAAAATAAAAATATAGATATATTATTTGAATGTATAGGTTTGTCTGATGGTATATCAAAACAAATAGTCATTAATGCATTAAAAAATAAAATTCATGTAATAACACCAAATAAAGCCCTAATATCTAAACACGGTGATTACTTAAGTAAGCTTGCCGAAATGAATAAAGTAAATTTAGAGTTCGAAGCTTCAGTTGGTGGTGGTATACCAATACTAAGAACTATAAAGGAAAGTCTTGCTACAAATAAGATTTCAAAAGTTTATGGGATTCTTAATGGTACTTGTAACTACATACTTTCAGAAATGGAAAAAACAAAGGATAGTTTTAACAATGTCTTAAAGAAGGCGCAAAATTTAGGCTACGCCGAACCTGGTAATCCTAAATTAGATTTAAATGGTTATGATGCGTTAGCAAAAGTTAAGATTTTATCAGCACTTTCCTTTAATAAAAAAATATCAAAAAATAAATGTTTAATGGAAGGAATTGAAAATATCGAGTCAAAAGACTTTAACATTGCCGAACAACTAAACTTAAGAATTAAACTTTTAGGTATTACGGAAGTTATTGATAATAAACTATTCGAAAGAGTTCACCCATGCTTAGTTAAAAAGAACACTTATATTTCAAATGTTGGTGGAGCCATGAATGCTATAATTTTAGAAGGCAAACCGGTAGGGCAAAGCGTTTTACAGGGTGAAGGGGCTGGACCTGGGCCAACTTCTTCAGCTTTAATGTCGGATTTATTATCGATATTAAGAGGTAATATTAAATCTCCATTTGGCATTCCATTAAAAAAAAGGAAAAAAATTAGTTCTTATGATCAAAAAAAATATGTAAATTCTCTGTATCTTAGATTTGAAGTCGTAGACAAACCAGGTGTTTTATCCCAAATAACAAAACAATTAGCAAAATATAAAATCTCAATTCAAAGACTTATTCAAATACCTGATAACAATAAAAAAAAGGCATCAATAATTATTATTACTCACGATGTTATGGAATCTAATTCAAGCAAATGTATGAATTCATTTATTTCTAATAAAAATATCTTAAAAAAACCTATATTAATTAGGTTATTTTAATGGATATTTATATCAAACTTTTTGAAGTAATTTTTCCTGTTTTTTTTGTAGTAGGCATTGGTTACTTTTTAGGTAAGAAAAATCCAAAAATTGATACTAAATTTATTACAAATTTTGCAGCAAATATTGGTACACCAGCAATGGTCATTTATGCGGTTACATCTACCGGTATTGATTTTGAGATTTTTAAAGATTATTTTTGGTATTATCTAATAGCTATTCTTTGTTTTTCTGTTGTTGGTATAATTAATCTTTTTTTCATAAAAACCAAAGATATTATAAGAGAGTTGCCTCCTTTAATCTTTCCAAATACTGGCAACATGGGCCTTCCAATTTGTATGTTCGCATACGGTTCTCAGGGGCTAGGTGTTTCTGCATCTATTACTTCATTAATAATTTTAATGCACTTTACTGTTGGGGTTTTTCTTGCTGATAGAAAATTTAATTTGGATGTTATATTAAAAAATCCACCTTTTTATGCTATCATTTTTTCTGCCATTGTATTGTTTTATGAAGTCGAGATGCCTACTTTTGTAATTAATACTACAGAGTGGCTAATGTATACTACAATTTTTTTAATATTAATGTCGTTAGGTATAGCCTTGACAAGGCTTAAAGTTTTTTCTTTAGGCAATGCATTAATTTCATCATTTACAAGAATGTTTATTGGACCATTAATTGGTATAGGATTAATCTGGTTTTTTAATTTAAAAGGTTTTGCTGCTGGTGTACTATTAATACAATGTTCAATGCCTAGTGCAGTACTCAATTATCTTGTAGGATCTATATATTCTCCCAAAAAGGTTGTAGACAGTGTTGCCAGTACTATTGTTGTATCGACCATAATGTCATTTGTTACTATTCCTGTTGTAGTTTATTTTGCTTTAAGATATTTTTCTTAAATGAAAGCAATAGTTTTAAATTTGCTAGCATGGCCTATGCTCGCTATTATGGACGGATTTGCTAAATATTTAAGCTACTCACTACCAATTTTACAAATTACATGGTCTAGATATTTTTTCACTGTTCTTATCGCCTTGCCAATAATGATTTTTTTTTTTAAAAAAAATTTTAAATGGCCAAAAGATCCAAAATTACAACTAATCAGAGGTCTTTTATTATTTTTTGCAAATATTTTATTTTTTTACTCTATATCAATTATACCATTAGCTAAGTCTCTTACATTAGCGTTTATTGCACCATTGATTGTTACTTCGCTTTCCCCAATTTTATTAAAGGAAAAAGTGGGTATAAGAAGATGGGCCGCTGTAATAGTTGGGTTTATTGGATCATTAGTAGTTTTACGGCCAGGTTTTATGGAAATTAATTTAGCAAGTTTAGCAGCATTAGGTACCGGAATTCTTTACGGTCTTTACTTAATAGCAACAAGAAAATTAAATAAATCCGAACACCCGCTTTTGACACTTTTGTTTACTGGCATAGTAGGGGGTATTATAGGCTCAATTTTAATTCCAAGTTATTGGGTCCAACCTACCATTTCAGAATGGTATATGATGTTTGCAATTGGTTTATTTGCAACTATTGGACATTTACTTTTAATATTATCGCTTGTTTACGCTGATGCATCAAAATTAGCTCCCTTTGGTTATTTTGAAATAATTCCAAATATGATTATTGGTTATATTTTCTTTAATAACTTTCCAGATCATTTCCATTTTTTGGGTCTTTTAATTATAATTTCTTCTGGTATTTATATTTTTAGAAGAGAATTATCTGGTCGACCAACATAACTTTATTAGTAAATAAATAGTACATATTTTTTAAAGTAACATATTAAGTATTGCACTTATATATATGTAATTATTAGTTTTTTTGAATATTAAATAAATTAAAATATATCAAAGAAAGAAAATTATAAATATGGAATTAAAAAATTATGGATAGTAAAAAAAGGTAACAATATCAGTAATAATATGCATCCATAGTTAATTATAAGTTAAAATATCAATATAAAACATTTTTATAAATCATATTTATAACGAAAATTAATGAATAATGTTGCTTAAAAAAATGAGCAATGCATTAAAGGAATATAGCATTTAAAGGACCATAGAAGGGGTTTATTTAAGTAAAGTTCGTTATTAAGTACAACCAATGGTCGAAATGATAAAACATGGTACTTTTATAGGGTAAATTGTAAAAAAATGTTTAAAATCAATGCTTTTTAGAGATAAAAACCCTCTTTTTTTAAGAGTTTTTTCTTCGTTTTTACACCTCCTGGACCCGAATATCCGCCTATTGTACCATCTGACCTAACAACTCTGTGACAAGGTATTATTGGAGAGTAGGGGTTCTTACCGCATGCGTTTGCTACAGCTCGTGCAGATTTAGGACTATTTATGCCTATAGCAACATCTTTGTAAGTTATAATACTGCCTTTTCGTATAGTTTTAATATATTTCCAGACTTTAATTTGAAATTTTGTACCTTTTAAGATCATCTGTAAAAGAAAAACCCCTGTTTCCTTGCACCTTTTCAGGTACAAAGAACAGTTGTTTTGGCACGTCGTTGTATGCGCTACCGCCATGCCTTCCGCTCTACGATTTTAGCGCTACTCCGTAAAGCTTTCTGCCCCCTGGGCTTGGTCCTCTCGGCCTTTCCCCAGTCGGCCAGTTAAGGGTTGCCCCTTAATTCATTATGACATTAACAAAGTTAAATGGTTGTATGTATCACTTAATCGTTGAATTTTGAGATTTATTAACATGGTTGAATAATGGGGATAACTTTTTTAATTCATTAAAAGAAATAGCAGAACAAAAATGCTTATGAAGAATATACCAAAAATAAGCATTAAAATTCTATTTTTAATTTTTTCAGATATTTTTGACCAAATAAACATAAAAACAAATATTATTATTGGAACCGCAAGTCCGAAGAGAATATATTTTGGCATAATTTAATTTATCTTTTTTTCTTGACTTTAAAAATGTGATATATTATAACTTCCGATAATTAATGGTTATCGGAAATATTTATGAATGAGTTAATAACAGATCTGAAAAGTCTCGAAATAGAAACCTTAAAAAACTTAAGGAGTTCTAAAGCTGCTAATACTTTAAGAGCTTATCATGCAGATTTTAAAGACTTTTCAGCCTTTTGCTTAAGAAATGGTTTGAATTCATTACCAACAGAGCCAAAAATACTAGCTTTGTATTTAACTCATTTATCATCAACGTCAAAATTTAGTACCCTTAAGCGTAGAATAGCATCAATAGGAGTTATCCATAAGAGTAAAGGGCATTATTTAGACACGAAACATCCTATAATTATGGAAAATTTACATGGGATTAAAAGGGTAAAGGGAACAATTCAAAAAGCAAAAAAACCTATATTAATCAATGATTTAAAAAAAATAGTTAAAGTAATAGATGAGAATATAATTGGTTCAAGACCGACAGATAGGAAGAAATATAAGCAACATAAAAATAAAATAAGAGATAAAACATTGATTTTAATCGGATTTGCTGGAGGTTTTAGAAGATCAGAAATTGTAAATATTGATTATGAAGATGTAGAATACGTTTCAGAGGGAATAAAGATTTTTATTAGACGGTCAAAAACGGATCAATCAGGGGAAGGAATGGTCAAGGCAATCCCCTACTTTGATAATAAAAATTATTGCCCGGTGAATTCATTAAAGCAATGGGTAGAATATTCACAAATCAAATCTGGCAAATTATTTAAGATATCTGATAAAAGTGTATCATTAATTATCAAAAAATATGCAAATTTAGCAGGTTTAGATGCCAATAAATATGGAGGACACAGTCTAAGATCAGGATTTGCAACATCAGCGGCTGAAGCTGGTGCTGAAGAACGAAATATAATGGCTATGACGGGTCATAAGACAACACAGATGGTAAGAAGATATATTCAAGAAGCAAACTTATTTAAAAATAATGCATTAAATAAAATTAAATTTTAATCCAGTTATTTGGCCAAAAATTTGCATTATTTGACGGACTTAAATTTTTTGGACAAACACAAATTTTACTTTTATTTTGATTTAACCATGCTCCCCACCAATGAAACGAAGATGGACCGACTATAAAATTTTTTGAATATCTAAATAAATCAAAATCTGTAAGCAAATCATTATTGTTAACTAAAACATAATTTTTAAGGTTAATTTTACTTAGAATTTCATCAAAATCAGTAAAATCATTAGACCATATAAAATATGATGGATTGGTTACATTGTTATTAATAAAGTCTAAAGACCGGTTTATATAATCAATAATCTGATTAGTAAAAATTAAAGATTTTTTAACATCATTTTGTTTTGACAGACCATATTGATCTGAGAATCTATTTCTTCTTATATGTATAGATACAGAGTTGCTATTTTTTAATTTATTAATTAATGGATTTTCTTGGCTTATATATTCATCTTTAACAGTAAAAAGGTTTACGAGGTCGTTTTTTAAGTGATTAAAATAAGCGTAATTTTCAAAATTTCCCTGAACATATAAATTTTTATCAAAATTTATGTTATTTGAATTAATAAATGTTTCAGCAACTTTGTTGTTTTGTAATTGAAAACTTTTTTCAATCAAAAAACTTTTTTTTGATTTAAAATTATCAAAGAAAATAAACAATTTTTTAAGATTTTGTTTTAAAAATGTGTCATATTTTAAATTTGAGGGAGCAATACTACAATTAATATTAAATTTATCGAGTAGAAAATTTTGGTGTGGTCTAAGTTTATTTTTATTTTTAAAATAACCACCTGTGTTATCTAGCAATAATTTATAATTAATTTTTTTAGACAAAGCAAATGCATGAGAGTACATAAATAATTGATTTCCTAAACCTTCAGATATTTGAACTATTAAATTATTTTCCATTTATAGTATTGATATAAAAAAGCTTAATTTTACTTAAAAAAAGATCAAAATAGTACAAAAAACTTTTATGAGGCTCTTTCAGAGGACCATTAAACTCACCTCCTCTTTTTAAATAATGTTTAACAAAAAAATCTACTGTAAATCTCCATTTAATTAAAAATGTTTTTTTCCCGTTGTTCCTTTTAATTTTATAATTTTTTCGTGTTGTAACAGATCCAAAATGATAAACTCTTGATTTTGAAACCCCCTTAAAAATTCTAACTCCTTCATTCCATAATTTCATATTTAAATCTGGATCAGATGCAAAGCCGGGGTTAAATTCTTCACTAAAACCGCCAATTTTATTCCATAATGTCCTGTGTATTAAATGAGGTGCCCAGTGTGATCCCTGTAAATCTCTAAAATTAAATTTAGAATAATTTTTAAGTAATTTTTCTTTATCGAACTCATTAAGTGTAGTTCCACAATCAAAATGTATATGTTGCAAATTACTTTTCACTCCTTTTGTGTGAGATATTTGTGTCATGGATAAATAGAATCTATTATTTTTCAAAGATTCTACTTCTTTCATAAGAACATTATCCCAATTTGGAAGGAAATACATGTCGTCATGTGCATACAAGAGGTAATCTTTAGTCGAAATTTTAGCTGCTTTGTTAACACCACTACACAAACCAATATTATCTGAACTTTTAGTATATTTGATGTTATTGCTTATTAAATAATTTTCAGTGCGTTCATCTGTGCCATTTATATGAGCGATAATTTCGTGTTTTAGACTTGAATTTAAATTAATAGATTCAATAGTAAGTTTAAAATATTCAAAGTTTTGAAACGTAGGAATTAAAATAGAAAAAGACATATTTTAAAATTAATTAATTAAATTTTTTCCAGAACTTTTGTAATTTTTAAATTAAAACTGTTATCAAAAATAATGTTTGTATTTTTTTTTAGAGATTTAGCAATATATTCAACAAGATTAAAAAGTGGTTCAGATAAATCTATATCCGGAATTTCGACATTATATAGCAAATTATTACCTTTTTTCTTTGTATAAATTTTAATTTTATAAATAGGTTCGTTTTCATCACATATAATTATTGCCTTTTGAAACTTTAATACGATTTTTCTAATTTTTATGGGTGATATCCAAGAATCTTTAATAAAAACATTTATGTTGTTGCTATATTTCATATTAATATAAGCAGTATCTATCAATTTATTTTTACTAGTTTTAAACTTTGTCGAAGTAATTTTTAAGGGTTTGCTATTAAATAAATATTGTAGAATAGAGACATCATGAACTCCAAGGTCCCAAACTACATCTGCATCATTCCTTACAGGAGCCTGTTCTCTAAAGCTTTCAAAATGAACCAACTTACCAAACTTTTTATTTTTAGTTATTTTTTTTAAGTAATTAATTGATCCTGAAAAAATGAATGGATAATCAACAAAAATACTATTTTTATATCTCTTGGCAATTTTCTCTAACTTTTTAACTTGTTCTGAATTTAAAACTAGAGGTTTTTCAATCAAAACATTTGTTTTCTTTAAAAAATATTCTGCAAGTTTAAAATGGGTAATTGTTGGTGTCGAAATTACAACTAAGTCGATATTTTTGCATTTAATAATTTTGTAATTATTTGCTATTTTAGCAAAGGGATATTCAAGTTTAGCTTTATTAAGATTTTTCCTTTGATTGTCGATAATATAAGTAATTTCAAAATTTTTAGAATTGTGAAAATTTCTTGTTAACTTCGGCCCCCAATAACCAAAACCAATAATAGCTACCTTATAATTCATTTGTAAATAAGTTTTATTTTTTTATTTCTAAATATAGATTTTTTTATTTTTTTTCCTTTGTATATTGGTAGTTGAAATGGTGGAAAAATTAAAGATCTTATTCTATTATGAGTTTTAATATTATGTTTAAAATCGTTAAGAAATACGAGTTTTTTATAGTTAACACTCTTCCTGGAGAAATATTTTCCTTTTTTTAAATTTTGTTTGTATTCTTTAAAATCGCCTTTTAAAACTTTATAAATATTTTTTTCAAAAATTATTTTAGCGTACTTTAATAACTTTAAATAATTTTCATATGATGAATGATTAATATTAATTTTAAAAGGTATTTTTGAAATAACTTTGCCAGTATCAATTCCTTTTTCTATTCTATGAAGTGTGACACCAGAATTTTTTTCGCCATTATAAATTTGTAAAAAATTTGTATGACAACCTCTATATTTGGGTAAAAGGCTAAAATGTACATTAAAAAGATTTTTAGTTTTAAATTTATTTACTTTAAGAAGATCTCTATATTCAAGAGAAAATAAATATAAATTATCTAGATTATAAAGTTCTTTTAAACTAGTTAATTTAATTTTCTTTGAAATTGCAAATTTTTTAAATGACGGTTGCCACTTATTTTTACCATCATCACTTCTATCAACTAAAGCTATTATATTAAAATCATTAAATTTTTTTTTTAGAAGGAATTTTAAAGCATCAACAGCACATTTATTAGTGCCTGCTATACATATTGTTTTGAAATTATTTTTGCCATGCATATTTGAACTTTGGATCAGTGTGCAGTGAATGAGAAGTTATATAATCTGATATTATGGAATTATTAAAAATTTCAAAATATCGATTTTTTCCATTTTTTGAAATTTTATTAATTTTTTGGATATTATCTTTTATATCTATAATTTGTTCTATTAAATCATCTGCATTTTTATAAAATAACATTTGGGATGTATTAAAAAAATCCTGAAATTTTACTTTTTCATCGATGAAAGTGAGAATACCATTGCCCATATAAGATGCAATTCTATTGCTAGAAGCATATTTTAAGGGTTTACCACGGCTTAAATTTAAAGACATTTTACAAATCATCATTTCCTTATAAAGATCGTAATTCCATTTAGGAGGATCATTATTTATCCCTAATATATGAAATTTAATTTTATGCTCATACTTTAGAAGTTTTTCTAAAAAAACTTCTCGCTCATCTTTCGTTTTGTTTCTTAGACCACCAAAATTTACACCGTGACTAAGTGCAAAAAATAAATCTTTATATCTGAACTTGTGGTTATAAATATTTAAGTTTTCAATATTTTCATCAACAGGTATAGGCAAAAAGTTTATTTTTTTTTTATTTATATTAGTCTTAATAACATCTGGGTGAGTTGTAATAAAATATTTATCTATTAAATCATTATTTTTTTCTATTAATTTTAAATTTGATTCCCAACTTGGACCAAAATATGAAACATGATCTTCATACCATAAACTTGTTTTAATTTTTTTATCTTTAATTTTTAATAAGGATTTTCTTTCAAGAATATTATTGTGACCTAAGATAACTAAATCAGGCCTATAATTTTTGACAACCTCCAAAATATTTTGATCAAGTTTAGGAAAAAATTTCTGAGATAAATAGTTTCTATAGCTGAAATTAATTACATCACATTTATTTCTAATTAGTCCATTTGAAATTTTTGATGCTATAGAAATATTAAAAAGCCTTTGGTTATTCTTTTCATTAAAGTTAGAAATATGTAAAATTTTTGGCCTTTTATTTCTTAAAATTTTAATTTCTTTTGATAATAAATTTTTTTTAATTGCATCTAGATATAGAACAAGATCTTCTATTTTATGCTTTAAATTTTTAAAGTTAATTTTCTGATTATGTTTAAGTAAATTTCGATTTTTGATTAATTTATTTAAATAATCAAAAATTGCTTTAGAAGTTAAATTTTTTAGTACTAATTTATTATCAAAAGTTTCTAACAATCCGCCTCTTGCTGAAGTAATAGTTGCGCATCCATATGCAGCTGACTCCATGGCTGTACGACCAAAAGGCTCTTCCCATCTTGATGGGACAACTGATATTGATGAATTGTTGTATAGTTTTAGAATTTCTTTGTGTTTGATCCAATTGTACACTTTTAGTCTATTATGTTTAAATAAAAATTTTTCTCTGGGTTCATTGCCAGCAACTACTGCCGACCATTTTTTGTATTTATTAAGTATTCTTATAATTGCTAAGCCAAATATATCAAAACCTTTAGACGAATTTAGTTTACCAGTGAAAATTATTTGTTTTTTTTTATTTTTATTAAATTTTTTGGGTCCTTTAATTGATGGGTATAAAACATCACAATTAGATTTTGATTTATATGGCAATCCTTCAAAGAATTTCTTCATTGTCCAACGACTTACGAAAAAAACTTTTTCAGCATTCTCTATTATTTTAATTCTTTCCTCAACTTTTTTAGAACCTCTCATCTGTGTAGGGTTATTATGAAAAATAAAAATTAGCTTTGCATCAACATTTTTTGAAATTAAATAGTTAAAATATTCTGGTCTGTTGTGTATTTCTATTATTTCATACTTTTTAATTAAATAATCAGTAAAAAAGGATTCTATATATTCCTTATTTTTTGAAAAAATAGTTTTTTTAATTTTAATATCATAAAAATTTTTAGAAATCGGCTTAAGTTTATTGGGTAAATTGCCATATATAATAGTTTCATCTTTAAGCTTAGAAAAATTACAATAGTCTTTTACCCATATTGAAGCTGCACCTGCATATTTTTCAGAATAAATTTCTTTGTATGGAAGAATTATTGCTATTTTTTTTTTCATCTTATATAGAATTGGAAATTTTTTTTCTTAAATACTTATTTTTTTTTAAAAAATATTCATATGACATTGCTGATGATTTTGACATAAATTTTTTTTTAAATATTATTTTCCATTTGTGTCCTTTTGTAGATTTTGCACCCTTGTTATTATTGTGGTTATCAAGCCTTTTTTTTAGATTATTACTATATCCTACATAGGTTTTATTTGATTTTCCTGATATAGTTTTGATCATATAGACATAATATGTCATATTTTTTGGCGGTCCCTAGGGGAATCGAACCCCTCTTTCATGGATGAAAACCATGTGTCCTAACCGATAGACGAAGGGACCAAAGAAAGTTTTTTTATTGTAATTATCAAGAATAATCAAGTAATTGCTTCTTTTGATTTTACAATATCTATGATTGAGTTTTTGTGTGTAACCAATGTTTCGGTGGTATAAAAGCCATTTTTTAGAGTAACACCGCTAACTAAATCTCCATTAGTTATACCAGTAGCGCAAAAGATAGACTCTCCTTTGATTATTTCATTTAAATTATATTTTTTATCAAAATCTTTAATACCCATATTTTTTGCTCTTGTTTTATCATCTTCACTTTTAAATATAAACCGTCCTTGAAACTTGCAATTAAAAGCATCCAAAGCTGATGCTGCAAGGACACCTTCTGGTCCACCTCCGATTCCCATAAACAAATCAACTTTATATTTTTTATTGGTAACTAGAAGTGCTCCTGATATATCGCCATCAGAAATCAATTTTATCTTTACTTTCATTTGTCTTAAAATATCAATTTTATCTTTGTGTCTTGGCCTGTCTAAAATACATACTGTTAACTGTTCAATTTTAACATTTTTAAAATCAGCAATATTTTTTATATTTTTTTCTACCGAAAAATCTAAATCTGTTACTTCGCTAGGTATATCATGACCAACAGCCAATTTATCCATATATGTCTCAGGTGCGTTAAATAAGTTATTTTTTTCAGCAATTGCAATTACTGATAAGGCTCCTGGTAAATTATTTGCTGCAAAGTTTGTTCCTTCAAGAGGATCAACAGCTATGTCTATATTTGGACCTACTCCAGTACCTAATTTTTCTCCAATGTATAGCATTGGAGCTTTATCTAATTCACCCTCCCCTATTACAACTTTTCCATTTATATTTAATTTGTTTAAATTTTTTCTCATAGCGTCTGTTGCTGCTTTGTCTGCAATAATTTTGTTTTTTTTACCTATATGTTTATGACAAGCTATAGAAGCGCTAGAAGTTATTTTCACTAATTTATCAATAAAATTTTTATCTAGACTCATTACTAAATTTTTAGTGTATCATGTTCGGTTATGTGTAATTTTTCCTCAAATTCTCTCAATCTTTTCCAGACTGAAATTAGTTCAACAATTGTTGACCAACTTTTCACTAAATATTGCAAAGAACCCTCGACTCTACCGAATGCTCTTGTTATTTGTTGTACGAATCCAAGTGTAATTGCGCCAGTTACTATTGTTGGAGCTAAAGCGAGATATGGTACAATTACCATTCCTTGAAAATAACTCCACTTCACAGTATTAAAATATAAATAATGAAAATATGATTTGTAATGAATACCTCTAACTCTATTATATAATTGACCTATGGTAGGAGGTGCTGCTCTTATTGGATCATCTTCACCATGTACAAGTTCTTTTCTATAACCAGCTTCTTCTTTTTGAATATCATATTCTATACCTGGGAGTTTAATTCCTACCGCTGCCAACAAAAGTGTACCTCCTAAAGCTGATAGAATAGCTACCCAAACTAAAGCATGATCTACCTCACCTATCCAAGGTAGAACATCAATTTGTTTTGATAAGCCCCATAAAATAGGAGTAAAAGCAATTAAAGTCATTAAACTGTCTAACAAACCAGTTCCCAAACCTTCCATTATTCTTGCAAATTTTAATGTATCTTCTTGAACACGTTGTGAAGCTCCTTCTGTAAGACGAGCTTTTAACCATTGTTCATGATAATAATTTGCCATAGAAGTACGCCATCTAAAAACCCAATGGCTAGTAAAAAAACCTGTAAACACAGCAATAAGTATCCAAAGTGCTGCTATTTTTGCGAAAGTAAATAAATAACCTATAAATTCTTTTTCAGAAACAGAATTAGGAGTTGTTAGAGCCTTTTGAAGGGTATCATAAAATTCTCCAAACCATTCGTTTATTTTAACGTCAAGTTGAACTTGATACCACGTAGAAACTAAAATCAATAAAGAACCACAAATACTCCATAAAAACCATTTTTTTTGAGTAAAGAATTTAAACATTATTTAATAAAGTTATCAGCGTAAGACTTTTTTATAACTTTTCTTTTTTTTGGTTCAATTATTTCAAAATTAATTTTATTTTTTTTAGCATATTTTATTGCATTTT
Organism: uncultured Pelagibacteraceae bacterium; assembly: GCA_902588965.1. Lineage (GTDB taxonomy): Bacteria > Pseudomonadota > Alphaproteobacteria > Pelagibacterales > Pelagibacteraceae > Pelagibacter. The sequence continues at coordinate 33,847 of CACIRD010000004.1, forward strand.
CTTTAGAAGAAAACTCTAGTTTTAACTCAGACATGGTATTTGTAGAACTTTCCCAACCCATTAAAGGATTAATACCTGTTTTTTCAACTACATATTCCATGACCCAATCTTTTGTTTTGCCGTAACCAGATTGCATAGAAGTTTTAGCAGGTTTGTAAATAATAGCTTTTTTCATAAAATGGTCGGGGCGGCAGGATTTGAACCTGCGACCCTCTGGTCCCAAACCAGATGCGCTACCAGGCTGCGCTACGCCCCGAATGGGATACTAATACAGTACATAATGTTATTTTCAAAGTATAAATAGATCAAAAATGAAAGAATTTTAACAAGAATCTGGTATAAAAGATCACATGATAATTACGTGTCCCTGTGGTGATAAAAAATTCAATGTAGATGCATCATTAATTCCAAATGACGGAAGAACACTTCAATGTGGTTTTTGTGAGCGTAAATGGCATTACAAAATAGATAGATCAAAACTAAAAAACGAATATAAAAAAAAAGATGTTAAAATTAGAAAAATTGATCCATTCGAAAATATATCAAGTAAAGTTGATAAATTAATAACTGACGCGGAAAAATTTAGTAAAATTGAAAGAACAAGCTCAAATATTAAAACTACAAAATTTAGTAGCAGTCTTCCTTTTTTTAATTTATTACTTCTATGTGTAATAACCTTATCGTCGACTATACTTATTCTTGATACATTTAAGTCACAAATAAATTTAATTTACCCTAATTTCAATTTTATTCTAAACAACTTTTATGAAACTTTAAAAGATCTTTATTTTTTTTTTAAAGACTTAGTTAGATAAATTATGTTATATTACATATCTAAACCCTTTAAATGGTTTTTCAAACTAGAAGCAGCAAGTGGTTTGTTTTTATTATTTGCCGCTATAATTGCTCTCGCTATAAGTAACTCAAATTTATCAACCTTATATTTTTCTACCTTAAATAAATATATATTTTTAGGAATTAACAATTTTGGTTTAAAACTAACTGTTATACATTGGATTAATGATGCTTTAATGGCAATATTCTTTTTTTTTGTAACTTTAGAAATTAAAAGAGAATTTTTACAAGGTGAACTGTCAAATATTAAACAAGCAATGTTGCCAATAATAGCTGCTGTTGGTGGAATGTTAGTTCCTGCTTTAATTTATGTGTATATAAATTTTGGTGATAGTGAAACTTTAAATGGTTGGGCTATTCCTTCAGCAACAGATATTGCTTTTTCACTTGGTGTACTTTCGTTGTTAGGTAAAAGAGTTCCCCTATCATTAAAAGTTTTTTTAACAGCTTTAGCTATAATTGATGATTTAGGAGCGATTGTTATAATAGCTTTATTTTATTCTGGAGATCTTAGCATTAAGTATCTATCACTAATGTTGTTGGCATTTATAATTTTACTTATAATAAATAAATTTAATATTAAAAAGTTTTTACCTTATTTAATTGTAGGTATTTTTTTGTGGGACTTTACACATAACTCCGGCATACATGCAACAATAGCCGGGGTTTTGCTTGCTATGACGATACCTCATAGAAAAAAAGAAAAAGATTTTTCACTATTAATTAAAATTGAGCATGCAATAAGTCCTTACGTTGCATTTGGTATTATGCCATTATTTGCATTTGCAAATGCCGGTGTATCATTAGATGGGTTATCAATAAATTCTTTATTCGATAAAGTGCCACTTGGAATTTTATTAGGACTATTTGTTGGTAAACAACTTGGCGTTTTTGTGTTCTCATACGTCTCAATAAAATTAAAAATGGCTGAAATGCCAAATAATTCTAACTGGTTTAACTTATATGGTGTTGGAATCCTTACTGGAATTGGATTCACGATGAGTCTTTTTGTTGGGAATTTAGCATTTGTAGATAACGTACAGTACATGGATGGTGTTAAAATTGGTGTTTTGACTGGGTCATTATTATCCACTTTAAGTGGTTACTTCTTGATATTACTTACATCCAATAAATAATATATTTATGAATAAGTTATTAATAATAGGAATTACTATATTTATGTTTTTTTTTAAAAATTCTGTATTAGCAAATTATGAAAAGACATTTTTTGATCATTCAATTGAAACAGTGGAAGGTAAAACTATGAGTTTAAATGAATATAAAAATAAAGTAATATTACTTGTTAATGTTGCTAGTTACTGTGGTTTTACAAGTCAATATAATGATTTACAAGAATTATGGGAAAAATACGAAAATGAAGGTTTGATAGTTTTAGCTGTTCCATCAAAATCTTTTAATCAAGAAAAAAATACGAGTAAAGAAGTAAAAGAGTTTTGTGAAGTTAATTTTAATATAAATTTTCCAATGACCACTATATATGATGTTAAAGGTGATACGGCACATAAAATATATAAATGGGCAAAAAAAAATTATGGTAAATCGGCTATACCAAAATGGAACTTTCATAAAATTCTAATAAATAGAGATGGTAAAATTGAAGATACCTTCGCCCCATTCACAAACCCGCAATCAAAAAAGATTATTAGTAAGATTGAAAAAGTACTAAAGCAATAAATTTAAGCCGTCGTAAGCAGGTATAATGTTCTTTGGCAACTTTTTTTTTAGAAAGTTATAATCCATTTCATTATTTAAGTTAGTTAATATTGTTTTATTTGGTTTAATAATTTTAACTAAATTAATAATATCTTCAAAATTAAAATGTGATGGATGGTATTTATAACGCAAACAATCAACTATTAGATACTTAAGATTTTTAAATTTGTGTAAATCTTTTTTATATATTTTATTAATATCACTTGCATAAGCACATTTATTATTAACAATATAGCATGTACTATCGATCAAACCATGACCAACATTAAAACTTTCTAAAGTTATTTTTTCATTTCCATAATCGAATGAATGTTTTTTTTTTAATTTTTTTAAATTTAAAGTAGCTGGGTAATCTAGTGTATTTTTAAAACAATATTTAAATGTTGATAAAAGATACTTGCTTGTTTCTTTATTTGCATAAACTGGAAGTTTAAATTTATTTTTTAAATAAAAAACTCTTAGTTCATTTATTCCATGTGTCTGGTCGGCATGTGGATGTGTATAAAATACTTGATCTATATTTTTAATCTTATTATTCAATAATTGCGTTTTTATATCAGGTGAAGTGTCAATTAAAATGTTGATTTTTTTATTACTTATTACTGCACAACATCTTGTTCTGTAATTTTTTTTATTTTTAGGATCACATTTTCCAAAATAACCATCTATTCTGGGAATGCCCAGGGAACTTCCACACCCTAGAATAGTAAATTTAATTGCCATTTATAGAAAATAATTTATTAAAATTTTTAGTAGTAATATTGCTTAATTCATTATCCGTTACACCTTTAAGTTCTGCAAGTTTAGTTAAAGTATACTTAATAAAACTAGGCTCATTTTTTTTTCCTCTCATTGGTACCGGTGCTAAAAAAGGACTATCTGTTTCAATTAGTAAATTTTCAAGTGGGATTTGTTTAAAAGTATTTTGTAAATTAAGGCTATTTTTAAAAGTAATAATACCGCTTGCAGAGAACATTGCATTTAAAGACAGCATATTGTATGCAAGTTTTAAACTTCCAGTAAAACAATGCATTAATATTTTAAGTTTTCCATTATGGTTTTTTTTTAAAATATCATAAGTTTCACTTTCCGCATTTCGTGAATGAATAACTATTGGTATATTAAGTTCAATAGCAGCATGAATATGTTTTTCAAGACTTTCCGTTTGAGATTTTTTATCACTATTGTTGTAGTAAAAGTCTAAACCTGTTTCGCCGATGCCTATTACTTTATCATTAGTTAAAACATTTTTTATGATAGTTTCAACATCAACTACGTTTGTAGAAGTTTCATGTGGGTGTATTCCAAAAGTTCCATATATCATCGGATCTTTATCAATAATTTTTAAAATATTTTTAAAACCTTTAATAGTAGTGCAAATTGTTAAAAGTTTTTTAATACCAGCTTTTTTAGATCTTAAAATAACCTGATCAAAGTTTGTTATTAAAGGCTCATGATCTAGATGACAATGTGAATCAATCATTTTTTTTCTATTTTTTTGAATAATATATCTATTTTTTTTAATTTAAAATTAATATTTAAAATTTCATTTTCTTTGACTGATTGAAAGCTAATATCATTTTCTTTTATATCAAAAATCTTAAGTACTCTAACTGCTGTACCAGGTATTATAGGGTAAAGTAATATAGTTATTTTTCTTATTAAATCTAAAGAAACATAAACAATAGTATTAAGTCTTTTAATATCATTTTTTTTCTTCCAAGGTTCTTGATCGTTGAAATATTTATTTGCATCAAATAATGAATTTACAACAAAGTTAACATACCCATTTATATTTTGTTCATCTATTGACTTTAATAAAAAATCATAATTTTTTTTAAATTTTGCAAGTATAATAAGATCTTCTTTGTTAAATTTTCCATATTTTGGAACTTCTGAATTTGTATTTTTCTCAGCAAAAGAAATAACTCTTTGGCATAAATTTCCATAGTTATTTGCTAGGTCACTATTGATGCAACTTTCTAATTTATCTTTAGATATGCTTCCATCATTTCCGAAAGAAACTTCTTTAATTAAATAATATCTTAAAGGATCTAGACCATATTTACTGATTATTTCAAGGGGATCTAAAATATTTCCTTTTGATTTTGACATTTTTTCTTCACCTGAGAGAATCCAGCCATGTCCATAAACTTTCTTTGGTGGTTTTAAATTTGCTGCTAGAAGAAAAGCAGGCCAATAAACTGCATGAAATCTAAGTATATCTTTTCCAATTAAGTGTACATCTGCAGGCCAAAAATTTTTAAACAAGTGATCTTCTTTATTGGGATAATTTAGTGCACTTAAATAGTTTGTTAATGCATCAAGCCAAACGTATATGACATGATCTGGATTAGAGGGCACTTTTATACCCCAGGATAAAGATTTTCTACTTACCGAAAGATCTTTTAGTCCACTTTTGACAAAACTTATTACCTCATTTTTTCTTGATTCAGGTAATATAAAATCAGGATTTTCTTCATAAAATTTTAATAATGGCTTTTCCCATTTTGATAAGCGAAAAAAATATGACTCTTCCTCCACCCATTCAACTATAGATCCTGAAATTTTTGAGAATTTCCTTCCATCTTTATTTTCAATTTCATCTTCGTTATAAAAAGCTTCATCCGAAACAGCATACCAACCAGAATACTTTGATAAATAAATTTCACCTTTTTTTTCAAGAATTTTCCATAGATCAATAACAGATTTAGCATGTCTTGTTTCTGTGGTTCTTATGAAATCTGTATTTGTCAGGTTTAAAGTTTTTGATAAATTTTGAAATGTTTTGCTTATTTCATCACAAAATTTTAATGGATCCATGCCTTCTTTTTCAGCAGCACGTTGTATTTTTTGCCCATGTTCGTCTGTACCGGTTAAAAAAAAAACATTATAACCCTGGATCGTTTTTATTCTTGCAAAGAAATCAGCTAAAATACTAGTATAAGCATGACCCATGTGTGGCTTTGCAGAAGGGTAATAAATTGGTGTAGTAATATAAAAATTTTTATCCATTTAAAATTTTTTTTCTAAATTCAATAAAAAATGAATCCATATCAAGATTAAATTTATTTATATTGTCCATTTTTTTCATAAAATATTTATTTAGAAAAAAAAGGTTTTCATTTTTACTATAAACAAAGGAACGATAAAAATAATATTGTATAAGACTATTTAGTATATAGATAACATCAGGTTCTTTTTTCAAATTTTTATAATCTAATAAATATTCAATTAAACTTTTGAGTGTATATTTGCTTATATCTAAATCGTTTTTAACAAAAAAGTCATGTAGAAGTAATAAGTCACCAATGGTACTATAATTATTTATTATATCATTATTTAATAAAAAATTATCATCATTAATTAAAATATTTGAGATTTTCAAAGTTTCTTCGAAAGAAAAATGTTTTTTAAAAATTATACATCTTGATTTTAATGTTTCCAAAATTTCTTTTCGATTATTATGTATAAGTATAAAGTTTAATTTGTCATTGGGCTCTTCTAACAATTTTAGAAGAGCATTGGCTGAGTTTTTATTAAGAAATTCAATATTATCAATTAAAATAAACTTTGTATTGTTATCTAAAGATGTTTTTTGCGCATACTCAATAGCATTTCTAATCTGAGTAATATCAATAAATTTTTTATCTTCTAGCAGGTCAATCAAATAAAAATTTGTATGACTTAAATTTTTTACTAAATTAAAAGATCTATTATTTTCGTTTATTTCAAACTTATCAATATTGTAACTATCTGTTTCCTTTTTAGATAAAATAAAATTTATAAAATGATAAGCAAAAGTTGATTTACCTATTCCCTTGGGACCAGATAAAATAATTTTATTAGGCATTTTATTAATATTATCAAGTTTTTTAAATAAACAGAATAAATCTTCATAACCATATATTTTTTTTTGTGTTATAGGATTCATAAATTTTAACTTAACAATTTTTTAACCTTGTTTAATATAATATTTCTATTTTTTTCCATTGGACGATTAGAGTCTACAATTAAAGATTTTTTATTTTTCTTAGCTAATATCAAAAAGCCTTTTTGTACTTTATTATAAAAACTAAACTTAAACATATCATATCTATTAAGAGATTGTCTTTTTCTTAGTCTTTTTTTTAGATTTGAGCTATTTACGATGTTATAAAATGTAAAATCCACTTTAAAATTTTTGACAATTATCTTATTAATTTCTTGTATTAGCCTATAATCTATGCCCATCCCATAATATTGATAAGCCAAAGTTGAATCTGAAAATCTATCAATCAGTATAATTTTTTTTTTATAGTTTTTACTAAGTAGATTTTTTATATTTTCGTTTCTTGCACTTAAATAAAGCAATAAGTCAGTTAATTTATCAAATCTATTCTTCTTGTTTAACAAAAGTTTTCTAATTTTTTCTGAATTTAGAGATCCTCCTGGTTCTCGTAATTTAACAAACTTTAATTTTTTTTTTTTTAAATCTTTAGAAATATAATTAATATGAGAAGTTTTACCGGAACCCTCTATTCCCTCAAAAACTATAACCGGTTTTTTATACATCGCCCCAAACTAAATAGTTTATAGACTTAAATAATCTAGAGAGTAAATTCACTTTTTTTACATTTGAGTAAGAAAAAATTTTATAATCATCTAATAGTTCATCTTTATAATATACTTTCAAAACACCTATTTGCTCATCTTTTAAAATTGGAGCCTCTATAGGACCATTATATTCAGCAACTACTTTAAGATCTTTTTTTCTTGCTTTTTTAATAGTTTCATAAATGTTTTGATCTACATAACCTTGAACTGTGTTCGCCTTACCTAACCATACATCTAAATCTACAATAGGTTCATTTTTTTTTGCTATTTCTATAGTGTCGAAATTCGTAAATCCCCATGTTAAAAGTTTAATAGATTCTCTCGATCTATCGTTTTTTGTTTTAAAACCACTTGCAACAGCAACCAATCTTCTTTGATTTCTAATTACTGATGACGCTAATGAATATCTTTCTACAGCCAAGTAACCAGTTTTAATACCATCTGCACCAATATTCTTATAAAGAAGTGGATTTCTATTTCCCTGTGTTATTGGGTCACCACCTGTTCGATCCCAAGTAAATTCTGTTTCACTAAAATAAGTATATAAATCAGGAAAATTTTTAATTAAATAATTAGACATGATTAATATATCTTTTAATGTTGAATAATTGTCAGGATCATTTATTCCTGAGGCATTAGAAAAATTTGTATTTGTCATTCCAATCTCAATAGCCTTAGATGTCATTAGTAAAGAAAATTCTTCTTCCGAACCTGCTATACCTTCAGCTAATGTAATGCATGCATCATTACCAGATGCAACAATTATACCTTTTAGAAGATTTTCAACAGAAACTTGGTCACCAACCATTATGAACATTGAGGAATAACCAGACGTTGATAACTTCCAAGCTTTTTCAGAAACCAAAAATTTTTCATCAAGAGACAAATCACCATTTTTAATTAATTCAAATGCAATAATTGATGTCATAATTTTTGTCATCGATGCTGGATAAATTTGTCTATCAGCATCCTTTTCAAATAGGATTTTTCCAGAAAGATAATCTTGCAAAACAACCGATGGAGCTTTTATGTCAAAAGAAAAAGAATTAGAAAGAGTTAAGAAAAAAAAACAGAAAGCAGTAAATATTTCTTTAATTGGTTTATTCATTTTTTAAAATTATAATATTTTCAAATCCTAAATTTTCTACAACATTATAAGCTTTTTGTAATCCATTTAAATCTGAATAAGGGCCTAATATTACTCTATACTTGTTTTTTGAAATTTCCATTAACTTAACATTTTTAATAGGTGTTTCATTTTTTACTCTATTGACCATAGATTCGGCTGTTTTTCTAAAATAAAAATCTGCAATTTTAATACTATACCTAAAACGATTACTTTTTATTTTTTTTTCTTTCTTTGGCTTTGATTTATTTAAATCGTTTATACTAATACTATCAACTGGTGCCTTGCCAGCTACATTTTTTTCAATCTCGAAAGTTTTTGTTTTTTTTGCAACAAAGGTACTATTTAAAACAATTTCATCAATAATAATATATGGTTCTGTAGCATCTAAATCTAACTCCATAGCAATCCTTATTGATATTACTGAATTATTAAAATTAGGATATTTAGTGCTTTTACCGACTTTAGCAATGACAGTTTTTTTGTTTATCGGGTTAAAAATTTTAACAGATGTTCCTTTTTTTAAGTTTTTTTGGAATATTATTAAATCTCTTTGATTCAGCTTACTGCTTATTATTTTTTCTTTAAATAGTTTTTCACTATAAACTAGTGTAAAACCACTATTAGAAAATTTGGTTAATATTGGTTCATCATTGTTAATCTGACTAGTTCGAATTTCCGTGCAAGAAAACAAAGTTAGAGAAAGAAATATTAGAACTATTTTATAATTCATTTTCAAATCTTTTTTTTAATGTGCATACTGCCAAACCAAATCTTAGTGACCTATTCCATTTAAGTATCAGTTCATAATTGTCAAAAATTAAATAAGCAGGATTGTAAATATCTGCATTATCTACTATTTCAGCGTCAGGTGTTATTATTCCAACTGTTAGATTTTCATCTATAGAGTTATCGAAATCTTTTAAATATTTTTTGAAAAATTTTAATTTTTTTTTATTTTTAATCTTTTGAGCTGATGTATTCAAATATTTATCGGGAGTTTTTGAACTTAATTTAATCCTTGCAAAACATGGTGCATTCTGTTTCCAGCCCATTTTTTTTAGATAGTTAGCGGCAGAAGCAAATGAGTCTTGGTAGTTTTTTAGATCAATTTTATTATCGTTATCATAATCTATTGCGTATTGATTTATTGTAGATGGCATAAATTGAAAAAAACCAAATGCCCCAGCCCAAGACCCATATAAACTTTTATGATCTATAATATTATTTTCAACTAGTTGAAGTATTGTAATTAATTCTTTAGTAAAAAAACTACTTCTTCTTTTATCAAAACTTAATGTTGACAAAGAAGATAGAATATCCATTTTGCCAACATAAGTACCAAAATTAGTTTCAATGCCCATCAGCGCTAAAAGTAACTCTTTTTCAATTTTAAATTTTGTATCTATTTCATCAATTATTTTTTTATTTTTATTATAAAATATCACACCTTTTTTAACTTTTTTTTTCGATGATCTTTTAGATATATATGTAAATGTATCTTCATAAAATTCTGGTTGGTATCTATCGTATTCAATTACTTTTGAAAGAAATTTGACATTACTCATTGTCAATTCAAATGTTCTTTCCGATATACCATTCTTTAAAGCTAATTTTTTAAAAGAATTTTTCCATTCATCAAATGTTTCGGCATTCGCAGGAAATAAGGAGAATGAAAATAAAACAATAAAAGCTAAAAATGATCTAATTATTTTCATATAAATCCTTTAAATAAATAAATACAGCAATCCATATCAAAATGAAACTTATTAACTTATGATATGAAAAAAACTCATTAAAATAAAAGAATCCAAGCAAAAACTGTGCAGTGGGCGTAATAAAGAAAATCATTCCAGATGGTCCTAATCCTGATAATTCCACTCCTTTAACATATAGAAATAATGGAACAACTGTTAAGGGACCAGTTAAAAATATTATTGCCATAAGTTTAGGATTGTTAAAAGAAAAATCATTATAGTTATTTTGTACTATCAGATAAAAAAAAAGGACCATAAAAGGTAATAAAAATAAACTCTCAACAAGTAGACCAACATCTGTATCTACTTGAATTTTTTTTCTTAGTAAATTGTATATACTCCAAAGAAATGCAACTGCAAAACCTACCCAAGGAAATGTCGAGAAAGTTATTAGTAAATATATTGTTGATAAAATTACAAAGATTATAGAAATTATTCTTTTTTTATTTAGTTTTTCCTTAAAAAATAAGAAACCAAAAAAAACACTAATTATAGGAAAAATAAAATAACCAAAACTAGCATCAATTATTCTGTTTACCGATACTGCATAAATCCATACAGACCAATTGCCAAAAATCAAGATACTTGTTATTAGTAGAATAAATAATTTTTTTTTATCAAAAAAAATTTTTTTAAAAAGTCTCCATTTTTTAAAAAAAGTCGTTGTAAGTATAAGTATTAAGCAAGTCCAAAGTGAACGATGGACTACAATTTCAAAAACTCCGATAAATGTTATATATTGAAAATATATTGTACCAACAAAACCCCATAAAAAAGAACCTGCTGATGCGGATAATACACCTTTGTTCAGTTTTGATATTTTCATTTATTTTAAAATAAGTTATTAAATGTAGATTCTTTATATAAAGATTATATAGATTAATTTGCTATTAAACATATGAAAAAAAGAAATTTTATAAAAGTTTTATTTTCGATATTTATAATTCCAAATTTTCTTTTTGAAAAAAAGAAGGTTATTAAAAGAAAATATTCAAAAAATTACTGGTTATTGTCAAAAAATGATAAATGATAATTAAAGATTCATTTCTAGAAGAAAAGTATTATGACGTAATAATCGTAGGCGCTGGTCCAGCTGGTATAACTTTAGCGAATAAACTTGAAGAAAAAAAATTTAATGTTGCTTTAATTGAAGCTGGAAGTGAAGATTTTTCTGCAGATTCGCAAGAGTATTATATAGGAGAAAATGTTGGTGAATTTCCTCAAGAAACCGATGTGTCTAGATTGAGGATGTTTGGTGGAACGACAGGACATTGGGGTGGCTCATCAAGACCGCTGGATGCATATGATTTTAATAATTGGCCTATTAAAAAAAAAAATTTAGATCCTTATGTAGAGGAAGCATCAAAAATAATCGAAGTTAAAAATGAATTTCGTGAGGTACCATTTCCTAATTCAAAAAATTTAAAAATAATAGAATTTCAAGTATCAAGAGTTCGTTTTGGAGAAAAATATTTTAATGATATGAAAAATTCAAAATATATTGATCTTTTCTTGAATACAAATTTACTCGAAATTAATGGTGAAAACGGCAAATTCAATAAAGCTAATTGTTTAATGAATGGGAAAAAAATAAATATTTCTGCAAAACTACTTGTTATTGCGACGGGCGGTATTGAAAACTCCAGAATTCTTCTTCTGAACGAAAGAAAAGAACAAAAACTTTTTGCTACTAAAATGCCAATAGGTGAATATTGGTACGAACATCCTTTTAGTGAGTTGGGAAAAGCAATTATAAATGAAAAGATTATTAATTCTTATCTAAGAACAGATCTTAATCATTTTGTAAATATGTACCATACAGGTGATGCGTCTGTGACTTATAGTATAGCACCTACTGAAAATTTTATAAAAGATAATCAAATACTCAATTCTTGTATCTGGTTAGTCTTACATAAAAGAACAAACAAGGGATGGAAAAATTTATTAAAGGATTTATTTTGTATAGCGCCAGAACTTTCTAATAACATGTTAAAATTAATAGATAGAAAAGTATCTTGTGGAGCAACTTTATATTCATCATGGGAACAAGAAGGTCAAAAAAATAATAAAATTGTACTATCTGACAAAATAATTGATAAAAATGGTTATCCGGGACCAAAAATTATTTATAAAAAATCAAATCTAGTGAAAAGAACTGCAAAAGTTTGTGTTGAGGAAATTGGTAAATATTTAATAGATTATAATATTGGCAGAATCCGTGCGAATTCTTTTTTGTTTGATGATGAAGAAAGTTTTATATCAGGCGCAGGCTGGCATCATATGGGAGGTACTATAATGGGCGATAATCCTAAAAATGCAGTTGTAGATAAAAATTTAAAATTATTTGGATCAAAAAATATTTATGTAGCTGGAAGTTCAGTTTTTCCTTCTGGTGGTCATGCAAATCCTACTATAACAATAATTCAATTATCTTTAAGATTGGCTGAACATTTGAGTAAAATAATTTAAAGAAAAATTTTTTTTTAGTTGAATTTTAATATTATACTTATAAAAACTAACGAATGGAGAGATGGCTGAGCGGTTGAAAGCACCGGTCTTGAAAACCGGCAAAGGGGCAACTCTTTCCTGGGTTCGAATCCCAGTCTCTCCGCCACTTTTTATTTATATTTATACTTTTTAAAAAGAGCAGTAATATTGTTTTCTTTTATAGGAAGAGATTTCATTAATCCTTGGTTATATTTGTACAAACTATCATCATCCAATCCTAATAAATTTAACAAATCTTCTAATTCTCTCATATTAAGGCTGTCTATTATAGAAACAACAAATGAGGAGAGTAATTTATCCATTTCTCTTGTGCCTCTATAATTTGATCTGTAAATAATCTTTTTTTTTAAATTCTCTATTTTTAAGTCCATTAATACCACTATATAATATTTAAAATGAATAAAATAAAAAATTATGAGGACTTGTTAAAAGGGTTAAATCATATTGAGGGTGTTGGAAAAAAAACTGCTGATATACTTAAAAAGAAAAATATTCATAGTATATTTGACATGATATTGAGACTGCCACATTCATATATTGATAGATCAATAATAACTAAGGTTAGCGATTTACAAATAGGAAAGATACAAACTATTAAAGTAAATGTTATTAAATATAACTTTCCTAGAATTAGAAACTTACCAAATAAAGTTTTATGTGAAGATCAAACGGGAAAAATAGATTGTATTTTTTTTAATTCTTTTGAAGGATATATAAGAAAAATCTTACCAATAAACAAAGCTGTTTACATCAGTGGTAAAATTGGTTTTTTCAAAAATAAGTATCAAATTACAAATCCTAAATATGTTTCGGAAAATAACGATATTGTTGAGCAAAAAAGTAATAAATATAAGCTTACAGAAGGCATCTCAGAAAAGGTTTATAATAAAATAGTTGAAAAAATTTTGAAGCTTCTTCCTGAACTAAATGAATGGCACACCGAAGAGATTGTCAAAAAATTTAATAACATGTCTTGGAAAAAATCAATAACAAAACTTCATGACTATGATAATATAGGAAAAACTCAAAGTGATTTTTATAAACGATTAGCTTTTGATGAAATTTTTGCATCTTTACTTATTTCCTCTGAAATAAGAAAAAAAATTAAAAAAATTAAAAAAGATAAAAAATTTTTTAATTTTGTACTTCAGAAAAAAATTTATGATAGATTAAATTTTGAATTAACTAACGATCAAAATATTGCATTAAATCAAATAAATAATGATTTAAAATTAAAACAAAAAATGTTCAGACTTCTTCAGGGTGATGTTGGTAGTGGAAAAACAATTGTAGCTCTTATTTCTGCATTAAATGTAATAGAGTCTGGATATCAAGTTGCTTTTATGGCACCGACTGAAATACTAGCTAAACAACATTATAATTTAGCTAAAAATTTGTTTCCAAGAGAAGTAAGTATAGCAATTATTACAGGGAAAACATTATCTAAGGATAAAAATATTATTAATAAAAAATTAGAAAATGGTGAAACCAATATTGTATTTGGAACACATTCCTTGTTTCAAAAAAAAATCAAATTTAATAAACTTGGCTACATAATAATAGATGAGCAACATAAGTTTGGTGTTAATCAAAGAAAAAGATTATCTGATAAAGGAGGTAATAATTGCGATATACTGTTAATGTCAGCAACTCCAATACCAAGAACACTAATAATGTCAGTTTATGGTGACATGGATATATCTTTAATTAAGGAAAAACCAAAAAATAGAAAAGATATTATTACATACAGTAAATTAGAAACTAAAATAGACGAAATTCTAATATTTATTAAAAAAGAACTAAACTACGGTAATCAAGTTTTTTGGGTATGTCCATTAATTGAAGAGTCTTCAAAAGTTAATAATACATCCTCCATTGAAAGATATAAGTCTTTAAAAAAAATTTTTAAAAAAAAAATTGCACTCTTACATGGTAAAATTACTGCAGAGGAAAAAGATTTAATTCTTAATGATTTTTTAATCGGTAAATATCAAATATTAGTTTCTACAACAGTTATAGAAGTAGGTATTGATTTTCCAAAAGCAAATGTAATTGTAATTGAAAATGCAAATAAATTTGGATTATCTCAACTTCATCAGTTAAGAGGTCGTGTTGGAAGAGGCGAAAGACAATCTACATGTATACTTATGTTTAAATCAAATTTAAGTGAAAATGCTCGAAAACGAATAAAAATTTTAAAAAGTTCAAACGATGGATTTCAAATTTCAGAACAAGACATGAAATTGAGGGGATTTGGAGATGTTTTGGGATTTAAACAAAGTGGTTTAAAAAATTTTAAATTAGCAGATCCTATTCAAAATGAAGATCTCTTTAAACTTGGGGAAGAGGAAATAAAAAAAATTGAGAGAGAGAATATTAATATTTCTAGGTACAAACCGCTTATAAAGCTATACGATAGAGCCGATATTATTAATGATATAGTTTAACTATTAGGATTTGAAGTCCCGGCAGAAACAATAAACTTAGAAGCTTCTTCAAAAGTCATATCAAGATAAATCACTTCTTCTTCTGGAAACATCAATAAAAAACCACTAGTTGGATTTGGTGTTGTGGGGACAAAAACATTTATTAAATTTTTTTCAGTTTTTTTTGAAATTTCACTTTTGTTTTTTTTTGTAGCAAATCCCACAGCCCATGATCCTTTTCTTGGATATTCAATTAAAACAACGCTTTTCTTTGCATTATCCTTACCGGAAAAACTTTCTGTCATTTGAGTGATAGCTGAATATATGGTTCTCAAAAAAGGAATTTTTTTGAAGAGTTCATTTATAAACTGTAATACTTTTTTACCCAAAAAAGATAAAGATAAACCACCAACGATTGTAATTATAATAATCGATAAAATAATTTCTAAACCTGGTATAGAGAAAGGCAAGTAATTGTTTGGGTTTATTTCTTGAGGTATTAGTTTTTCAGAAACTTGAATAAAAAATTTTGTTAAATATAAAGTTATACCTATAGGTATCAACACGATAATGCCTGTAAAAAAATAATTTCTTAACTTGTTTACTAGGGAAATTCTTTTTTTTTTTAAAAACGACATCCTCTATTACTAACTTGAATAATAAACAAATTAAATAGGTAAAATTTGAACAAAAACACAAAATTTTGTTATTAAATTTTGATAAAATTCTATATTATAGACAAATAATATCAAAATTTATAATGGATAGACGTAAATTTATAAAAATAGTTGGTTGTGGTTGTTGTGGATTCGTTTTGCACTCATGTGCTTCAGCACCTATAACGGACAGAAAACAATTAAAACTAATACCTGAAGCTAGGCTTAATGCTCAGGCAGCACAAATTTACGAAAAAATAAAAGAAAAAGAAAAATTAAGTAAAGATATTAAAAAACTTACAGAAATAAAGGATATAGGAAAAAAAATGCAAGATTCTATAAGTGAATATTTTTATCAATCAAATTTAAAAGATCCAACACTTAATTTTCAATGGGAATACATTTTAATTGATAATAAAAAAATTAAAAATGCCTGGTGTATGCCAGGTGGAAAAATTGCTGTTTACACCGGACTTCTCGATGTAACTAAAAATACTAATGGCTTGGCAGCTGTGATGGGTCATGAAATTGCACATGCTGTAGCAAAACATTCTGTTGAAAGAGCAAGCAGAGGAGTTCTAATTAATACAACTTTTCAAATAACAGATATTCTTTCTGGTGGAAAATTGAGTCAAATTAATAGAACTACAGGTACAGATACAGTTGGACTACTAACACAATTAGGTATTATGAATCCTTTTAGTAGAAAACAGGAAAGTGAAGCTGATTACCTGGGATTGATTTTTTCTTCATTATCTGGTTTTGATATAAGAGAAACCAGTAAACTATGGGAAAGAATGAAAGAGGCAAACAAAGGCAAAGAACCACCGGAATTTTTGAGCACACATCCATCATCATCAAACAGAATTAAGCAGATCAATGAATGGATGAATCAAATAATTTTAAAATATCCACCAATTAAAATAAGTTAATTTAATAAGTGGTGAGCCGTGTTGGACTCGAACCAACGACCCATTCCTTAAAAGGGAATTGCTCTACCAACTGAGCTAACGGCCCGACGTGACTTTTTATAGTGTTATTTATAAAATAATCAATCTTAAAAGCATTAAAGTTTATTAATATATTTATCATGAAATTGGTCAAAAGTTCCACTATTGATATTGCGTCTAATTGACGACATTAATTCTTGATAAAAATTAATATTATGTAATGTCAGAATCATCGATGCTAAAATCTCATTAGTATTAAATAAATGATTTAAATAATTTTTAGAATACTTATTAAGATCTAAATTTGAACAATTTTCATCTAAAGGAGTATTATCGTTTTGATATTTAGAATTTCTTATATTAACTCTACCATTCCACGTAAAAGCTAAACCAGTTCTTCCTGATCTTGTTGGTAAAACACAATCAAACATATCTATACCTCTTTTTACAGAACCAATTATATCAGATGGTGTACCAACTCCCATCAAGTATCTAGGTTTATCCTCTGGCATTAGTAATTTAATATGATCTAGAACTTCAAACATTTCCTTTTGACTTTCGCCTACAGCTAGTCCACCAAGTGCATATCCATCAAATTGTATATTAACTAATTCTTTTAATGATTGCTCTCTCAAATCATTAAACAATCCACCCTGAACAATTCCGAATAATGCTTTATGTTCGTTTAATCCAAAAGCTTCTTTTGATCTTTGGGCCCAATGAATTGATAATTCCATAGAATCGGCAATTTTTTTTTTATCTTTTGTTTTTTTTGGACACTCATCCATAACCATTACGATATCGGAATTTAAATTTTTTTGAATTCTTATACTTTCCTCTGGACTTAAAATAAATTTTTTACCATCAATATGAGAATTAAAAATAGCACCTTTTTCTTTATCTACTTTATTTAGCTTTGATAATGACATTACCTGAAAACCTCCAGAGTCAGTTAATATTGGTAATTTACAATTCATAAATTTATGAAGACCACCAGCTTTTAAAATTCTTTCGGAACCCGGTCTTAACATTAAATGATAAGTGTTAGATAGAATTATCTCTGCTCCAGTTTTAATAACATCATTAATAAATGCTGCCTTAACAGTTGCTTGGGTACCTACAGGCATAAATGCCGGTGTATTTATATTACCTCTATGGGTTTCTATTAATCCTGTTCTTGCGTACTCATTTTTTTTTTTGACATTAAAAGTAAATTTTTTTAATGACATTGATCATGCTATTTAGATTTAAAACTAATTATTTTATCTGGTGCTGAAACAGATCCATTTTGCCCATCACCTTTTTTAATTTTATCAACAAATTCCATACCAGCTACAACTTTTCCAAACACTGTATAATTTCTATCCAAATGAGGAGCATCTTCAAAGCAAATAAAAAATTGGCTATTGGCACTATTTGGATCTGATGATCTAGCCATAGAAAGTGTGCCTCTCAAATGTGGAAGATCACTAAATTCTGATTTCAAATCTGGTAAATCAGACCCGCCCATGCCAGCTCGGTTTAAATCAAAACTTGAAGAAGATGAATTTCCAAATTTAACATCACCAGTTTGTGCCATAAATCCATCAATCACTCTATGAAAAACAACATTGTCATAAGAACCTTCGTTAGCCAACTTTTTAATTCTCTCTACGTGTTTTGGTGCTTTATCTGAAAATAATTCTATTTCTACATCACCATCTTTTAATTTTAAAATCATAATATTCTCCTTTGCTGTTAAATTATTGTTAATTAAAAAAAAAATTATTACTAAGATAAATAATTTATTCATATTTATCTTTTAAGGCTTTAATAGTACTTTTGGTAGTGAATTTTTTTATATCCCCTCTTAGTTGGATTATTTCTTTGACGAAATTTGACGAAATAATTTGATTTTCAAGATCTGACATTAAGAACATTGTTTCTATACTACTATCTAATTTTCTATTCATTCCAGCTAGTTGAAATTCATATTCAAAATCGGAAACTGCTCTTAGGCCTCGAAGTATAATTTTGGAATTCATTTTTTTACATAATTGAGTTGTTAATGAATTAAAGGATATAACTTTTACTTTTGTAGGTTTTATTTTTAAATCTTTATATAAAGCGTTTTTTACAATTGAAAGTCTCTCATCAATATCAAATAAATAATTTTTGTTTCTGGTTTCAGAAACTGCAACTATTACTGTGTCAACAATTTTTAATGCTTTTTTTATTAAATCTATATGACCAAAAGTAATGGGGTCAAAGGTACCCGGGTATAATACATTTTTTTTCATTATAATAAATTATCATCAATTTTAATAGCGGATACAACTTTTTCTTCTCCTGAAAGTTTGATTATTCTTACGCCTTGTGTATTTCTACCAGCTATTCTAATTTCTTTAACTGCGACACGAATAACTCTACCTGTGTTTGTTGATATTAATATTTCATCCCCCTCGTTAACAGGAAAAGAAGATGAAACGTTTCCATTCCTTTCTGAATTAACTATTCCAATTATGCCCTTCCCTCCTCTATTAGTAACTCTGAAATCATAGTGTGAAGTTCGTTTACCATAACCATTTTCTGTTATTGATAATATAAATTTTTGTTTAGCTTTAATTTCAGCCTTAACATCTTTGCTTACTTTGCCATTTTTGCTATTTTTTGAATTATGTTCAATAATTGACAAAGATACAATTGAATCTTTATCGGATAAATTTATACCTCTTATTCCTTTTGAGGACCTTCCCTTGAAAATTCTTAATTTTTTAGATTCAAACCTTATACATTTGCCTAATTTTGTATTTAAAACTATATCTTGATCATCACTACAAATTTTAACTCCAATAATTTTATCATCACTGTCTAATTTCATAGCTATTTTACCAGCTGAACTAATTGAGGAAAAATCATCAAGACTATTTTTTCTAATTTTTCCTTTACTTGTAGCAAATACAATATGCATATTTTTCCACTCTGACTGGTCATCAGGGAATGGCATAATAGAACTAATAGATTGGTGATTTTTCAATGGTAAAATATTGAATAAAGACTTGCCTTTTGATGCTGCCGTACCTTCAGGTATTTTCCATGCCTTAAGCTTGTATACTAAGCCTTCTGTTGAAAAAAAGAGAACTGAAGTGTGTGTATTAACAGATAAAGTTTGAACAACTGAGTCCTCTTGTCTTGTTTTAATACCAGATTTTCCTTTTCCACCTCTTTTTTGTTGTTTAACATTACTTAATGAACTTCTTTTAATATAGCCTTGTAAAGTTATGGTTATCAAAACTGATTCTTTTTGAATTGTTTCCTCTATATCGTAATTTAAGACTGCATCAATAATTTTAGTTCTTCTTGGTACAGAATATTTTTCTTTAATATTTTTTAATTCTTCACTTATGACATTCATAAGTTCCTTTTTTGAGTTAATAACTTTTTTATATTGTGTTATTAAATCAGAAAGTTTTTTAATTTCAGACTCAATTTCATTGATACCAATAGCGGTTAATTTCTGTAATCTTAATTCTAGAATAGAGATAACTTGTGGTTCGGATAATGAATAAATATTTTTTACATTTTTAGATTCTATCATTTTAATAAATTTTGTTGACTTGCTAATTTTCCATTTTGTGCTTAGCAGAATTTTTTTTGCATCTTCGGGTGTTTTTGATGATCTTATAATTTTTATTACTTTATCCAGATTTTCAACTGAAACGGACAATCCTATTAATATGTGAGCTCTATCTTCTGCTTTTTTTAAATCAAATTTAGTTCTTTTTATAACAACATCTTCTCTAAATTCTAAAAAATTTTCTAAGAAATCTTTTAAATTACACGTCTTAGGTTTCTGATCTACAATTGCTAGCGTGTTAAATCCAAATGAACTTTCTATCGACGTATATTTATAAAGTTGTCTTTTAACAGTTTCTGGTTCAACTCCTCTTCTAAGGTCAATAGAAACTCTTATTCCTTCTCTATTAGACTCGTCTCTTATATCACTAATACCTTCAATTTTTTTTTCTCTTACAAGTTCAACTATTCTTTCGTTTAATGATGATTTATTTACTTGGTAGGGTATGGAATTTATAACAATTCTTTCTTTCCCATTTTTTCTTTGCTCGATATTTATATCGCCACGAATTTTAAAAGAGCCTCTTCCACTTTTGTACCCTTCTTTGATAATATTTTTTCCTATTATAGTGCCACCTGTAGGGAAATCTGGTCCAGGTATGTGCTTCATTAGTTCGCCTAATTTTATCTCTCTATTATTAATTAAAGCCAATGTTCCATTAATTATTTCTCCAAGATTATGTGGTGGAATACTTGTTGCCATACCTACGGCAATACCTCCTGCGCCATTTACCAAAAGATTTGGATATTGTGCCGGTAATACAACTGGTTCTTTTTCAGTCTCATCGTAATTGCTTTTGAAATCAACAGTGTCCTTTTCAATATCTTCAATCATATATTTAGATATTTTTGACAATTTGGTTTCTGTATAACGCATTGCGGCAGCTGGATCTCCATCTATAGATCCAAAATTTCCTTGTCCATCTATCAAAGGCAAGCTCATCGAAAAATCTTGAACCATTCTGACTAGAGCGTCATAAACAGCTTGATCTCCATGAGGATGGTATTTACCTATAACATCTCCTACAATTCTTGCAGATTTTCTAAACTGCTTACTCCAATCAAAACCTCCTTTGTGCATTGCAAAAAGTATTCTTCTGTGAACAGGTTTTAATCCATCTCTTACATCGGGCAAAGCTCTGCTAACTATCACGCTCATAGCATAAGAAAGATAAGATGAACTCATCTCATCATACATTGCTATAGATTTAATATTTTGTTTTTTCGAATTTTCTATTTTTTCCATAAAACCTAAAATGGAATATCGTCATCAAGATCACTAGGAGAATCTTGTGAAGTGCCTTCAATAGATTTTGAATTATCTTGATTTGATAAATTATTACTAGAACCGCTACCGAGCATAGTTATTGAGGAGTTATAACCTTGAATAACTATTTCTGTAGAATATTTGTCTTGGCCTGATTGTTCGTCTTTCCATTTCCTAGTTGATATTTGACCCTCAACATATATTTGAGCACCTTTTTTTAGATATTGTTTTACTACGTTGACTAAACCTTCATTAAATACAACTATACGGTGCCATTCGGTTTTTTCTTTTTTTTCGCCTGAATTCTTATCTTTCCAGCTTTGACTTGTTGCTAGGCTTAGTCTGGCCACACTCTTACCATTTACCATTTGCTTGATTTCTGGGTCTGCGCCTAAACGGCCTATTAATAATACTTTATTTAAGCTTCCTGCCATAATATTTTAATGATGATATAAATTATTTTTATATATTTATATCATAAATTTAGAACTGAGTATTAATTTTATTTAACTAAAGCAACAAAAAATATGCTTAAAAACATAGTTATTAAAGGTGCAAAAGAACATAATTTAAAGAATATTTCTTTAAGTGTTCCAAAAAACAAATTTGTTGTAATAACAGGTCTTTCAGGGTCAGGAAAATCTTCCTTAGCTTTTGATACCATTTATGCCGAAGGCCAAAGAAGGTATGTGGAAAGTTTATCAGCTTATGCAAGACAGTTTTTAGATAAAATGAAGAAACCTAATGTTGATTTAATTGAGGGATTAAGTCCAGCAATATCAATAGAACAAAAAAACACATCCAAAAATCCGAGATCAACAGTAGCTACTGTAACGGAAATTTATGATTATATGAGAGTTTTGTATGCAAGAGTTGGCACGCCATACTCTCCATTTACAGGAAAGAAAATACAATCCCAAACAATTTCTCAAATGGTCGACAAAATAAAAGAGTTGCCAAAAAAATCTACGATATACTTATATTCACCTGTGGTAAGAGGAAGAAAGGGTGAGTATAAAAAAGAAATAGCTATATACAAACGTAGAGGTTTTAGAAAAATAAAAATTGACAGTAAACTTTACGATATAGAAAAGGCTCCCGATTTAAATAAGAAATTAAAACATGATATTTCAATTTTAGTTGACAGAATTGTATTAAACTCAGAGTTAGGAAACAGACTTGCTGAAAGTATAGAGGTAGCTCTAAATCTTTCAAATGGGCTTTTGTTTGTGGAGTACGAAAATGAAACATTGCCAATAAAATTTAGAAAAATAGAAAAATTAATCTTTTCATCAAAATTTGCCTGTCCTGAAAGTGGATTTACTATTGAAGAAATAGAACCTAGATTATTTTCATTTAATAGTCCTTACGGGGCTTGTCAGGAGTGTGAAGGTATAGGTATTAAGCTAAATGTTGATCCTTCTTTGGTAGTACCAAATGAAAAAAAATCTATTATCGATGGTGCTATTGAACCTTGGTCAAAATCTTCTACTTTGTATTATGCTCAAACATTAACATCGCTATCAAAACATTATAATTTTTCAATGGATGAAAAATGGCACAAACTTTCAAAAAAAGTAAAAGATGTAATACTATATGGATCTGATGATGAGGAAATTAAATTTACATATGACGATGGTTACGAAAAGTATTCGCATAAAAAAACTTTTGAAGGTGTTGTAAATAACTTAGAAAGAAGATATTTAGAAACAGATAGTGATTGGAAAAGAGAGGAAATATCTCAATATCAATCAGATACAAAATGTGAAGTTTGTAATGGTTTTAGACTAAAAGACGAGGCTCTATGTGTTAAAATCAACCAATTGCACATAAGTGAAGTTACGGAAAAATCGATAATTGAAGCTCAAAAATGGTTTAAAGAACTTGAAACAAAACTTAACCATACAGAATTAAAAATTGCACAACACATACTTAAAGAAATAAATGAAAGATTAAACTTTTTGTTAAATGTCGGTTTAGATTATTTAACTTTGTCCAGAGAATCTGGCACTTTGTCTGGGGGTGAGTCTCAAAGGATAAGGCTAGCCTCACAAATTGGATCTGGATTAACTGGCGTTTTATATGTATTAGATGAGCCATCTATTGGTTTACATCAAAAAGATAATGTAAAATTAATTAATGCTCTAAAAAGACTCAGAGACCTTGGTAATACAGTTATAGTTGTAGAGCATGATACAGAAACGATGGAAAATGCAGATCATATAATAGATCTTGGTCCACAAGCAGGAAGCAATGGTGGTGAAATAGTTGCACAAGGTGATTTTAATGAAATTTTAAAAAATGAAAAAAGTATAACTGGTAATTACCTTTCAAATAAAAAATTTATTCCTATACCAAAAAAAAGACGCTTTGCTAAAAATGGTCGATTTTTAGAAATTGGTGGAGCTACAGGTAATAATTTAAAAAATGTAAATTTAAAAATACCATTTGGTTGTTTTACATGCGTGACTGGTGTTTCTGGAAGTGGAAAATCAACTTTGATTCTTCAGACTTTATACAACTCTTTAAATATTTCTTTAAATAACAATAAATCAAGAAAAATTCCTATGCCTTTTAAAAAATTAAAAGGTGTTGAATTAATAGATAAAATTATAAATATTGATCAATCGCCAATTGGAAGAACACCAAGGTCAAACCCAGCGACTTATACAGGGGCATTTGGTCCAATTAGAGATTGGTTTACAAATTTACCTGAATCTAAAACAAGAGGTTATAAACCAGGGCGTTTCTCTTTTAATGTTAAAGGTGGAAGGTGTGAGGCATGTGAAGGAGATGGTGTAATAACTTATGAAATGCATTTTTTACCAGATGTTTATATAACTTGTGATGAATGCAAAGGAAGTAGGTATAATAGAGAAACTCTAGAAATAAAATTTAAAGATAAAAGTATCGCCGAAGTGCTAAATATGACTGTTGATGAAGGTTGTGATTATTTTGAAAATATACCAGCCGTCAGGTCAAAGCTTTTAACGCTAAAAAAAGTTGGTCTTGGTTATATAAAAATTGGGCAACAGGCCACTACTCTTTCTGGTGGTGAAGCTCAAAGAATAAAACTAGCAAAAGAACTATCCAGAAGATCCACTGGTAGAACATTATATATTTTAGATGAACCAACAACAGGTCTTCATCAACATGATATTAAAAAGTTGCTTGAAATACTCCATACATTTGTTGCTACAGGGAATACTGTTGTAGTTATTGAACACAATTTAGATGTAATTAAAACTGCTGATTATATAGTTGATATGGGTCCCGATGGTGGTGTGAATGGTGGTAATATTATCGCAGAAGGTAAGCCCGAGGAAATAACTATCATTAAAGAAAGTTATACTGGTCAATTTTTGAAAGATTTATTTGAGAATAAAATAAAAAAAATAGCTTAATTTAAATGATAATTATGCTATATTAATTTATATGACAAATTTTTTAACATCCTTACCCAAAACAATACACGCGTCTTTAGCTATATCTATATTACTATTTTTGGGGTTATTTTTTAATAATGAAGGTTTTGAATTTGATGTTATATTTTGGAGTTGGTTAGTTAGATACATACATGTTGTTGTTGCAATCATGTGGATTGGTTTATTGTGGTATTTTAATTTTGTACAAATTCCTAATATGCCGAGAATACCAGATGAACAAAAACCTGCAATAGGTAAAGTAATTGCGCCAGCTGCACTTTTTTATTTTCGGTGGGCAGCTTTAGCAACAATTATATCTGGGTTAATTTTAGCATGGCTTAATGGATATCTTCACGACGCAATGACATTGGGTGGTGGTAAATATACTGCAATTGGTATTGGAATGTGGCTAGGTTTAATTATGGGTATTAATGTGTGGTTTGTAATTTGGCCGAACCAAAAAAGAGCTCTAGGCATAGTTGAGGCAGATCCAGATCTAAAGGCAAAGTCAGCAAAAACAGCAATGCTATTTTCTAGAACTAATACACTACTTTCACTTCCCATGCTGTTATCAATGGTTGCAGCGCAGAATTTATATTAATTATACTAATCTTCTTTTTTGGCTACAGTTTTATATGAAACTCTAAGATATACTAATACAGGGTTAGCAATATAAATAGAGGAATAAGTTCCAAATACAACACCTAAAATCATTGCTAAGGAAAAACCCTTAAGGATCTCACCACCAAATATAAAAATAGAAACAAGAGCTAATAAAGTAGTGGATGAAGTTATAATTGTTCTTGAAAGAGTTTCGTTAATTGAAAGATTTGTTAATTCATTAATTTTAATGTCTAAATGTTTTTTTAAATTTTCTCTGACTCTGTCAAATATAACAACAGTATCATTCATTGAATATCCAACTATAGTTAAGATAGCAGCAACAATTGAGAGGTTAACTTCTAAATTTAATAATGAGAAACAGCCCATAGTAATTATAACGTCATGAAATAAAGCTAATATTGCACCAATACTAAACTGCCATTCAAATCTAACCCAAATATAAAATAGCATAGCTCCTAGTGCTACACAGATAGCAATTAACCCATTTTTTAAAAGTTCAGCACTAACTTTGGGACCTACGTTTTCAACTCTTCTAAACTCAAAATTACCAGTTAATGTCTCATTGAGATTTTGTTTGATATTTCGAATTAAATTTTTATCAGTTTGTTTTTTTTCAAATTTAATTAAATAATCTGTTTCTTTTCCGAACTTTTTAATGGCTACATCCCCTAGATCCATATTTGAAAAAGCATTTCTAAGTGACGAAATATTACTTTGTTTATCCAAAACTCTTAGTTCAATTAAAGTTCCTCCCTTAAAATCAACACCAAAATTTAATCCTTTAAAAAACAATAATAAAATTGAAATTACTATTAATGATAAAGATAAAACATTAAAAAATTTATAATATTTATTAAATTGAATATTTTTGAATTTCATTATATTAAATTTTCCTTGTTTTTGTTTTTTAATAAATAAAATGATGTTAGTAGTCTTGCTATAAAATATACTGAAAACAAAGTAGTAAAAATACCCACCCCTAAAGTGACAGAAAATCCTTTTATTGGTCCCGAACCTAGAAAAAATAAAATCATTGCTGCTATAAGCGTTGTTATATTTGCGTCTAAAATTGCTGCTCTAGATTTGGTATACCCTGAGTCAAAAGCTATAACTTGGTTTTTTTCATACATTTTTTCCTCTTTTATTCTTTCAAAAATTAAAACGTTGGCATCAACAGCCATACCAACTGTAAGAATAATGCCTGCTATACCTGGTAGTGTTAATGTTGCTTCAAATAAAGTTAAAACACCTATTAAAAAAAATAAATTTAAAATTAAAGCTGTGTTAGCAATTAATCCAAAAATTCTATATTTTATCAACATAAAGAGTATCACTAGAATAAAACCAATTAATAAGGCTATTAATCCTGCCTTTATAGAATCTTCTCCCAAGTCTGGGCCTACAGTTCTTTCTTCAATAATATTCATCGGTGCTGGTAAAGCACCTGACCTTAGCAATAAAGCAAGGTCAGTAGCGGATTGAAAGGTAAAACCACCAGTAATACGACCTGATCCACTAATAATTGCGTCTCTTACGACTGGTGCACTTATAATTTTACCATCAAGAACAATAGCCAGTCTTTTACCAATTGAGTTTGTTGTTGATTTACCAAATCTTTTCGCACCTACTCTATCAAGTGTAAATGAAACTATAGGTTCATTGGTTTCTGTATCCATTCTTGGCTGTGCATCAATTAGGTTTTCACCGCTAATGATAATTCTTTTATTAACATTTGCAATTTCTGAACCATCTTCGAATTCAAGCATCTCAGATCCAAAGGTTCCTTCTGATGATTTGGAAATATATCTAAAAGATAAATTTGCGGTCTTTCCAAGCAAATTTTTAATACGCATAGGGTCATCTAGACCGGGTAATTCCACTAATATTCTATCATTTCCTCTTTTTAAAATATTGGGCTCGTTAGTACCTACTTCATCAACTCTTCTTCTTACTATTTCAATTGCTTGGTCAAGAGATGATGTTTTTAAACTTATTAAACCATATTTAGAAAGTTTTAAATTAAACAAATTTTTTTCCAAAGTTATTTCGTATTGAAAAGATTTAAATTTATCAATGTAAGGATTAATCGACTCTTCTTTATCATTTAAAAAATCATTAACTTTTTCAATATCTGATGATTTAGTTTCGAATGATATGATCTCATTTTTTGAAATTTTTATATTTGAAATTGCAATTTTTTTTTCTTTAAAGAATTTTTTCAAAAATATAATTTTATTTTGTAATTCTTTCAGTATTACTGGCTCATTATCAATTTCTAAAAGCAAATAAGAACCACCTTGAAGATCTAGACCTAGATTAATTTTTTTTTTATTAAAATTATTATCAAACTTAGCAAAATTAGATAAAGTAAATAAAATAAAAAAAACTGAAACAAGACCTATCAATATAATTTTTGTTTTAGAAAAATTAAGCACTTTTAATTATTTGAAATTTATTTTTTAGCTTCTTGATTACTTAATAATGATTGGACACCAGTTGTTTTAACTATTTCAACCTTAATGCCATCTGCTATCTCAACTTCAATTTTGTCGTTGTCAATTATTCTTTCCACTCTACCAACAATACCCCCAGAAGTAACTACCTTGTCACCTCTTTTTAAATTTTCTACCATATTTTTATGGTCTTTTACTTTTTTTTGTTGTGGTCTTATTAAAAAAAAATAGAAAATTACGAAAATTAATATTAACGGTATAAATTGACCTATTCCTGAATTTGACATTTTGCTTACCTGATTTTCTTGTGTTTTATACTATAAAAATTATTAACACAACTCTAATTGTTTGTAATTTTTTTTAAATTATTCATATAAGGCCTCAGAACCTCTGGTACAGTAATACTTCCGTCAGCTTCTTGATAATTTTCAAGTATTGCAATTAAAGTTCTTCCTACGGCTAGTCCACTTCCATTTAAAGTACCAACATGGTTTGTTTCATTTTTATCATTTTTATATCTCGCTTTCATGCGTCTTGACTGGAAAGTACCACAAGATGAACAGCTAGATATTTCTCGATACTTATTTTCAGATGGTAGCCAAACTTCAATATCATAAGTCTTTTCAGCACTGAAACCCATATCACCAGAACACAATATTACTTTTCTATATGGAATTTTTAAAGAGTCTAAAATTCCGGTTGCACAATTTGTCATTCTTTCCAATTCATCAGAACAATGATTAGGTTCAACTATGCTTACCAATTCAACTTTGTAAAATTGATGTTGGCGTATCATTCCCTTAGTGTCCTTACCATAACTACCAGCCTCTTTTCTAAAGCACGGAGTAGCGGCTACCAATCGCATAGGTAAATCTTTTTTATTTATAATTTTATCTTTAACAATATTGGTTAATATGACTTCAGCAGTAGGTATAAGAAATTTTCTATCATTTTTATCATCAAGTTTTACCTCAAATTGGTCTGACTCAAATTTGGGTAGTTGACCAGTTCCGTACATAGTATTTTCTGATGCTAACAAAGGTGGTGAAATTTCTGTGTATCCATTTTCAAGAATGTGTTTGTCTAACATAAAATTTGATAAAGCTCTTTCTAGCAAAGCAATTTTATCTTTAATAAAAACAAAACGTGAACCAGTTGTTTTCGTAGCAAGATCAAAATCCATCATATTTAATTTTTCACCTATTTCATGATGTGATTTAGGTTGAAAATTAAACTTTTTAATATTTCCTTTTTTTTCTATTTCGATATTTGAACTTTCATCTTTTCCGTTAGGCACATCTTCAAGCGGAATATTTGGAATTGAGGACAGTATGTTCTCAAGCTCAATTTTAACTTCAGATTGTTTTTTGCTTATTGAGTCTATTTCTAAAGATATTTTTTTTGATTTTTCAAAAAGAGTTTTGTCTTTTGTTTTAGAGATATCTTTCTTTTCTTTTTCCAGTTTTTCCTTCTCTTGAATTAATGTTCTATTTTTTATATCAAGTTCAGTTATTTCATTTTTATCTAATTTAATATTTCGTTTTGAAATAGACTCGATAAATTTATCTATATCTGATCTAATATCCTTAATATTATGCATTCTCTTTTTCTTTAGCTTTTTTTT
The DNA here is from genome assembly GCA_902588965.1 of uncultured Pelagibacteraceae bacterium. GTDB lineage: Bacteria > Pseudomonadota > Alphaproteobacteria > Pelagibacterales > Pelagibacteraceae > Pelagibacter. Next base: position 63,463 of record CACIRD010000004.1, read on the forward strand.
CAATTATACTTACAGAAAAAATCGATAATTCATATAAAATTAAAAGTGGTATTGCGAGACCAATTTGTGTAACTGGATCAGGAGGTGTAAGGACAGCAGCAGCGGCAAATATTATTACAACTACATACTTTCTCCTTTCTTTTAAAAAAATCGAATCAATAAATCCAATTCTTGCTAGCAAGCTTAAAACTACAGGTAATTGAAAACTTAGACCAAAAGCAAAAATTAATTTCATAATTAATGATAAATATTCATTAACTTTTGCTTCTAGTTGAATTGGTAAATTTGTAATTATTCCTGAACTTTCAAATGATAAGAAAAACTTAATAGCTAAAGGCATTATTAAATAGTAGACAAGCATACCACCTAATAAAAATAAAATTGGCGTTATTATTAAATACGGCATTATTGCTAATTTTTCATTTTCGTACAAACCAGGGGCTATAAATTTCCAAATTTGGATTAAAATAAAAGGACTTGTTATAAAAAATGCAGCAAAAAATGAAACTTTTAGATAAGTAAGAAATGTTTCTTGTAAAGCAGTAAATATTAAACGCCTTTCTATGCCATCATTTTGCACTGCTGATGAGTATGGTTCAACTAAAAAACCATATATATACTCCGAAAATATATATGAAATTACAAATATAACTGAAAGAAAAATCAAACAATTAAGTAATCTTTTTCTTAGTTCTACTAAATGACTTACAAAACCAATTTTTTCATCATCTTTAGTCATCTTTTTTTTCTATTTTTTTTTCTTTTTTATTTTCTTTGGTAAAATCTTCTTCTTCAAAAGATGAAACTTCATTTTGTATATTTGAAGCAAACTTTTTAACTGATCCAATCCAAGATCCAATTTTTTTTAACATAATTGGAAAATCCTTCGGTCCAATTACAATTATTGCTATAGAAACAATTATTAATATTTCAAACCAGCCAATTTGTGGCATCTGAATTACTCTTTATTGTTAGTATCTTGATTTTCTTCGGTAATGTTTTTTGGCTGAGCATCATCATTTGAGTCACTGGCCATTCCTTTTTTAAAACTTTTAATACCCTTTGCAACATCGCCCATAAGACTAGATATTTTGCCTCTTCCAAAAAGCAAAACTACTAAAATTACAACAACTGCTATTTGCCAAAAACCTATGCTCATATTTAGTTTATATATCTTTTATTGTGAATTTTAAAGTATCTTTTTGTTAATTATCAGTATCTTTTAAAGTACTATTCAACATTTCATCAATGTTGGAATATATATTTTCTTTATTTTCTTCTTGTTTCTCTTTGTAAAATTTACCAGTTCCAAAAACTGAGGCGTCTATAGTGGTAGTGTCAATTAACCCCGCAGATCCCAATTCATCAACTGTTGGCAAATCTGACAATTTTTGAATATTAAAATGACTAAGAAAATCTTCAGTTGTAACATATTGGATAGGTTTGCCAGGAACATCTTTTCTTCCCTGGGGTTTTACCCAATTTAACTCCATGAGAATATCTAAAGTATTAGTACCAAAAGCTACACCACGAATTTCTTCTATTTCTGCTCTTGTAACAGGTTGATGATATACAATAATAGAAAGTGTTTCTATTGCAGCTTTTGAAAGTTTTTTTTCTACAGTTTTTTGTTGAGACATTAAATTTGACAAGTTAGCTGCTGTTCTAAATGACCATTTGTTTGATATGCATACTAAATTTATACCTCTTGAAGAATAAAATTCTTTTAGTTTTTCTAAAATTTTTTTTACATTTATATTCTTAGATACTTTCGACTCTATTGTATCAACATCCAAAGGTTCTGCTGCGGCAAAAAGAATTGCCTCAACTTCTCTTTCACCTGTACTTAAATTTGATGGAAAACTAACTATATTATTACTTTTCTTTTTCATTTAATTTTCTTTTATAAATATTTTTTCAAATAGCTTTTCTTGTTTAATTTTAATATTTCCTTCTTTAGCAAGTTCTAATGATCCTGCAAAAATTCCAGCTTTACCTGTTCTTTTTAGATTAGCTTTTTTCTTAAAATTATTAGGAATTAAATCATCAAGGTTTTTCCAATCATTTAATTTGCCAAAGAAACTTTTTATTTGGTTAATACCTTCTTCAGTTGTAAAAACTGGAAGTTTAGGAATATTTATTCTTTGAAAATCTTTGGTCATTACAATAGTAGAATATGTTTTTAAAAGTTCAAAAAGAGATAGATTATATTTTGAGCTATATATGGATCTAATTTGTCCTTTGACACCTCTCATAAAAACATCTTTTCCCAATCTTTTTCTTTTTAACATTTGGTCAGATAATAATCTTATAAGTTCTAGTTTTTTTAATTGTAATTTTAATCTTTCCGCAACTTCTAGGGCCTTAAATTCTTCTTCATCACTCTCGGGTAATAATAGTTTTGATTTTAGATATGCCAACCAAGTTGCCATAAGCAAATACTCAGACGCTAATTCCAAATTAAGATCTTTTGACTTAGTTATAAACTGATGGAACTGGTCTGCTAATTTAGCTATAGAAATTTTTTCTAAGTTAACTTTTTGCGATTTCGCTAAATCTAATAATGTATCTAAAGGACCTTGGAATGTTATGAGATTGACATTAAATTTTAATAGATTTTCAGTGTTCATTAATTAACAGTTTTATAAAATTCTAAAGTTTTTTTCATCAAAAATCCATTTAATTTCGGTGAATTTATAGCTACTTCTTTCATTTCAGAAATTTTACCGTTACAGTGTAATACAATATTACAACCTGCGCTAAACGCTTTTTTAGTATTTTCTACTAATGAAAATTTTAGCGCTTTCATAGATAAATCGTCAGAAATGATAATATTTTTAAAACCTATTTTTTTTCTAATTATTTTAATTATTTTTTTAGAGTGAGTAACTGTTAAATTTGGATCTATTGATTTAAATATAATATGAGCTGTCATAGCAAAAAGACATTTTTGCTTTTTAAAAGGAAAAAAATCATTTTTATTTAAATATGATAATTTTTTAGTAACCACTGGTGTTAAAAAATGACTGTCATTAGTAGCTAAACCGTGGCCCGGTATATGTTTCATCACAGTTAAAATTTTATTTTTATGAAACTTTTCTATAAATAAAGTTCCAATTTTTTTTACTAATTTTTTATTATTAGAAAATGATCTATCAAATAGTACTTTATTAGTAAAATTACGCCTAATATCTAAAACTGGAGCAGTATTGATGTTAATACCAATTTCTTTCAATAAGTAACTTAATTGATCAACATATACATTTATTAAATTAGATATGTTCTTTTTATCATTTAAATATGAAGACCCAAAATAATATCCAGAAAAGGCCCTAGCTGTAATTAGTTTTTCAATTCTCGATACGTTGCCACCTTCTTGATCAATTAATATAGGATAATTTTTATCTTTAAATATTTTTTTTATACTTAAAGTTAAATTTTTAGTTTGATTGAAAGATTTAATATTTCTTGAAAAAAGAATTATACCCCATGGCCTATATTTTTTTAAAAAGGTAATTTCTTTAGGAGATAATTTAATACCCTTAATGCCAACTATAAAAGATCTTCTTTTACTTATCATTAATTAAAAGTTCCCAAAATTTAAATTTTTTTTTAGATTTATTTTTATTATTATCAACATATTCAATTATATTATCAGTGTTTGTATCTAAAATGGGTAAATCATTAGTAAGATTTTTAATAAATTTGTCTTGTTCTGTTAAGTTTCTAAAGTAGTTTTTTTTATAATCATCAGAGGTGTAATATTTTATTGATAGGAAAAAAAATACAAATATAACAAATACAAATAATAAGTATTTTGCTTCTTTTAACATTACATTTTTTCCGGTGTGTTCACGCCTACTAAATTCATGCCTGTTTTTATCACATTAGATATTGCTTTTAAAAAAACTAACTTTTCATCAGAAATATTTTTGTCTTTGCTAATAAATCTTTTAGTTTCATCATCTTTTCCCATATTCCAATATGAGTGAAATATAGATGATAGCTCATACAAATATGTTGGCACCCTATGTGGTTCTAGTTTATTAATTGACAATTCTATACACTTGGGCCACTGAGAAATTTTTTGTAAAATTTTTGTTTCTTCTGCTGAAAAATTAAAATTATATGATTTTATATTTATATCGTCATTTATTTTTTTTCCAATATGATTGAAAACTGATGAAATACGTGCGTAACAATACTGAACATAGTAAAGTGGGTTATCTTTTGATTTTTCTTTTATTTTTGTAAAATCAAAGTCTAGCTCAACATCGCTACTTCTGTTTAGCATAATAAACCTAGTAGCGTCTTTTCCAACTTCTTTTAAAAGATCTTCAATAGTTATATAGTCTCCTTTTCTTTTAGACATTTTAAATGGTTTCCCGTCTTTTATTAATTTAACCAATTGGCTTACTTTGCATATAAGTTTATTTTTTTCACCAGATAAAGCCTCGACTGATGAAGTGATTCTTTTAATATATCCAGCATGATCAGCACCCAAGATATTAATCATAGTATCAAAATTTCTACTCAATTTATTATTATGATATGCAACATCGCTTGCAAAATAAGTCCAAGATTTATCAGACTTTTGAAGAGGTCTATCTTTATCATCACCAAATTCTGTAGATTTAAATAATAACTGCTCTCTTTCAACCCAATTACCTTTTTCTTCATCCATAGGTGCTTTAATCTTTCCTGAATAAATAAAATTTTTTTTTTTAAGTTTTTCTATAACTTTTTCAACTTCATTATTATTTACTAAATCGGTTTCACTTTGAAAATTATCATGTACGATTCCTAAATTTTTTAAATTAGATTTTATTAAAAGAAGAGATTGTTTAATTGCCAAAGAGGATAGTTTTGAAGAAACCTCATCAAAATTTTTAAATTCAATATTTTTGTTTTCATTAATAATATTTTTAGCGATTTCTATAATATAGTCGCCAGGGTATAAATCTGGCTTATTGATTGGAAACTTTTCATTATTTAAAATTTCTCTTATTCTAAAATAAACAGATTTAGTGAAACTAATTATTTGATTTCCATAATCATTTACATAATATTCTTTAGTAACAGTATGTTTGTTAAACTTAAGAATATTTGAAATTACATCACCTAAAATTGCACCACGACAATGTCCAACATGCAGAGGTCCGGTAGGATTTGCAGAAACGAACTCTAATAAATATTTTTTTTTAACCTCATTTTCATTAACACCAAATTTTTCTTTATTAGAAATTATATTTTTTAAAAACTCATTCCAGAAACTGGATTTAAGTTTAATATTAATAAAACCAGGTTTTACAATTTCTATTCTTTCAACACTACTGTCATCTTTTATTTTTGTTTCAATTATTTCAGCAATTTCAATAGGACTTTTTTGGTTAATTTTAGATAGAACCATAGCAACATTGGTGGATATATCTGAATCAAATTTTACAGGAGGTATTTCGACATTAAAAGAATTTTTATTTTTTGGTAATTCAATTAAACCTTTTTTATTAAGATCAATTAATATTATATTGATTTTTTTTAAATAAATTTCAAAAATATTCATTTTAGATGATTATAAAGTTTAATTGCATATCTATCTGTCATACCTGAAATATAGTCAGCTACAACTCTATATTTATCAACTTTTAATTGATCTTTGTTTAAATATTTTCTTGGATTTCTGTTAATTTCAACAAATAGTTTTTTAATTATTTTTTTTCCTTTATTATTTTTTTTAAGCACTGAATTATTATTATACATATTGATTCTTAAAAAGTATCTTATTTCATTGATTATTTCTGTAAATTTTATTGAAAAATTAACTAAATTTATATTAACTTTGTATACATCGTTTAGGCTCCTAATTTTATTTTTTTTAATATTGCGTAATGTGTTTGAAATTAAATCTTTTACCATCAAATTTATCGAAGTTCTTATTATTTGATTTATTAAAATATTTTGATTTATGTTTTTATTTTTTGAATAATTTTTTTTGTAAATTTGATTAAAAAAATTGATTTCTAATAAATCATCTATCTTAAATAGTTTTGCTGTTATGCCATCTAAAATATCGTGGTTATTATAAGCAATATCATCAGAAATGGCTGCTATTTGTCCTTCAAGTGAAGGGTTATGCTTAAAATTAATTTTATTTTTTAGATTTTTAATTCCAATTAATTTATTTACTTTAGTTTTATCGTAAATTGGTCCATTATGTTTTATTAAACCATCTAAAGTTTCAATTGTAAGATTTAATCCCTTAAATTTTATATATTTATTTTCTAAAAACATTATTATTCTCAAGGTTTGATAGTTATGATCAAACCCACCATTAGATTTCATGCATTCATTCAATGCACTTTCTCCCGCATGACCAAAGGGTGTATGGCCTAGGTCATGTGCTAAACTAAGTGTTTCAACAAGTTCCTCGTTAATTTCTAAATATTTGGCTATTGTCCTTGCTATTTGTGAAACTTCTAATGAATGAGTAATTCTGGTTCTATAGTGATCTCCTTCTGTATTAACAAATACCTGTGTTTTATGCTTAAGTCTTCTAAATGCGGCACTATGAACTATTCTATCTCTATCTCTTTGAAATGGTGTTCTAAAGCTATTGCTGGGTTCAGGATACAGACGTCCTTTACTTTTAAATAAACCTAATTTACTGAAGTTTTTCATGCTTTAAAAATTAAAAAAAAATATTATATTAGTAATATCAGTCTTGCTATATGAATAAAGAAATTAAATTTACGGATAAAGCTATAAAACAGATAAACAATTTGCTTTTAAAAAAAGATAAAGGATCTTTTTTTAGAATCGCAATCAAAGGTGGTGGCTGTTCAGGATTCCAGTACGATTTTTCTTTTGATAAAAAAGTAGAAGATAATGATTTAAAATTTAACAATATTTTAATAGATAAAAAATCTGCAGAGCTGCTAAAAGGTTCAGAGGTAGATTTTGTATCGGAACTAATTGGTAATCAGTTTAAAATTTCGAACCCACAGAGTAAATCCTCTTGTGGTTGTGGTGTTTCGTTTTCTCTTTAATGATTATAAGCTCATGGAATGTAAATTCTGTAAGAGCCAGAATTGAAAATATAAAAGAATATTTAAAAAAGTTTTCACCTGACATCTTGATGATGCAGGAGATAAAAACTCCTAATGAAACTTATCCCTTTGATGATATAAAATCTTTAAAATACGAAAACTATGTTTTTGGACAAAAAAGCTACAATGGTGTTGCAATTATATCTAAAAAAAAATTATCAAATATTCAAAATGATATTTTTAAAGATAAAAACAAACAATCAAGAATTATTAGCGCTGATCTAATTATCCAAAAGAAAAATATAACTATAATTAATATTTATACACCTAATGGCAATCCTGTGGATACTGAGAAATATACTTACAAACTGTATTGGTTAGATAGTTTAATAAAAAAAGTAAAAAATTTATCCAAATTAAATCAAAATATTGTTATCGGAGGTGACTTTAATATAATACCATCTCCAAACGATGTTCATGATCCAAAATCCTATGAAAATGATGCTTTGTTTAGGCTTGAAATAAGAAAAAAACTTAGAGAACTTATTAATTTTGGTTTTCATGATGCTTATAGATTCATTCACCCTGAAAAAGAAGGTTATACATTTTGGGACTATACCAGTGGTGCTTGGCAGAAAAATAATGGAATGAGAATTGACCATTTTTTAGTTTCTAATTCTTTAATTAATCATGTTAAGGATGTTAAAATAAATAAATTCCCACGTAGTAGACAAAAGCCATCAGACCATACACCGATTGAAATTGAATTAGCTTAAAGATTTTATTTTATTAACTAAGTCCTCATTGATATTTCTTGGACCAGTATCTAATCTATTTTTATGTCGTCTTTCTCCTGGTAATCTTACATTGCCCATCGATTTCATTTTATTAAAAAATTCATCAGAATGTTTTTGCCAATTAGTACCCGACGTTTTATCTGGGCTTATTGCTAAAATAAACTCACCCCCGCTTGGTGGCCCACCATCATTGTTATCTTTAGTTGCCGTTTCAAAGCTAAAGTTATCTCCAACTAATGCTCCGGCCATTAGTTCAACCATCATAGCAATAGCTGATCCTTTATATCCACCAAATGGTAATAACACACCGCCATCCGCTATAGCAGCAGGATCTGTTGTCTCTTTACCCTCTTTAGTTAACCCTGTTCCTAAAGGAACTTTATGCCCCTCACGTTTAGCAACTTGAACTTCTCCCATTGCCATTGATGCAGTTGCCATATCATAAACAACTGGGGTTTTTCCCGGTCTTGGCCAAGCAAATGAAATTGGGTTTGTTCCAAACAATGGTTTAATTGCACCAGCTGGAGCTACCGCTGGCTTGTATGATGTGCAAGCAAAAGCAACTAAGCCTTCCTCTGCTAACTTTTCAGTTTCTGGCCACATAGCAGCCATATGATGTGAATTATTTATTGCAAGAACCGCAACACCATTTTCTTTTGCCGCTTTTACTAATTCAGGTAAACCTTTATTTAAAACAACAGGAGCTAAACAATTATTTCCTTGAACTTTTATTACAGATGGTGAAATTTTTTTTACTTCTGGTTTTCCTTTGCCATTAATCTTACCACTCTTTAAGCCACTTACATATGCTGGTAACCTAAATAATCCATGAGACAGGGATCCATCTCTTTCAGCATTTCTAATTAAATCAGATAATATTGTGGCAGTATCATCATCACAACCATTAGCTAATAAAGTCTTTTTAGCTAAATCATAAATCTCATCTAACTTTAAGGATACTGTACTCATCCTTAGATTAGATCTTATTTATTACTAAAGATCAATTTATAATTAACAACCTTTAAAAGATTTGGACATATTTTTGATTAAATCAAAATATAAGTCTTTACCTGGATCAAGAGTTGCTCCTAATGGATCTAAAACACCGGTACTAATATTCATATCTTTAGCAACAGCATTTATTATATCAGGATTAAATTGAGGTTCTGAAAATACACATGTAACTTTATCATGCTCAATTATCTCTCTTATTTCAGCAAGTTGTTCTGCTCCTGGTAAAACATCTGTATTAACTGTAAAGGCTCCTAGTACATTTACACCAAATCTACTTTCAAAATATTGATATGCATCATGAAAAACTATCGATTTGAAATCTTTATTTAGATCTGATTTTACATTTTTAACTAATTTATCAAGATCTTTTAAACCTTTTTTAAGATTTTTTTTATAAGTAGATGCATTTTTTTCATCATTTTCTATTAGATGCTCAGCCATCTCTTTTAAAATTACTTTAGCATTTAGTGGATCTAACCAAATATGTGGGTCAAATTCACCGTGAGCATGGCCTTCATGACCGTGGTCATCATGTCCATCTTCTTTGTGTTCGTCATCATGTCCGTGATCATCATGACCATCTTCTTTGTGTTCGTCATCGTGTCCATGATCATCATGACCATCTTCTTTGTGTTCGTCATCGTGTCCATGATCATCATGACCATCCTCTTTTTTAGCATGATCATCGTGATCATCTTCTTTGTGACCATGATCGTCGTGCCCATCAAAGATATTTCTTTCTCTAAATTTTAATACACCTAATCCCTTAATTTGTAACAACTCAATTTTTTCTGCCTTCTTAGCTATCGATCCAAGTGGCTTTTCTAGGAAATTTTCTAAATCTTCACCTACCCAAAAAACAATATCAGCTTCTTGAAGCATCTTTGCATGAGATGGTTTTAATGCAAATCCGTGTGGTGAAGCGTACCCATCAACTATTAAATCAGGTGTACCTACCCCGTCCATTAAATATGATGCTAATGAATGTATTGGTTTGATTGATGCAACTACTTTAATTTCTGCGTTTGCTGGTGATAATAATGTTAAAAAACTTAATATAGATAAGATTAGTGGAATTTTCTTTAGATTTTTCATAGTTTGACTGTTGTTTGTTTAATTTTTGTTGTTAAGTTAATGTTATAATATAACACTATGTAATAAAATAACAAAAAAAGTCAATATTAAAGTTAAGATAAAATGAGCGATGAAAATAACATATTAGTAAGATTAAAAGATGCTGGAATTAGGCAAAATGATAAGTGGCTTGTTAAAGGAGTGTCACTTGAAGTTAATAAAGGGAAAATTGTAACTTTAATTGGTCCTAATGGTTCTGGTAAAAGTACAACTGCAAAAATTGCGCTAGGTATTTACAAAGAATATGATGGAAGCGTTGAAAAATTTACTAATAAAATTGGGTATGTGCCTCAAAAAATATCTATAGATTGGACATTACCATTAAGAGTTGCAGATTTTATGGTCTTAACAGACGATTTAGCTCGTAGTGATATTAATGAAGCATTAAAGCTAACTGGAGTTGATCATCTAATAGACAAAAGTTTAGGAAATTTATCAGGTGGTGAATTTCAAAGAGTATTACTTGCAAGAGCTATATCAAGAAAACCAGAATTATTAGTACTTGATGAACCAGTTCAAGGTGTAGATTTTTCTGGAGAGATAGCTTTATATCAATTGATTAAAAAAATATCTGAAAAATTAAACTGTGGAATACTACTAATCTCCCACGACCTTCATACAGTAATGAGTGCAACAGATCATGTTGTTTGTCTAAATGGTCATGTTTGCTGTTCGGGTTCTCCTATAGATGTAGCTAATGATAAGGAATACAAAGCCCTGTTTGGTGATTTAGCTTCGCAAACACTCTCAATTTATGAACATAAGCATGATCATGTTCATTCAAATGATGGAGATTTAAAACAAAAAAATTAATATGTTTGATGATTTTTTTATAAGAGCTTTGTTTGCAGGAATAGGAGTAGCTTTCGTTACAGGTCCATTAGGATGTTTTGTAGTTTGGAGAAGACTATCATATTTTGGTGATACCTTAGCACATTCAGCTTTGCTTGGTGTTACAATTGCATTCTCTCTAGAATTTAGTATCGCTTTATCTGTTTTTATAACTTCATCTGTTGTAGCTTTATTTTTAATACAACTTCAAAAAAAAACTAATTTACCGGGTGATGCATTACTTGGTTTGTTAGCACATTCGTCTTTAGGAGTTGGTTTGGTAGCTATTGGATTTTTATCCTTTATTAGATTTGATGTGATGGGATTATTATTTGGTGATATTTTAGCTGTTAACGTTAATGACTTATTAGTTATATGGATTGGTGGTGCATTAATATTAATAATATTAAAATTAATTTGGAAACCGCTATTTGCATCAACTGTTAATTATGAATTAGCTGAAGCTGAAGGATTAAATCCGGAAAGAGCAAAAGCAATATTTACACTATTAATGGCGGCTATTATTGCAATATCAATAAAGATGATTGGATTATTATTGATTACTGGAATGTTAATTATACCTGCAGCGATGGCTAGGAATGTCTCAAACAGTCCAAAAGGCATGATTGTATTTTCTGTAATAGGTGGCTTGCTATCTGTATTTTTAGGATTATTTTCATCGCTAAATTTTAATACACCTTCAGGACCATCAATTATAGTTGCTGCATTAATGCTATTTATAATTTCATTATTTAGAATAAAACAAACGATTAAATTGAAAAACTAATGGAGAATCTGTAAAATGAGAAGAATGCATAAAGAAAATGATCTTACAAAAAATCAGCAAATTATTTTTGATTTAATTGATAAATCCCCCGAACCATTAAAAGCTTATTCAATACTTTTTAATGTCCAAAAAAAAGGTATTAAAGCACCGTTACAAGTTTATAGGGCTTTGGATAAATTAGTTGAAATGGGAAAAATTCACAAAATTGAAAGTCGAAATGCCTTTATTGCATGTCAGAATTCGAGCTGTCAGGTTTCAAAAGCAACGGCTTTTTCTATATGTGAGATGTGTGAAAAAATTACAGAGATAAGCAGTTCAAGCCTCTCTAAATATCTAGCTAATTTCAAAGACAAAGATGGTATGAAATATAGCAAATACAATCTTGAGTTTTTTGGATTATGCAAAAAGTGTAGATAATCCTTTATTTTAATAAATTCTTAACATAATTGAAATAATAATAACGAAAGGAAATTTTATGTTTATAAAAAAATATCTAAAGTGGATTAGTACGTTTTTAGTTTTAGTCGGAATACTTCTTACAAATTTAAATATATATCCATTAAATATATATTTTCATGGATTGGGAGTTGTTGGATGGACTATAGCTGGATTTATTAGCAAAGATAAAGCGATACTAACAAACTTTGGATTACAAATTCCATTATTTGTTATTGGAATTTATAAGATTATTTTTTAAATGAAGAATATATTGTTCGTATGCACAGGTAATTCAGCAAGAAGTATTATTGCTGAAAGTATAATAAACAACGAGTTTGACGATTTGTATAAAGGATTTAGCGCTGGGAGTAATCCAACAGGAAAAATTAATGAAGATGTGAAGAACTATTTATTATCAAAACATTATGATCTTTCAAATTATAGATCTAAAAATTTTAATGAGTTCGTTAATAGTAAAATTAAAATGGATTATGTGATTACAGTTTGTAATAATGCTAATAATGAAGTCTGCCCTATTTGGCCGAATAAAGATCAGATAATTCATTGGGATATAGATGATCCTGTTAAATTACTTAATGAAACAAATGATTTAAATAAAAAAGACGAAATAGTTGAAAAAGTTTTTAACCATATTAATAAAAATATAAAGGAACTACTTAATGAAAAATAAAAGTCGTTATTTTCTTGCTGAACTATTAGGTAGTTGTTTTTTGGTAATGATTATTGTTGGTTCAGGTTTAATGGCTGAGAACCTAACCAATGACGTTGCGGTGATGTTAATAGCTAATACTATAGCAACAGGAGCAGGTTTATTTGTACTTATTACAGTTTTTGCTGATGTATCGGGAGCTCACTTTAATCCATTTGTAAGTATCGCAATGGCAATAACAGGTAAATTAAAAAAGAAACTTCTAGCCTACTATATAATTGCTCAATTGATTGGTTGCTTGATTGGAGTTGGTTTAGCCAATTTCTTTTTTGAAAATGAGATTTATGAATTGTCTACTAAATCAAGAGATGGAATTTACATATTCACATCTGAGGTAATAGCAACATTAGGACTAATAACAATAATTTTTGGTTCAATGAAGTCAGGTAAAATTGCTGTTGCAGCTAGTGTTGGTCTTTATATTACTGCTGGTTATTGGTTTACTTCCTCAACTTCATTTGCAAATCCAGCTGTTGCAATTGCTAGAACATTTACAGAGTCTTTTACAGGTATTAGTTATTTAAACACTCCTTATTATATCTTAGCTGAGCTTATAGGAATGTTAATTGCTGTATTAATTGTTAAAAAATTATTTTTAGAGAAAAATTGAAAGATATAAAACTTACCAATCAAATAAGTTTGATTAATAAAAAATTTAAAAAAAAAGAATTCTATCATTATCTTAAAACTTCTAATCTTTCATTGGTAATACCAAAAATTAAAAACAAATATATAGTAGTTTCTCAAAAAAGAATTCCAATTAATAAAATTAATTACGAGTTTCCTTCTGGCATAGTGGAAAAAAAGGAAACAACTCTGCAATCAGCATATAAGGAATTAAGAGAAGAAACAGGATATAGATCAAGATCAAAATTAAGTAAAATTATAACTTTTTATACTGAACCTGGACGACTAACTACTAAAATTACTGGTTATTACACAGAAGACTTAATTAAAATTTCGAAACCAGAACAAGGTATTAGAATTCATCTTTTTAATCAAAGAGACATATTTAAATTAATATTAAATCAAAAATTCAATAATAGTTCTCATATAGCAATGTTTTTTTATTTAATAACAGGTCTTAAAAACTATAAACTATAGGTTGTATCAAAATATCTTTTTTTTTTAAGAATTATATGATTAAGTTAAATATCAAACAATTCGGAGGCGGTAATGAGAAAAAAACTAAAAAAAAATGAGAAGAAAAAAACAAAAATTTTAAAAGCAATTGATAGATTGAAAAATAAAATTACGGCAAAAGAAAAAAAATTGTCAAAAGTTAATATTAAAATTGCTGGTTTAGAAAAAAAGGTTGCTGAAAAAAAAGCAAAAAAACTTGCTAAAAAAGCAGAGCAGTCTCCTGCATCTATAAATAATTAATATCAAATAAATTGTCTTCCTCCCTTCTTAATTTAAAAGAAGGGAGAAAGTAGTTAATTAACAAAATTTAAATAGGGGAATAAATAATGAATATTTAAATTTCGTAAGTTATCTTAAAAAGATTAAGTTACAGAAATATTTACTTATTATTAAAGTTTAATTAACTTTGGTTTATTTTGAATTATTTGAATAAATTACTCTTGGCTCTAAAAATAATTCTCTAGCAAGAGCTTTAAATCTTTTAGTAACTTGTTTTGAGATTATTTCTTGATGTTGTGATGGAATTTTCAAAAATACAGCATTACCTCTTTTATACAATTTAAACTCTTCAAGAAATATCGTAGATATCGAAGTCAATGATTGTGAAAATCTCAATGCAGCTCCCACTTGTTTGCTTGAAAAAATTTCATTATTATTTAAAAAAGTTAGGTACTCCATTTTTGGATTATATTTGATACTGCAATAGCGCCAATAACATGACAAAGCTAATTGTATTCTTTCTTTGTGTGTCAGTCTAAGTAACGGAGTGTTTATCGTTTCTTGAAATACTAATTCAGCTTTTTGAAATGCTCCTAATCCCCAATCCATATGGCTTAATACACATGCTAGATATAATAATTTCTTATTAAAATGTTCATTGCCTTCAAAAACTGGCTGAATAAAATCATAATATTTTTTATAGTTCGATCCTAGATCACCTCTTTTTTTTGCAACATTCTCAAGTGCTTTGTAAAAGATTTCAGATTCTTTTACATCTTTAAAATAGTCAATTGATAAAGAACCTTCACGCAAACCACTTATAGAACAAATTATATTTCTTGGATTTGTAACTCTCATAATTTCATCAAGTATAATGCAACTATAGGGTAAATATGGTGTTCTAGATTTTGAAATATACTCAACTGTTTTAAGTTTAGATTTATTAAAAGATGAAATTTTTTCAACAAACTTAGATAAAACATTGTTATCAATACTATATTGATGAATTATATGTACCGGATGATTATTTTGAAAAAGATGTAACTTAAATAATGCACGCCAAGTACCTCCAACTAAATATAAATTATTAAACTTCTTTTTTGAGAGCCATTTTTCATCTCTTAATAATTTTTTAATATATTTTGCTAAATTTCTTTTTTTAACTATAGGATTATTTAATAATCTTAAAACGCCAACGGGTAATGAGGTTGTATTGGTTACTATATTGTTTTCAACTCGGGCTAACTCCAAACTACCACCCCCAAGATCAGCAACTAATCCATCAACATTTTCAAAACCTATTTTTACTCCCTCAGCTGAGCATGTAGCTTCTTCTTCGCCTGATAATATATTAATCTTAGTTTTAAAAAGTTTTTCAACTTCATCAATAAAAGGTTTTGTATCAGTTGCTTCTCTTATAACTGCTGTTGCAATAATCTTTAGATTTGTGATTTTTGAAATATTTAAAATTTCAGAAAATCTTTTTAAAACTTTTAAAGCATATTCAGTACCAGATCTGTGAAGTTTTTTCGATTTATCTAAATTTTTTCCAAGTTCACAAACAGCTTTTTCATTAAAAAAAGGCACACGAGAAGAACTGAAATCTTCATAAATTAGCATTCTTATAGAGTTTGATCCAATGTCTATTATAGCTAATTTTGCCTGTTTTAATTTTAAACTATTTTTGCTTTTAATTACTTCCACTTTTAATCAATCTTAAGTGCAGTTGTTTAGGCTGCATTTTTAATTTAGCCTTGCCTCTTCCAGATAAGCTCGGATTATTCATAAAATATTCATGAGCTGAAAAGGAATCGTTATTACTATATTTAATTTTTTTATAATTACCATCAGCATTGAGCTCCCAGCTCTGATTAGTATCAAGATAATTTGCTAACATTATTTGATCTAAAATTTGCTCATGAACGGTTTCATTTTCAATTGGCACTAGAAGTTCTACTCTTCTATTCAAATTTCTCGGCATTAAATCAGCTGAAGAAATATATACTTTTGCATTTCTATCAGGCATTTTTTTTGTACCGTTACTAAAGCAGTAAATTCTAGAATGCTCTAAAAATCTTCCTATGATGCTTTTTACCACTATGTTTTCTGATCTATTTTTAACTCCTGGTCTTAAACAACAAACACCTCTCACAAATAAATGAATTTTTACACCAGCATTTGAAGCTTCATAAAATTTATCAATAATTTCTGGATCTACTAATGAATTCATTTTTGCCCAAATAGCTGCAAATTTTCCATTTTTAGAATTTCTAATTTCAGCATCAATATTTTTATTTAACGTTTGCCTCATATTAATTGGCGAAATAGAAATTTTATTAAGATTTTTTGGTTTAGCGTATCCAGTTACATAATTAAAAAATTTCTCAACATCAGAGGCCATTTTTTTATCACAACTAAATAAAGATAAATCAGTGTAAATTTTAGCATTTACTGGATGATAATTGCCGGTTCCTAAATGAAAATAAGTTTGTATTTTTCCTTGTTCTCTTCTTAAAACTAATGATGATTTTGCATGGGTTTTATATTTAGCAAAACCATAAACAATTTGGACACCTACTTTTTCTAAACTTCTTGATAGTTGAATATTAGCTTCCTCATCAAATCTAGCTTTAATTTCAATTAAAGCGGTAACTGTTTTTCCGTTTTCTGCAGCTGTTATTAAAGCTTTAACAATTGGTGAGTCTAGAGTTGTTCTATATAAAGTTTGTTTAATAGCTATAACTTTTTTATCATTTGCTGCTTGGTTTAAAAATTCAATTACTGAGTCAAATGTTTCAAAAGGATGATGAACAACTAAATCTTTCTTTTTAATAGTTTCAAAAAAATTATCATTATATTCTTTTAATCTTTCAACTTCTCTAGGGGTAAAATGCTTAAATCTTAATTTTGGATTTTTTACTTTACATATTTGATCTATATCTTGAATTCCAACAAGGCCAGATACATCATAAATATAGTCAGGATTTATATCTAATTTATTAGTTATAAATCTTACCAATTCTTTATCGCTATTTTCAAGAACTTCTAAACGAACAATATCACCAGTTCTACGTCTTTTTAAAGCCAATTCAAAAGATCTAACTAAATCTTCTGCTTCCTCTTGAATCTCTACGTCGCTGTCTCTTATTACTCTAAAAATCATTTTCTTTTCTAAATCATGATCTGGAAAAATTTCATTTGCAAAAAAACTTATTACGTCATCTAGAATAACAAACTTCTTATGATTTTTTGAAGACTCTATTTCAATAAATCTAGATAATGCTTTTGGTATTACAATTATTGAGTTTAAAATCCTTTTTTTATTTTTTTTTCTTAACTTCATTACAATTGCTCTTCCTTGATTGATTATAAATGGAAATGGGTGTGCAGGATCAATTGCTGATGGTGTTAATAAAGGGTAAATCTCTTCTTTAAATATTTCTAGAAGTTTTTTTTTATCCTTAGTATTTAAATTAACTGGTTTAACTAAACTGATATTATTTTTTTTTAATTCCATAATCAGTTTAATAAAAATTTTATTCTGTTTTTTTAATAAATTCTTAGTTTCAAGCACTACTTCATCCATTTGCTCTTCAGGTGTCAAACCATCAGAACTTAATGATTCAACTTCTTGTTTTATTTGACTATATAACCCAGCAACACGGACCATAAAAAATTCATCTAGATTAGACCCAGCAATTGATAAAAACTTTACTCTTTCATAAAGAGGATTTTCGATATTTTGCGCCTCTAAAAGTACTCTGTCGTTGAATTTTAACCAAGAAAGCTCTCTATTAATATATTTAGATTTTAGCTCTTCTTTATGTTGTTTTTTTAAAGCAGTCATATATTTAGATTTTATGTATCAATTATACGTCATGAGACACGCAAAATCTAGTTGGGATGATTTAAGTATTAATGATTTTGATAGACCACTTAGTAAAAGAGGCAAGAAAAATGCAAAAATGATTTGTGAATTTTTTGTTAAAAAAAAATTTAAATTTGATTATGCATTAATTTCATCATCAAAAAGAACAAAAAAAACTTTTCAAATTTTATCCAAGAAAATTAATAAGCCAAAAAAAGTTAATTTTTCAAAAGATTTATATTTAGTTGATGAGAATGCAATTACAAAAAAAATTAAAGAAATATCCAGTGAATATAAATCGATTTTGATTATAAACCATGAACCATCAGTGAAAAATTTAGTACGAAATCTTACAAAAAATCATAATACGAATAATTTTAAACTAATGAATTATAAATTCCCAACAGCAGCATTTGCAAAAATTGAGTTTGATATTAAATCCTGGAATGAAATTGAGAAAAAAGGAGTTTTAAAAGAATTTATAAGACCCAAAGATCTTCAAGATTCTAAAGAATAACCAGCTGATCTCACTGTTCTAATTAAAGGTTTTGTATTTTGTATGTTAATTGCTTGTCTTAATCTTCTAATATGGACATCTACTGTTCTAGACTCAACGTATATATTCTCTCCCCATACATTGTTTAAAAGCTGTTCTCGTGAATAAACTCTTTTAGGATTTTTGATAAAAAAATCTAAAAGTTTAAATTCAGTTGGGCCTAAAGTAATTTCTTTATCTTTTCTATAAACTCTTTTTGTAATCCGGTCTATTTTTAAATCAGTAAATTCTACAATATCTGATGATGATTGAGGTTTAGATCTTCTCAATAAAGATTTAATTCGAGCATTCAATTCTTTTTGACTAAAAGGTTTAGTCACATAATCATCTGCACCAGTATCAAATGCTTTTAATTTGTCCTCTTCCTCCCCTTTTGCAGTTAACATAATGATAGGAATATCATTAAACTTATTATTTTTTTTTAAATTTTTACAAATTTCAACACCAGATAATTCAGGTAACATCCAATCCATTAATATTAAATCTGGGTGTTTTAATTTTATTTGTTTAAGAGCATCTTCTCCATTTTCTGAATGACTAACTTTATAACCTTCTTTTTCAAGATTATACATTAACAAACTAACAATTGATGCTTCATCTTCAGCTATAAAAACATGAGCTGACATAAATCATTTTTCTCCAGTTACAATTGGCTCTGTGCCCTTAGGTCTTTCACCTTCTAAATATTCACCTTTAACTAAATAATAAATTTGTTCTGCAACATTTGTAGTATGATCACCAATACGCTCAACGTTTTTGGTCACAAACAACAAGTGAGTTCCATCCTCTAAATTTTTTTCATTTTCTTTAAGATATTTTATAACTTCTTGCATACAAAGATTTGTTAGATCATCTATTTGCTCGTCACTTTCCCAAACATTTACTGCCATTGACGCAGATCTTTCTAGATAAGCGTCTAATGTTGATTTTAATTGTTTTTGAACACTAGTAGATACTCTATTTAATGCATCTACCAAATTCTTTGGAAGATTTTCATTAAGCAAAAGTGTTCTCTTGGATATATTTTTTGCTAAATCACCTATTCTCTCTAAATCCGAAGACATTTTCAGAGCCGTTACAGTCTCTCTTAAATCAATTGCCATAGGTTGTCTCAATGCAATTAAATTTACAACTTGCTGTTCAACTAAAGTCTCAAATTTATCTATTTTTTCATCGTCTTGAATTACAGTTTCTGCAATATCGCTATTTCTTGTTGTAATGGCTTGAATAGCTTTACCTAAAGCATCCTCACACGCACTTCCCATTTTAATTATATTCGCATTAAGATTTTTGAGTTCTTCTTCGTAAGATTTAACTGTATGTGGCGCTTCACCCATTATCCAAACCTCCCGGTTATATAATCCTGTGTTTTTGTGTTATCAGGATTCTTAAATATCTTATCAGTTGATCCATGTTCAATCAAATGTCCTAGGTGAAAAAAACCTGTATTTTGAGAGACACGTGCAGCTTGAGCCATAGAATGAGTTACAATTATTATTGTATGCTCCTTTTTTAACTCATCAATCAATTCTTCAATTTGTGCTGTTGCTATTGGATCTAATGCTGAACAAGGCTCATCCATTAATATAACTTCTGGTCTTACAGAAATAGCTCTAGCAATACAAAGTCTTTGCTGTTGTCCTCCAGATAATCCAGTTCCAGGTTCATGTAATCTATCTTTTACTTCTTCCCATAGTGCAGCCTTTTTCAAACTAGTTTCAACAATTTCATCCATTTCTTGTTTTGATTGAGCCATACCATGAATTGTTGGACCGTAAGATACATTTTCATATAAAGTTTTTGGAAAAGGATTAGGTTTTTGAAAAACCATACCAATTTTTTCTCTAAGTCTTACTACATCGCAACTTTTATCATTTATGTTAAAGTCGTTAATTAAAATTTCTCCTTTAACCCTGCAGATGTCAATTACATCATTCATTCTATTAAGACATCTAAGAAAAGTTGATTTACCACAACCAGATGGACCAATTAATGCAGTTACTTGGTTTTCTTCAATATCTAAACCTATATTATAGAGAGCTTGTTTTTTTCCATAAAAAACATCTACATTTTTTGCTTTAATCTTTATCATTTTAACTCCATTTTTTTTCAAACTTATGTCTAATTATTTGGGCAAATAAATTCATTATTATTAAAAAACCAAGTAAGACCATTATACATGCCGAGACTTTTTCTACAAATCCTCTTTCAGCACTTTCAGCCCAAATATAGATTTGAACTGGTAAACTTGCAGCAGGATCCATTGGTGACCCAGGTATCGTGTTAACAAAAGCAACCATTCCAATTAAAATTAGGGGTGCAGTTTCTCCTAAAGCTTGAGCTAAACCAATTATTGTACCTGATAACGTCCCAGGCATTGAAAGAGGAACGGTATGATGCATTGTGGTTTGCATTCGACTTGCGCCCATAGCAAGTGCTGCCTCTCTTATACTTGGAGGAACCGCTTTTAAAGATGCCCTCGCAGCTATAATTATTGTTGGTAAAGTCATCAATGATAAAGTGATACCTCCAACTAAAGGGGTAGACCTAGGAAGGTGAAATATAGCCAATAAAACACCTAATCCGAGTAACCCAAAGACAATAGATGGAACTGCAGCCAAGTTATTTATATTTACTTCAATAAAATCAGTAAATCTATTTTTAGGTGCAAACTCTTCAAGATAAATTGCTGCAAGCACCGCCACAGGAAAAGCTATCATTAAGCATACAAGTATAGAAAAAATTGAGCCCATAAATGAACTAGCTATACCAGCAAGTTCTGGTTCTCTAGAGTCAGCATATGTAAAAAAACTGATATTAAATTTACTTTCAACTTTGCCTTTTGCAACAAGTTGATCGAAAATTTTTAATTGATAATCGCTTACCCTTCTTTGATCTTCCGGTAAATCTCTTGGATAATTTCCTTTAAAGACTTGATCTAAATCATCTGAAGCGGTTAGATAAACTTCTTTTGTTTTTCCTATTAAACCAGGGTTATTTAGAAGTTCATTTTTAATTTCTTTTTCAAAAAAATAAGACACCATTCTCTTCAATTCATTTTCTTGATCTTCATTGGCATTTGGATCTAGGTCAGCCATTGATTTTAATGCTATATCGTAATAATCAGCATCCTGTAAATCCTCATTAGAAGGATTTTGTTCTAACATCATTAATTCAGCATCAAAAGTTACTGGAACAATGAGCCACGTTTTTTGAAAAGCAGAATAGCCAGTTGAAAAAATTTTAAAAATAAAGATTGTTAAAAATAAAAGTGCCATAAAAATTGCACTCAGACCGTATAAGCGAAATCTCTGTTCAGCTTTGTATCTTTTATTTAATAATTGTTCTTTACTTTTATTCATATTTCTCTCTATATTTTTTAACTACTCTTAAGGCCACGATATTTAAACAAAGCGTTACTAGAAATAATGACATACCTAAAGCAAAAGCGGCTTGCGTTTTTGGGTCGCCAAAAGCTTGGTCTCCAATTAAAATTACCACAATTTGCGCTGTAATTGTTGAAGTAGATTCTAATGGATTTAAAGTTAAGTTAGCAGCTAAACCCGAGGCCATAACAACTATCATTGTTTCTCCAATAGCTCTTGAAACGCCAAGTAAAATAGATCCAACTATCCCGGGCAAAGCTGCGGGAAAAATAACTCTCTTAATTGTTTCTGATTTAGTCGCTCCCATAGCGTAACTTCCATCTCTTAAACTTTGAGGCACACTTGTAATTACATCGTCACTTAAACTTGAAATAAATGGTATGATCATAATACCCATTACCCCTCCTGCTGCTAAAGCACTTTCAGCTGAAACTTCAAGACCCATTGAGGTTCCTAATTCTTTCAAAAATGGTCCAACTGTTAGGGCAGCAAAAAAACCATAAACAACTGTTGGTATACCAGCTAAAATTTCAATTAAAGGTTTTGCATATTGTCTAACTTTGCTAGATGCATATTCAGCTAAATAAATTCCACTCATTAATCCAATTGGGATAGCAACGCACATAGCAATAAATGCAATAAAAAAAGTACCTGCAAAAATAGGGACCGCTCCAAAAGTATCTGAATACATTGATGGATCTAAAGCCTCAGAAGAATCTCTTACAAAAGCTTTTGCTGGATACCAATGAGTTCCAAAGACAAAATCAAATAATGGAATTACTTTAAAAAAATCTATAGTTTGAAATATAAGTGAGAAAACTATTCCAACAGTAGTTAATATTGCAGCTAAAGAGGCTGTAAATAAAACTGCATTCAAAAATTTTTCAACTGGTTCTCTTGTTCTAGAATTAGATGAAATTCTTTTATACGCATAAGCAACTGAAGCAATGATTATAGATAATACTATAACAGCTTTTGAACTTTGAGCTATTGATCGAAGACTTAAATATTTTTCTGCTGAAGCCTCAATAAAAGGTGTAATTTCTCCGGTAAATTGTCCTCGCGACAATGATTTTGTTTTTTCGTATATTAAATTTAATTCATCATCAAGATAACCTTGATTTGAATAATCGCTTAAGACTAATAACTTTACAATTGTAGGCTCAAAAATTGCCCATAAAGAAAAAATTATAAAGGCTGGTATTGCGCACCAAATTGCAAGATAATAACCATAAAATTGTGGTAATGCAGTTAATCTTTTATTTGAAGATTGAATTGTATATGCTTTTTTGCGTCCAAAATAATAGCTTGTGAAACCTAGAAGAACAATAAATGTAAACAATATTAAGTTCAAAAGAATCTCCTTTATTGGGACTTTACTATTATTTAAAAAAAAAGGGGTCTAAAAAGACCCCCTTTTTTATCATTTGTTAACTGAGAAACAATTAATTACCCATAGCAACTAGCTTCGTAGCATTAGTTCTAGTTGTTTTATACAACTTAGAGTCTAATGGCACCAAACCAATGTCTGCTAGATAACCACCTTTTCCTATAGCTTTCTTAGTTGTGAATTCTTTCACAAACTCATGTAAGCCTGGAATTACTCCAACGTGAGCTTTTTTCACGTAAAAGAATAAAGGTCTGGCAACAGCATAACTGTAGTCTTGAATAGACTTCAATGATGGTTGTCCACCATCAATACTTGCTGCTTGTAATTTATCTTTTGCAGCTAGGAAATAACTGAAGCCAAAGAAACCAAACATTTCTTTATCTTGAGTTAACTTTTGGATGATTAAACTATCGTTTTCTCCAACTTCAATAGCAGCACCATCTTCTCTGTAAAGTTTTTGAGGTTTTTTGTATTTTTTATTTCCAGCTTCAAAACCTGCTTTATAAAGAGCTTTAGCTTCTTTAGTCATACCTTTTTTCATTACTAAAGAATTCCAAGCATCTCTAGTTCCTGATGTTCCTGGTGGGATCATCACTGAAATTTTTTGTTTTGGTAAGCTAGGGTCAATTTGATCCCAAGTTTTATAAATATTTGGAACTAATTTACCATCAACAACTGTATGAGCGGCTAGCGCTAAGTATAATTGTTCTTTTGTAAAGTTTACTGGTTTTGCATCTTTACTGTAAGCTAATGTAATACCGTCGTTTCCAATTACGATTTCAACGATTTCATTTACACCATTTTTCTTACAAAGAGCTTTTTCTTTATCTTTCATAGCTCTTGATGCGTTTGTTATATCTGGATGTTGTTCACCTACACCAGCACAAAATAGTTTAGCTCCACCACCAGTACCAGTAGACTCAATAACAGGAGTTTTAAATCCTGAACCACCAAATCTTTCAGCAACAACAGTCGCATAAGGGAATACTGTAGAAGAACCAACTATCTTAATTTGATCTCTTGCTTGAGCAACAGTTGCTATTGATAAAGCAACTAATGAAGCAATTATTATAGTTAGTTTTTTCATTATCTTTAATCCTTTCATTATTTATTAATTAAAAGATGATTGAATCGTATAAATTCATTGAATCTTTATTATTACAAAATTGTTACACTTTTGTTAAAAAGGTAACTTTATAGTTGTAATCTAATAAAACTTTTAGTTGTATTTTTTGGATATAATTATCTTTTCAACATCAGTTTCTAGGCCACCCATACATGACACGGGGTTTACCTGTTCACTGAGAGCAAGTTCTTTGCTTGGACGTAAAGTTATTTCAAGTTTTACCAAGTTTACTAATTCCTCTCTAATATCTTCATCATATCTCCAGCTAGGCCATGAACTTGGTGTTGAAAATATAGAGGTTAAATAACTTGTAGCCATAGAATATCTGTAATTACTCAAATTTTCATTTCTCAATAAAAAATCTCTAACAGAACTAAAAATATTTCTACATCTTAAAGAATCTGAAAAATAATTTTCCTTTTTGAGATTTCTATTCATAGGAACAGAAACAATTAAATCAATTGAATTTTTAGAATACGAGGTAACTACGTCTGTATAAAATTCAGCTTCAGTAACTTCTAAATGATCTTTAATAGAAGGATATGAAGTTTTCAAATCTGCTTCTAATCTAAAAATTCCAATATCAAAAACTGTAAGTTGCTGATTTCTTAATAATGTTGTGATATCTTTAGAAAAAACACTTGTTGTTATAGAGCTTAATAAAAAAGCAAAAATCAAAATATTTTTGAATATTTTAACCATATAAAAAATTAATTAAAAGATTAACATAAATCAAGTAAAGAATTGTTAAAAAAACCTTCTAAAACTATTACAATATAATATTTTTTAAATTTAAGTTTTCGCTGGTAAATAAATTTGAATTTCAGTTCCTTGGTTTTCCTCACTTAGAATCTCATAGTGTCCACGATGTTGAGTAATTATATGTTTAACAATAGCTAATCCTAAACCGGTTCCACCAACCTTGTTACTTTGTTCAAGATCTACTCTAAAAAATCTTTCTGTAATTCTAGAAATATATCTTTGAGGAATGCCAACACCTTCGTCTTTAATACTGATCATAAAATTTTTTTCTAACAATTTACCGTCGCTAATTTTGCTTGATATAAAAATAGACTTGTTTTCGTTTGAATACTTAATTGCATTGTCTAAAAGATTTGAAAAAACAGTTTGTAATTTTTTTTCATCTCCAATAACAATTGTTGGATTTGCGAGTGATAAATTAATGTTTAATTTCTTTTTTTTTAAAATAATCTCAAAATTACTAATAATTGTTTTGAAAAGGTCATTTATGTTAACTAAAGAGTTTGGCCTTATATGTTCTTCTAATTCAATTTTTGTGAGTATTAAAAGATCATTAATTAAATTTTCCATTCTATTTGATTGTTCAGTTATTATTTTCATAAATTTTTTTTTAGCTTTATCGTCCGCTGCCGCCGGGCCTTCAATAGTTTCTAAAGATCCTTTGATAGCCATCAAGGGTGTTCTTAATTCGTGACTTACATTGGCTACAAAATCAGTTTTAAATTTTTGTGCTTTTGTAATTTCAGTAAAATCTTTTAAAAATAACACAACAGAATCTGGTTCAGTAAATAAATGAGTTGGGCCAGGAATAATATAAATTTTATAAAATTGATATGATGGCAAGTCTATTTCTACATCAATGTTTTTGGTTTTATTTTCAATTATAGCTTTTTCAATATTTTCTATTAATTCTGGCTTTCGAATTACAGAAGATATGTTTTTATCAACTAAACTACTTCCAAATCTTTTTAATGCACTTGGGTTAGCATACTTAATTATGTTAAATTTATTTAATGCAAAAAACTGATCTTCAAGCTCATCAATAATTACTCTTTTTGTTTTTTCCTCTCTTTTATTGATTATTGTAGCTGTATTTA
The DNA here is from genome assembly GCA_902588965.1 of uncultured Pelagibacteraceae bacterium. Classification (GTDB taxonomy): domain Bacteria; phylum Pseudomonadota; class Alphaproteobacteria; order Pelagibacterales; family Pelagibacteraceae; genus Pelagibacter. The sequence goes on from CACIRD010000004.1 coordinate 89,787, forward strand.
TTGACTTATTTTTTTTTTGATTAAGTAAATAGAGAAGATAAATTATAACAACTATAAGTAGAATGACAAAATATTCCATAAATTTAGATTGGTTAATTTTGCATCATTACGCTTTTTAATGCAAACAAATTAAAAATAATTAACTAATGATTTGGTGAAATATTATTAAAAAATATTTTTGCTGTTTCTTCCCAAGTGAATTTTTTTGCAAATTCAAGACAATCATTTCTATCAACTTTTAAAGCTTTATGGGCTGAAACTTTAAGATCATTATCTAAACAATTTATTTTAGATCCTTCAAATATATCTTTGGGACCTGGGACAGGATACCCGGCAACAGGTGTTCCGCAATTTAAAGACTCAGTAACTACAATTCCAAATGTATCTGTTTTACTAGGGAATACAAAAACATCGGAAGATGCAAAATGTGATGCTAATTCGCCATTTGTTTTTTCTCCTAAAAAAATATCTTTAGGAAATTCTTTTTTTAATTTTTTTAAATCAGGTCCTTTTCCTATTATTATTTTTGTACCTTCTAAATTACATTCTAAAAAAGCTCTTATATTTTTCTCAACTGCAACTCTTCCAACATAAATCCAAATTGGTCTTTTGTGAGGTAAATCAATTTTTTTAGGGTTCTTAAAAGCTCCATGATTTCCTCCTCTTGTCCAAGTAATCATTTTATTATTGTCTATACCTATATCTATTAATTCTTTTCTCATAGACTCTGTTGTTACTAAAATTCTCTCAGCTTTGTTATGAAAGTTTGCTAGAAATTTTTCAGCCCATTTTGCAGGTATAATAGGAAAGTATAGTTTGATATATTTATCAAATCTCGTATGAAAACTGGTAGTAAACTTTAGATTATTTTTTAAACAATATCTTCTCGTCATAGTCCCAATAGGACCTTCGGTAGCGATATGAATTGCATCAGGTTTTATTTTTTTTATTAAACTACCGACTCTAGGCCAAACATTAATTGATAGTCTAATTTCATTATATTTTGGCATCGGGAAAGTTAAAAATAAGTCTGGTGTAAGATATTCTATACTGTGACCTTGTTTTTTTAAGATCTCACCTGTTTCATGAAGGGTTCTAACAACGCCATTTACTTGTGGAAAGTATGCATCTGTAGCAATTAAAATTTTCATTAACTATGAGGCTTTTTTTAATTCTTCAGTTTTAATTGGTTTAATTGCTTTCTCAGCGTCTATAAATTTTTCTCTTATTTTGTCCCAATATAATATTTCAAAACTACCGTCATAATTTTCAGCTAATGCAGTGCAAGATTCAACCCAATCTCCACAATTTAAATAATTTATGCCATTAAAATCTCTATCCTCAGGGTGATGAATGTGGCCGCAAATTATTCCATCAAATTTTTTTGTTTTTGCATAATCTGATACAGTCTTTTCATATTCACCGATATATTTGACTGCATTTTTGACTTTATACTTTAAAAATTTTGCAAGAGACCAATATTCTTTTCCTCTTAACCTTCTAAAAAAGTTAATTATTACATTAAATTGTAACAATAAATTATATGCTATTGATCCAAGTTTAGACAACCATTTAGCATGTTTCATTACTCCATCCCAAGCATCACCATGAACAACTAAATATTTTTTCCCAGTGTTTGTTTCATGAATAACTCTATTAACCATATGAATGTCGCCAAAATGCAGTGGAATAAATTTTCTAAACATTTCATCATGATTACCCATTATATAGAAAACTCTGGTACCATGTCTTGCTTTTCTTAAAATTTTTTGAATTACATCATTATGTTCTTGGGGCCAAAAAAAACTTTTTTGCATTGCCCATACATCGATAATGTCTCCTACTAGATAAAGATTTTCGGATCTTGAGTTTTTAAAAAACTCTAAAATTTTATTTGCCTGACAGCCTTTAGTACCTAAGTGTAAATCAGAAATAAATATACTTTTGTATTTAAGTATTTTAGGCATATAAAAAATTTTTATTTAATACAACTGTAACACGAATCATGTATTTCTTATTTCATTTAAATGTTACAAATTTGTTAAAAATTTTTTAAGGAATAATTATGTTATATTGTTTAATTTATAATCTAAACTCTTCTTCTGGGAAAAAATTAAAATTTATAAATAGGGTTTTATTTAAGTTAAAAAAAAAAAATTCTGTAGACTATTTTGAGACAAAAACAATAAATCAGGCTAGAGAAATTTTTAGAGATTTTAATCAAAAAAATTACGATCGATTAATTGTAGCAGGTGGAGATGGATCTGTATCTTTTGCAATTAATGAACTAATTAAAAATAATTTTAATTTTAAAGACGATTTTGCTATAGGTTATATACCTGCTGGTACCGCAAATTTACTTCAGGCTGAATTATCAATGAATAAAAAAGTTGATGATATAGTTGATGTATTAGTTTCTAACAATTATAAAACCTCTAATCTTCTAAAAATTAATGAAAGTTTTTTCTTTTTAATGGCTGGTATAGGATGGGATGCAAAAATTGTCCATTCAATTAATTCAAAAATTAAAAAGTTACTTGGTAAAATTATATTTGTTATTAAAGGTTTTCAATATTTCTTGTTTATGAATAATAAAAAATTAAATGTTACTTTTGACGGACAATTTTATAAAGCAGATTGGATACTGTCCTCAAATACCAAATATTATGCTGGGCATTATAAAATAAATAAAACAAATATTTTTGAAGATAAATTAGTAACCTATATATTTAGGGATTTGACAAGGATTAATTTATTATATTCCATATTTTTAATAATCTTTAATGGCGATTTAAGTAAAAACAAAAATGTTATTACTACTTATTCTCAAAATATCACCATTGAGGGAAATGATTTAATACCTGTTCAAATTGATGGAGATAATTTTGGTTCATATAAAAAAATTCATTTAAGTAAATCAAATAAAAAAATAAATTTTCTTGTAAAATAATTATTTTACTCTTCCATATACATCCTGATATCTAACAATATCTGTTTCTTTAAGGATTGAGCCTATTTGTGCTTCTACAATTTTAACCGGTTTTTTAAATGGATTTTCAATTCTGTGAATAGCTCCTAATGGAATATAAATAGTTTCACCAGGTTTCATGGTAAAATATTTTTTATTCAAAGTAATTTTAGGTTTACCATGAGTAACGACCCAATGTTCTGCTCTATGGAAATGTTTTTGAAGACTTAAAATGCCTTTAGGTTTAACAAATAATTCTTTAATTAAAAATTCTTTGCCTTTAAATAAGTTTGTGTAGCTGCCCCATGGTCTATGAAATACGTTTTTCTTTTTAAAATATCTGTTTTTAATCTTTCCGTACATTTTACAAATTTCTTTCCAGCTGCCTAGATCTGACCATGGAATATCAAGCTTGATTGCATTGATATTTTTAGTTTTTTCTAATATTGCATAATCAAAAGACTTGGCTGTTGCTTTAGTAAATGCTTGTTTATTTAAATAATACACATTACTTTTATACTTTGCTTTTATTATAGCTTTGTTACAGTTTCGAAAAATATTAGGCTGATATCTCTTAAAATTATTTATTATTGAGTCTTTTCTTAAAAAAAACATACCAGAATTCCAGTATCCTTTTTGTTTTATAACCTTTTTTGCTTTGGCTTGTTTGGGTTTTTCAATAAATCTAGTTACTTTATTAATATTTTTTATATTTTTAGTTAAGAAGTAACCATATTCACTTGATGGATTAGTTGGTTTAATACCAAATATAAATACATTTTTTTCATCTAAATTTGATTTATTTTTGTTAATTGCACTAATGAGCTTATTGGGTTTTTCAATTAAATGGTCAGCAGTAAAATACATTAGTGGCTGGTTGTTTGGAATTTCTTTAATTAATGCTGATGCTAAAATTGCAGGTGCAGTATTCTTTTTTGCTGGCTCCAAAACTATTTTATATTTTCTAATTCGACTTCTTTTTAGAGCTTTTTTAACTTCCCTCAGATACTTTGAATTAGTACTGATGATTGGATAATCAAAAACATTGCTTTTAATTCTATCGAATGTTTTATTAATTAATGTCCAACCGCCAAAATCAATAAACTGCTTTGCTTGATGTTTTGACTTTTTAGGCCACAGTCTCGTACCTGCGCCACCACATAGAATAACTGGTCTAATTTTCATTAAATATCAGCGTAAGTTCTAACCTCTTCTTTTGCACCAGGATGTGTAGGTGCCCCAAGATAAGCTGGTCCAACTGTTTGTGCATACTTCCAAAGAGTTCCATTACCAAAGTTGATTTTCTTTGGTTTCCATTTTTTTCGTCTCTTTGCTAATTCTTTTCTAGACAATCGAACGTTTATTGTCCCCTTCTTTGCATCTAAATCAATAATATCTCCGTTTTTAAGTAATGCTATTGGTCCGCCAACAGAAGCTTCTGGTCCAACGTGCCCTATACAAAAACCACGTGTTGCTCCCGAAAATCTTCCATCAGTAATTAATGCAACCTTTTCACCTTTTCCTTGTCCGTAAATAGCACCTGTTGTTTGAAGCATTTCTCTCATACCAGGTCCACCCTTTGGTCCCTCATATCTAATTATAATTATGTCACCGTCTTTGTACTTTTTATGTTTCACAGCTTTATAAGCTGCTTCCTCAGTATCAAAACATCTAGCTTTACCAGTGAATTGTAATTTTTTTAATCCTGCAACTTTAACAATAGCTCCATCTGGTGCTAAGTTTCCTTTTAAACCAACAACACCTCCATCAGGAGATAATGGTTGATTATGCGTTCTCATAACTTTTTGATTTTTATTAAACTTAACATTTTTTAAATTTTGCCTCATTGTTTTACCAGTAACCGTCATACAATCACCGTGAATATATCCACCATCTAATAAAGTTTTTAATAGCATTGGAACACCGCCTGCTTTCCACATATCTTTAGCAACATATTTTCCACCAGGTTTAAGATCTGCAAGGTAAGGTGTTTTTTTAAAAATTCTTGCAACATCCATTAAATCAAATTTTATTCCAGCTTCGTTTGCAAGTGCTGGTAAGTGCAGTGCAGCATTTGTAGAACCTCCTGTTGCAGCAACGATTGTTGCAGCATTTTCTAATGATTTTTTTGTTACAATGTCTCTTGGTCTAATTTTTTTCTGTAATAAATTCATAACTGCTTTCCCACTTTTTAAAGCATAAGAATCTCTTTGCGTATAAGGTGCTGGTGTACCAGCTGAATATGGTAATGCTAATCCAATAGCTTCAGATACGCACGCCATAGTATTTGCTGTAAACTGTCCTCCACATGCACCCGCACTTGGGCATGCTTTTAATTCTAATTTTCTCAAAGCGTTTGCCGACATTTTCCCAGATGTATATTTTCCAACACCTTCAAAAACATCTACTACAGTCACATCTTTTCCATTAAATCTTCCAGGTAAAATTGATCCACCATAAATAAAAACACTTGGAACATTTAATCTAACCATTGCCATCATTAAACCTGGTAACGATTTATCACAACCAGCTACACCAACTAATGCATCGTAACAGTGTCCTCTAACTGTTAATTCAGTTGAATCTGCAATAACATCTCTTGATATTAAAGATGACTTCATGCCTTCATGGCCCATTGCTATTCCATCTGTGACCGTAATGGTACAAAACTCTCTTGGTGTTCCTCCTGCTTGATGAACTCCTTTTTTAACCGATTGAGCTTGTCTCATAAGAGCAATATTACAAGGAGCAGCCTCATTCCAGGTTGAAACAACACCCACAAAAGGTTTTGCTACATCTTTTTCTGTAAGATCCATTGCATAATAGAAAGATCTTTGTGGTGCCTTATCAGGACCTAAAGATGTGTGTCTACTTGGTAATTTTTTTTTATTAAATTTTGGCATTATAAGTTTTTTACAGTTGTTGATATTTTCTTTATATCATTTTCTAAATTATTATAATTACTTTTTTCTTGGTCAACAATATGTTTTGGTGCACGCTTTACAAAGTCTTTATTCTTCAATCTTGAAGAAATTTTATCCATTTCAGCTTGATATTTAGTCTGTTTACTTAAAAGATTTTCCTTAATCAAATTTAAATCAACATTTTGCTCAAAATAAAGTTTAAAAACACTCCCTTTTATAACCAAAGATGCAGATGGCTTATTTTGATCTTTATCAGTAAAATTTGTTATCCTTCCAAGCCTTTTGATTACTGTATCATTCTTAATAAAAAAGGATTTATGCTTATTACTAATACCACTAAGTGAAATATCAACATATGAGCCAGGGCTAATACTTAGTTCATTTTTAAATGATCTAATTTCGGTAATGAAATCAATAATATTTTCGACATCAGCAAATTTTTCTTTTTTAGGTTTGCCTGAAACCCAATTGGAATACATCAAGTAATCTTTATTTGAGTTATCTAACTTATTTTTAAGCCATATCTCCTCTGTAATAAAAGGTATGAATGGGTGCAATAAAACTAAAATTTCTTTAAATACATAGCTAGCAATTTCTTTAGTTTCTTTGATGTCTTTTTTATTATTTGAGTTTAAGATTGTTTTACTTAGCTCTAAATACCAATCACAATAAGAATGCCATACAAACTGATATACATTTCGCGCTGCTTCATCAAATCGATACCCTTTTATGTTCTTTTCAACAATTAATTTTGTTTGAACTAATTCAGAATATATCCATTTATTAATATTAATTTTAGCATTAGGTGTTTTTTTTGTATTCTTAATGTCACATTTATTATGAATTAAAAAATTGTTTACATTCCATAACTTATTAAGAAAATTCCTATTACCTTTTACTCTATCTTCAGAAAGTTTAACGTCTCTTCCAGGAGACGCCATTGATAAAAGAGTAAATCTTAATGCATCTGCACTGTACTTTTCTATTAAGTCTAAAGGATCAATCACGTTACCTTTTGATTTAGACATTTTTTGACCCTTCTCGTCCCTAACTAGTGCATGTACATAAATATCTTTAAAAGGTTCTTTTTTAATGAATTCCATTCCAAACATAATCATTCTAGCTACCCAAAAGAAAATGATATCAAAACCAGTTACTAATACAGATGTTGGATAAAATTTTTTAAGATAAGGATCTTTGGTATTCCAACCTAATGTTGCAAATGGCCATAAACCAGATGAAAACCAAGTATCTAAAACATCAGGATCTCGTTCTAATTCAACTTCTTTTTTGTAAAATTTTTTAGCATTTTGTTTTGCTTCTTTTTCATTAAGGGCAACGAAGATTTTTTTATCAGGTCCATACCATGCTGGTATTTGATGTCCCCACCATAACTGTCTTGAAATACACCAAGGTTCAATATTGTTCATCCATTGAAAATATGTCTTTGACCAATTTTCAGGAAAGAAATTTGTTTTCTTTGATTTAACAATTTTCTTTGCTTTTATTGAAAGTTTTTTTGCGTCAGCAAACCACTGCTCTGTTAAGTATGGTTCAATTACAGAATTAGATCTATCACCATATGGAACTTTATTTTTAATATTTTCTTCTTTAACAAATAAATTTAGATTTTTTAGATCTTCAAGTATTATTTTTCTTGCTTCAAACCTGTCTAAACCTTGATACTTTTTTGGACAATTATTATTAATTTTTCCATCTTCAGTAAAAATATTTATTATTTGAAGTTTGTTTCTTTTTCCAACATCATAGTCATTAAAATCATGGGCTGGTGTAATTTTAACAGCACCAGTTCCTTGTTCAGGATCAGCATAATTATCAAATATAATTTTAATTTTTCTATCTGCTAAAGGTAAATTTACTTCTTTATTTTTATACTTTTTAAACCTTTTATCCTTAGGATTTACTGCTACAGCTGTATCTCCAAGCATGGTTTCAGGTCTAGTTGTGGCTATAGTTATAAATTCATTGGTGCCATCAATTGGGTATTTAATATAGTATAATTTTGAATTTACTTCTCTTTGATCGACTTCTAAATCAGAAATTGCAGTTTTTAATACGGTATCCCAATTTACGAGTTTTTTTGATTTATAAATAATCTTCTTTTTATGAAGTTCTACGAACACTCTTAAAACACTGTCAGATAAATTATCATCCATCGTAAATGCGTTTCTAGACCAGTCACAAGAACAACCTAGTTTTTTAAGTTGATTTAAAATTATATCACCATATTGACCTTTCCACTCCCAAACTTTTTTGATGAAGTTATCCCTTCCAATATCGTTTTTATTAATACCTTGGTTTACTAATTTCTTTTCAACTAATGCCTGAGTAGCTATTCCTGCATGGTCAGTTCCCGGTTGCCAAAGAGTCTCAAAATTGTTCATTCTATGATATCGAGTTAAAAGATCTTGGATTGAATTGTTGAGAGCATGTCCCATATGTAAACTACCAGTTATATTTGGTGGAGGTATGACGATCGAAAATTTTTTTTTATTTTTCTTAGGCTTAAATAATTCATTTTTAACCCAATACGCATAAATACGATTTTCTACTTCAGGATGATTATATTTATCAGAAATCATATATCATTTTAGTTTATAAATTAATCGCCTGAATAAACAATAATCAATTTTAAGTGGAAATTTATAGACTAATTCTCAAAAACAATTATATAAACATGTATTAAATTGATTTATTATCCTTTTAATCGGTAACGTGGCGGAATGGTTACGCAGAGGATTGCAAATCCTTGTATCCCGGTTCGATTCCGGGCGTTACCTCCAAAAAAAGAGTTGTTTTAGTTTCAAAAAAAAGTAAATTTTGATTTTTACATTCCTCGGTAGCTCAGTTGGTAGAGCAGTTGACTGTTAATCAATTGGTCGCAGGTTCGAGTCCTGCCCGAGGAGCCAATATTATCCAGTCTTAGAAACTCCAATTTGTGATACTTGAATGTTTTTATTAAACTTTATTTTTTGATCTTGTGTCAATTCAGAATAAAGCTTAGTTAAAAAATTATAGTTCACAGTCATATGAGATTCTTTTAATTTTTCTGCATTTATTGCATAATCTGAAAAATCTTCAAAAAAATAATTAATCGGTACTTTCAGATAATTAGATAATTGAAGCAATCTAATTGAACTTACTCCATTTGTTCCCTTCTCATATTTTTGAATTTGTTGAAATGTAACGTTTATTGCTTTTGCTACTTTAGTTTGTGTAAGACCTAAAGCTAATCTTCTTAGTTTTAACTTATTGCCTAAGTGCTTATTAAAGTTTTCTTCCATTAAGACCCCTCTTAAAAAATGAGATTGAACTCTATCCTGAAGGTTTATGCAACCCCTAAAATTTTTTTTTTTTAGGTAAAATATTGGCTTGACATGGGCTTAAATCCACTAAATCTCTTTTATAAAATAAGGGTTTTTTTTAGAATTATTATAATATTTGGCTTAGAAAAAGCTTTGTTCTATCATTTTTTGGGTTTGCAAAAAATTCTTTTGTTGTATTTCTTTCCACAATCATTCCTTCATCCATGAAAATTACTTCGTCTGCAACTTCTTTAGCAAAACCCATTTCATGTGTTACTACAATCATTGTCATACCAGCTTTTGCTAAATTTACCATTGCATCTAAAACTTCTTTAATCATTTCAGGATCTAAAGCAGATGTTGGTTCATCAAATAACATAATTTTAGGCTGCATACACAACGCTCTAGCAATTGCACATCTTTGCTGTTGTCCGCCTGAAAGCTGACCAGGAAACTTATTTGCTTGGTCGGATATCTGTACTTGCTCTAGTTGCTTAATTGCAAGCTGTTCTGCTTCTGCTTTAGGCATTTTTTTTACCCAAATTGGCGCTAATGTACAATTATCGAGAATAGACAAATGTGGAAAAAGATTAAATTGTTGAAAAACCATTCCCACTTCAGCTCTTATAGCTTCAATGTTTTTTGTATTTTCATCCAATTCACTGCCATCAACTATGATTGAACCTTTTTGATGTTCTTCTAGTCTGTTTATACATCTTATTAAAGTTGATTTACCTGATCCAGAAGGTCCACACACTACTATTTTTTTATTTTTTTCTACAGACAAATTAATATCTTTTAAAACTTGAAAATCACCAAACCATTTATTCATATTTTCAATTTTAATTATAGGATCAGACATTTTTTTTATCTTTCTGTTTTATATTTTGTTTCCAGATTATAGCTATATTTACTCATAGCATAACAAATTATCCAAAAAATTATAGAGGCAAATATATAACCTTCCATCGCAAATCCTAGCCATTTTGGGTTAGTTTTAGCTAAAGCTAACATTCCGGCTAACTCAGCTAAACCTACAACAAAAATTAAAGGTGTATCTTTTACAAGTGCTAAGAAAGTATTTGCTATTCCTGGAATAACTAATTTTAATGCTTGGGGTAAAATAACAAATATATGCATTTTCCAATATCCCATACCTAGTGATTTTGCAGCATCATATTGACCTCGAGGCAAAGCTTGCAAACCACCTCTAATTACTTCAGCACAGTAAGCTGCTTCAAATAAAGTAATAGCTATAATAACTCTTACTAACTTATCCATAAAAAAGTCCTCAGGAAGAAACATTGGGAACATTACTGATGACATAAATAAAACTGTAATCAGGGGTACACCTCTCCAGAATTCAATGTATCCTACTGATATATATCTAATGGCTGGTAAATCAGATCTACGTCCTAAAGCTAGAACCATACCTAATGGAAAACAAAAAATTAAACAAAAAAATGAAACTATAAATGTTAAAGACAAGCCGCCCCAAGCGCCAGTTTCTACCCAAACTAGACCAAATGAACCACCTGAAATTAAATAATATATTATTAAGAAAGCAATGATTGGATATATTATAACATAATACAAAGCTAAATATTTTTTTAAATTTTCTTTGAAAAAATAACCTACAAAACCTAAAGCAATTACAAGTAGAAATGCGGTATTAATTCTCCAATGAAGTTCATTTGGATACATTCCATACATGAATCTTCTTAGCCAAACTTTGATATAAGTCCAACAGGCTCCTGTACCAGTGCAAGCCTCCTTAGTATCACCTGAAATATTAGCATCTAAAATCATCCAGCTTAAAGCTGGTGGTGTTGCTTTAATTATAACAAAAATTATGAAAAGTGTAAGTAAGGCATTAAAATTATTTGTGTTAATATTTTTATTTAAATTGTCAAAAAATCTACTGCCAGTAAATTCCATTCTTAAAATCCCAAAACCAATAAAACCTAATACCAAAGGTAGAAAAAGACTTATTTTATTTGGTAATCCTGAAGTTAAATTTACATTGAAAAACGAATTTATAAAAACGTCAAGAATTGCAATGGATAATAAACTAGAACCAATGTATAAATTGTTTAATTTACTTGCAGTCCTTAATTGTGAAAAACTAATAGTTTTCATTTATTTTTCCTTAATCTCAATCCTTTTATTGTACCAATTCATTAAAGCCGCTATGAACAAGCTAATTGATAAATATGTGAGCATCGTAATACCAACAATTTCTATAGCTTTTCCGGTTTGCATCATAGCTGTACCAGCAAAAACTAAGACTAGATCTGGATAAGCAATTGCTGCTGCTAATGACGAGTTTTTAGTTAAATTTAAATACTGGTTTGTTGTAGGTGGTATGATTATTCTTAAAGCTTGTGGCATTATAACAAGTTTTAGAATTTGATTTTTAGTAAGCCCTACAGATGCCGCTGCCTCTTTTTGGCCCTTGCTTATACCTTGAATGCCCGCACGTACACATTCTGCTACGAATGTAGACGTATAAAGAGAAAGTGCTAAAACTAAAGCAATAAGTTCTGGTGGCAAACCAACTCCTCCGTCATAAGTATATGATGTAGCAGAAAGTTGTTTTAAAACAGGTATTTCAAAATTTAGAGTTACACCCCCAGCTAAAAAAGATAATCCTGGAACAATTAATAATATGGCAAGAGATATATATAAAAGTGGTAATTGTTTACCCTCTTTTTCTTGTAATTTTTTTGCATAATTTCGAATAAATATTATTGATATTAAGGATGCTAGCAAACAATAAACAAAAATGTTTAAATTTTCCCATATCATTGCTGGTATAAAGTAACCCTTGATGGTCATATATGTAACCCCAAACCATGGTTCGGCATTTTCTGGTAATGGTAAGGCTCTTAATGCTGCATAATACCAAAAGAAAATTTGAAGTAATAAAGGTATATTTCTAAAAAACTCAACATACCAAGCGGCTGAGTTTTTTATTAAAAAATTATTAGATAATCTTGCTACACCTATTATTACACCTAAAACTGAACAGAAAATAATTCCTAAAAATGATACTAAAAGAGTATTTAATAAAGCTACAACATAAGCCCATAAATAAGAGTCCTGACCGTCATAATCAAGTAAAGTAAATTGCATATCAAAAGATGCTTCTTGAGTTAAAAAACCGAAACCAAAATCAATACCTCTATTATCCATATTAACTTGAGCATTTAATGTGAAAAAACCAAATATTAAAACTACAAACAATACTGTAAGTAACTGAGGTAAGATTCTTTTGATTTTATTATTCATTTGATAGACATCATAAAAAAAAGGGCTAGAAAAATCTAGCCCTTTTTAAAGTTTATTAGATAACAATTATCTTGCTGGTGGTACGTAAAGTATTCCACCTTTTGTCCATAATTGATTTGGACCTCTATCAGGTAAAATACCAGTATCAGCTATATTTCTTTTATAGCTTTCTCCATAGTTACCAACTTGCTTGATAATTCTTAAGCTCCAGTCATTATCTAGACCAAACGCAGCACCTAACTCACCTTCAGCTCCAACCAATCTCTTGATTGCTGGGTTGTCGTTAGTTTTCATCGAGTCTGCATTAGAAGATGTAATTCCATACTCTTCTGCTTCAATCATTACGTTTAGTGACCAACGAACTATATCTTCCCAAACCGAGTCACCTTGTCTAACAACAGGGCCTAAAGGCTCTTTTGAGATAGTTTCTGGTAACACCATGTGTTCGTCTGGGTTTTTCATTTTAGTTCTTTGCGCAGCTAAACCTGATTTATCAGTAGTGTAAGTATCACATCTACCAGAGTCATAAGCGGCTACAACTTCGTCTGCTTTTTCAAAAGCAACTGGCTCATATGAAATTCCTCTTGAATTAAAGAAGTCTCTCATATTTAACTCAGTAGTTGTTCCGATGTTTGTACATGCAGATATTCCATTTTTAAATTGGCTCGTAGAAGTAATTCCAGAACTTTTTCTAACCATGAAACCTTGACCATCGTAAAAGTTTACTCCTACGAATGTAAGTCCAATATCAGCATCTCTTGAAAGAGTCCAAGTTGTGTTTCTTGATAAAATATCAATCTCTCCTGATGTTAAAGCTGTAAATCTTTCTTTAGCACTAAGTGGAGTGAATTTAACTTTATTCGCATCACCTAATACTGCAGCAGCAACTGCTCTACATAAGTCAACATCGATACCTGTCCAGTTTCCTGATGCATCAGCATTTGAAAATCCTGGAAGTCCTTGAGAAACACCACATCTTACGAAACCTTTCTTCTGAGTGTTTTTAAGTGTTTTTGATTTCTTAGCAGCCATAGTTTCTGTTGTAAAAGCAAACAGCATTGCAACCATAGCAACAAAAGAAGTCATTCTTTTTATAACTTTAAACATATTCTTCCTCTTGTTTTTAAGTTTATTTGTTAACAAATAATTCAAAAAATGTTTTTGAATTAATAATAGTAAAGCATGAACTATGGGTGTCATCAATAGTAAATAATGTTATATTTGTAGTATATTTTAACACATATAGGTGCGCTAAAGTTCAAATTGAGGTACTTGAATGTGACTTTTTACTAAATGCCTAAAATTTCTTTAAAACATTTAAAATGTCTAAACCTGGTATATTTTAGAGAATTCTTTTTTGCTAAAACTTTTTTTTTAAAATTATCATTTTGAATTTGAAAAATAGTTTTTTTTAAAGCGTCTTTTTCATTATTTTTAAATAAATATCCAGCTTTTCCATTTGACAAAAATTCTTTTGGTCCATTATTACAATCCGACGATACTACTAAAAGATTGCACAAAGCTGATTCAACTATAACAAATCCGACCTCTTCCCACAAAGAAGAAAGTATAAGAGCTTTTGCATTTTTCATAAAATAGTATTGATTTGTAACATGTCCTAAAAGAAATATTCTATTCGACATTCCTTTTTTATTTATAATATTAGTTAAATTCTTTCTCTCCTCACCTTCTCCTAAAATAATCAAATCATATTGATTGTGCTGTTTAAGGTAATCAAAAATTTCGTTAATTAAATATGTATAATTTTTTTGTTTTGTTAGTCGCCCAACAGATAAGAAAAATTTTTTTTTAGTAGGTAAGTTAATAATTTCTTTTTTTTTATAAGGAATATCTCTAACGTTTATAATTGCATCAGGAAGAAAGTTAATTTTTTTATGATCAAAAATATTTAATTTGAAAAGATTTTCTCTCAACTCTTCTGTTGGGCAAGTTATTAAGCTTATTTTTTTTGCTGCAAATACCCAAAATTTTTTTCTCAAAAAATGAAGTTTTGGATAACCTGAGATTCTTAAAACTAATTTTGTCTTTAGGTTAAAAAATAAACTAAGGAATATTGGTAAAGATGTTATTAAATGAGCGACAAAAAAAGATTTATTTTCATTTTTCATCAATTTTAATAAGGGAATAAATGAGATAAAAAAAATTAATAAATATGAAATACGACTTTTAATAAAACCGTTTTTTGGTAAATAATTTATATAATTAAAAGTTAAATTAATTAACTCAATATTATTTTTTTTTATAATATCTTTATAATTGTCCCATTCACCACAGACATTAATAATTTTGATTCTAATGTTATTGTTATAAAATTTTTTAAATGATATAGCTGAGTTAATTGTTGATTTAATAGTACCAACATTACTTATAAAAGGAGACCAATATATTATAGTATTCATTTTTTTTTTTGACTAAGAGAACATTTACAAATATGTAATAAATAATCAATGATTTTAGTAACAGGTAGCACAGGATATATAGGTTCACAAATTACGTATTTTTTGGAATCTAATAATATTAAGTATATAGGCATAGATAATTTCTTGCATTCTTCAAATTTTAATATTTACAACAAAAAAAAATTTTTTAACCTTAATATTAGCAATTCTGGTAAAATAAAAAAAATTATTAAAAAATTTAATATTAAAACTGTCATACACTGTGCAGCATCATCTTATGTTTTAGAGGGAGAAAAAAATAAGAAAAAATATTTACAAAATAATTATTCCAGTACAGTTAAATTTATTAATACATGTAAAAATGCTCATATATCAAATTTTATATTTTTATCTTCCTCTAATGTCTATAAACCAAAAAACAGCTCTTATTTAGAAAAAAATAAAAAAGAACCACTTAATATTTATGGTATTTCAAAATTAAAAATTGAAAATTATTTACAAAAAAAAAGATTTAAATTTCTAATTATATTAAGATTATTTAACATAATAGGTTTAGTTAAAAAATTTCATACATCGAAAAAAGTTAACATTAAATATCAAAGGTTAATTACAAATTTTTTTAAAATTAAAAAATTACAAAAAATAAATATTAGATACAAACTTAAGAAAAGTAAATTAATTTACCCAAAAAGGGATTTTTTAGACATTAAAGATCTTTTAACATTAATTAAAAAAATCCTTTTATTAGTTGAAAATAATAAAACAAAAAAAATTATATTAAATGTAGGCTCTGGTAAAGCTACATCAATCTACAAAATATTTAAAATTTGCAAAAAAAAATATAGACCAAATTTAAAGTATGCTTTTGATAAAATAACTAATAAAGAAATTATGAATACAAAAGCTGATATTAAAAAGTGTAAAAAAATACTGAGATGGCAACCAACTATTTCAATTGAAAATTCATTAAAGTCTTATAATAAATTTTTAAAATAAAATGGCGCGCCCTGAAGGATTCGAACCTCCGACCCACGGTTTAGAAAACCGTTGCTCTATCCAACTGAGCTAAGGGCGCTTTAAACTTTATCAATACTTATATTATTTAATTAATTTTTAAAAAAGAATTTTTTACAAATTATTAATATTGATAATAATTCAACTCTACCGATAATCATAAATAACATTAAACAATACTTTGTAAAGTAATGTAATTCTTGAAAATTGAAATCTTTGAGCCCGGTCATTGATGAATTAACCGTGTTCATAAGAGTCAAAATTGAAATTTTGAATGCATTTTCAATATTAAGACCTGAAATTGAGAGTATGCTTAATAAGACTGACAATGAAATTACAAAAACTAAGATTGTTAAAAAATATTTGTAAAAATCCCTCGTGTCTAGAATTTTTTCAGAAAAAGCTAGTTTATTAATAAAGACATTCTTTGGTTTGGAATGCGATATCATTTCATTAATTGAAAATTTAAGTAATGAATATATTTTAATAAATCTAAGGCCTGAGCTTGTTGAAAAAAAGGATCCTCCTATGATTATTAAAATTAAAAAAATAAATGATAAGTGGCTTGGTGTTTCTTCCATTGAGATACCAATATTGGATACACTGCTAGCGATTGATAGAAAAAGTAAGCTAAAATCAATACTTTTATCTGCCAATATAAAAAAAATAAAATAAACAATTAAAAGGTAAAAAATGAGATAAAGATCTTCTTGCATAAACTTAGGACCTTTTTGCTTATATAATGCCAAATTATAAGTAAAAAATAGACTAAAAAAAGATAGAAGCATTAATATAGAAAAAATAAATACCTTAATTTGGGTGTTTAAAACTGATGATAAATTGTTAATAGGCAAAAAGCCACCTGATGAAATTAAGGACATTGCTAAGTTAAGAGAAACAAATGATCTTAGGTCAAAAATATTTAAAATAACAAATATTATAAATGTTAATAAAAAATAGAAAATGAAAATTTTAAGTGATTGTTTGAAAATTTCACTTGAGTTAAAAGCTAAATAGTTGGTTAAAGTTTTTTTTAAGTTATCATCAAATATATCAATTAATAAAATTATAGAAAACAAGAAATATAAACCACCCACCCATTGTGATGTGGATCTCCAGATAATTATGCTTTCATCTAAATGTTTTATATTTTCAAAAATTGAAAACCCAGTAGAAGTAAATCCAGATACTGCCTCAAAATAAGCATCTAGAAAAGAGATATTATAAATACTCAAAAAATATGGTAGTGAAATTAACAGCGGCAAAATTAAATAACCACTTATAACTGTCATAATTTTTGAAAAAATAGTTACCTTTGTATCTTTTTTTCCTTTATAAAAAAAAGTCAAAATTGGAATTAAAGAAATTAGCAAAGTATAAAAATAACTATCAACATTTAAATAGAGATTAAAATAGTAAGAATATAAAATATTTAAAAAAGCTAATATTGCTATTAAAGATGAAAAAATACGTAAATAAGATAAACTAAAATTCAACATTAATTTTATATAGCGCTTATTCTAAACATATTTTCTACAATTTTAATTTGATCATTTTTTGCTAAAAAAACTACAGTATCATCTTTCTGAAAAACAAAACTAGATCTTGGAATAATTATATCTTTCCCTCTTAATATAGCGCCTATTCTTATCTCTTCAGGAAGATTTGCGTTTTTAAGTTCCTTATTTATTAGTTCAGAGGTTTCGATAATTTCAGCTTCTATAACTTCGTACTCGCCATTTAAAATACTGTAAGCTGTTTCAATTGTTCCTTTGTGAACATGTTTCAATATACTAGAAACTGTACTCATTCTTGGATCAATAAGATCATCAATATTTAAAGAAGACTGCAATAAGGTATAGTTTGGTTTATTTATCAAAGCCATTGTTCTTTTATCTTTCGAAAATTTTTCTACTAAAACACTTACCATTAAATTATCTTCATCATCATTAGTTAGTGCAAGAACAGTTTCAATTTCGTCTAAGTTGGCTTCAGTAAGTACGTCTTCATCTAAACCATTGCCATTTATTATAATGGAGTTATTTAATTCATTTGCAATATACTCAGCTCGTTCTTTATTTTTTTCAATTATTTTTATTCTTGCCGACTCAAAAGTTTCTTCAATGCTTTTTGCTAAATTAAAACCTATATTACCACCACCTATTATTAAAATTTTGCTTGCTATTTTTTCGTTGTGTCCAAATGCAGATAGTGTTTTTTGCATTTGAGAGGAATTAATTATTACGTATGCGTTATCATTTTCCTTCATTACATCATTTTTCTTTAAAATTATAAACTTCTCATTTCTAATAACTCCTAAAATATTAGCCTCCAATTCAGGAAATTTTTTGGTTAATTCATTAAGTTTTATATTTTTAATAGGACAATCTTTTTTAATTGAAATTTCTAATAATCTTATTTTATTTTCAGCAAAAGGAATATTTTCTAGAGCTCCTGGCGCTTCTAGTTTTCTTTGCAAAGATTTGGCTATTTCTAATTCAGGAGAAATTATTACATCTATTGGTAAATTTTCCTTATTATAAAGTTTAGAAAATTTTGGATCTAGGTAATTTTGAGATCTTATTCTCGCTATTTTTTTTGCTATTTTGAACACTGTGTGTGCAATCTGGCAAATAAGCATATTTATTTCATCGTTTCTAGTAACAGCGATAATCATATCAGCATCATTTCCATTAGCTTTTTCTAAAATTGAAGGATAAGTGGCTTTGCCAACAATAGCATTAACGTCTAAAGAACTTTTAATTTTTTCAATATCTTCACTTGATTGATCGATTACCGTTACTGAGTGATTTTGTTCACTTAATAACTTAGATATTGTAAATCCAACCCTACCAGCACCACAAATAATAATATTCATTTAATTAATATCTTTAATGTTAAGACCTTTTAGTTTTCTATGAAGGGCTGATCTTTCCATACCAATAAACTTTGCCATTTTTGATATATTTCCAGCAAATTTTTTTAATTGAGTTTTTAAATATTCTTTTTCAAAATGTTCTCTTGCTTCTTTTAGTGGTACAGACAAAGATTTTTCAGAATTTAACATATCTTGATTGTCAAATTTAAGAGACTCTTTTATTATATTTGAAATTTTTTCTGGTGTATTTGGTGCTAATATAGCTATTCTTTCTATTAAATTTCTAAGCTCCCTAACATTTCCTGGCCAAGAATAGTCTATTAAATAATGATTGTCTGGATCAATTTCTAATTTTTTCAAATTATAATTTTCTGCAATTTTTGTTGAAAAATATTTGATAAGAAGAGGAATATCCTGAACTCTCTTATTTAATGGATCAAGATCTATTTGAAAAACATTGAGTCTGTGGAAAAGATCTTCTCTAAAGTTACCCTCTTTAATCTCAATTTTTATATCCTTTGATGAAGAACATATAATTCTAACATCAACTTTAATATCATGATTTCCGTTTATTCTTTTGAATTTTTGATCAGTTAAAACTCTTAATATTTTTGATTGAGTTTCTAATGGTATTTCAGAGACCTCATCTATAAGCAAAACTCCACCAGAGGCTTTTTCTAAAGCTCCATATAAAATAGAGCCATCTTTTTTTTCCTCACCAAATAGTTCAAGTTCGTACTTTTTTACATCAAGCAATGCACCATTCAGTATTATAAATGGTTTATTTTTCCTAGTAGAGTTTTTGTGAATCTTTCTTGCTATTAACTCTTTACCAGATCCTGTGGGACCGTTAATGAAAATTCTACTTTCTGTAACTGATAGTTTTCCAATTTGATCATTGATTTTAACAATATTATTACTTGATCCAATTAATTCAAAAGAATGAAACAATTTAGTTTGTAATTCCTTATTTTGTTTTTTTAACTCAAAATTTTCAGCTGCCCTTTTAATGAAATTCATTAACCTATCGTGATCAAAAGGTTTTTGAATAAATTCAAAGGCACCTGATTTAAGAGATTTCACAGCCATTTCAATATTTGCATGACCTGAAATAATTATTACCGGAATATCTTTGTTTTTATTTTTAATATGATTTAATAGCTCTATACCATCATTATCACCTTTATCGAGTTTAACATCTATTATAGCAACATCGGGTAGTTTTTTATCTATTTCTGTTAAGGCTTGATTATAATTAGCTGCAACACGAGTTTTATACCCAGCATCACCTATCAGGTCATTCAAGATATTTCTTATATCTGGATTGTCATCAATTATTAAAATTTCATTAGACATATTTTGGTAAACTTATTTTAGTTTTTGCACCATTTTTAATTGATAGTAGTTGAAGTGAGCCATTGTGATCATTAATAATTTTATTTACTATTGGTAAACCTAATCCACTACCATTTTTTTTAGTAGTATAATAAGGTTTAAGTATGTTATCTAAATTTTTTGTATCAAAACCTGTACCGTTATCTATTAAATAGATTTCTATATAATCATCTTTTTCAGTAATTTCTATATCAATTTTCTTTGATAAATCAGGTTTTTTTAATAATTTTTCATTAATACTTTCTATAGAATTTTTAAGTAAATTAATAAATGTTCTATTAAGTTGATCTGAGTCACAATTTATAAACAATTCTTTATTTTGACATTCCAAAGAAATAGAAACATTAGGATCTATTTCATTCATTAGTTTAATATTTTCATTAATAATTTTAATTACATCTTTTTTTTTAAATATTGGTTTTGGCATACGTGCAAAATCTGAAAATTCATTTACTAAATTTTCAATTTGTTTAATTTGTTTATTTATTGTTTTTAAATTATCGTTAAAATTTTCTTTATCTTGAGAATTATCGAAAAATTTTGAAAATTTAGAATTTAACCTGTCTATAATAAGTTGAATTGGTGTTAAAGGATTTTTGATTTCATGAGCTAACTTACGAGCTACACTTTCCCAAGCTTCATGTCTTTCCGTCAAAAGTAACTTATCTTGTTGAGATTTGAGTTTTTGTGTCATTAAATTAAAATTTTTGTTCAACAATTCCAACTCTTTATCTGTTTTAAGCTCAGGAACCTTAATATCTAAATTTCCATCACCAATATTTTTTGATGCTGAAATTAAATTGTTTATAGATCTAAAAAATCTAGAAGAAAATCTTATAGCAATTGATACTGACAGAAACAACATTAATGAAACTACTATTAAATAAATAAAGGCAAATGAGATTTTGATACCAGTTCTCTTGTTTTCAACTGTATAATAAAAATTGAGTGCTTCTTGTGACTCAGTCAAATACTGTGATATATCTTTTTCAAGATACTTTACAACGTATAAAAAAGTATTTCTAAAATTAGGAAGCTTAATTAATGCTGCAGATTTATTTTCAAAAGCATTAATTATTTTAAGTGGTCTATCATCTTTTAAAACTAAACTTACAGCTTTATCGTCTGGTGGACTATAATTTTTAAGATCATCGAGAGTTGAAATTATTAATTTTTTATTATTATCAATAATATGAATTTCGTCTATTCCCCTAATTAATTTTTGAGTTTTGAGAAACTTTAGGAAATCCTTAGGATCACTTTTGTAAATATTCCCGATTTTATTTATATCAAAAGCAATCAATATGATATCAGACTCTATTTTATTTCTTACATCCTCGACATAATTTTTTGCTAGCTCGTGTGAGTTATTAACAGCGGTAGTAATTTTTTGATCAAAATATTTTTCTAAAGCAAATGAAAATAAAAATAATGAAAATATTGAAATCAATATTGAAGGTATTAGGGTAAAAAGTGAAAAAAAAGTTATATACTTTTTATTAGACTTGGATCCCTCGACATCAATATCATTTTTAATTGATCTTTTAATTTCTAAAAATATAAATAAAAACAAAATTAAAAGTAAAAAAATATTCAAAATTAACAAATTTTGTAAATTTTGATCACTTAGATTTATAAAACTTTTGTCTATGAAGGTTAAAAAAGTCAAAAAACCAACAAATAAAGTAATAAAAAAAACTAAAATAATAAATATATTTTTTTTGATAAATTCAATCATTGTGTAATAAGTTCATATTTTTATAATATGATACTATGAATAATTGCTTTATATTACTAGCTGCTGGACAAAGCAAAAGGTTTAAATCCAAAAAACCAAAACAATTTACTTATTACAAAGGTAAGCTAATATATGAGCATTCGGTTGATAAGGTTTTAGAATCAGGGCTTTTTGATAAAATTATAGTTGTAGTTAAAAAAAAGAGTTTTTTAAAAAAGAAATATCCAAAGAATGTCAAAATAATTCTAGGTGGAAAAGAAAGATGTGATTCATCTTTGATTGGTTTAATGTTTGCTAGAAAATTTAAACCTAAAAATATTTTCATTCATGATGCTGCAAGACCTAACTTTTCAATTAACCTTCTTAAAAAGCTTCTAAAAAAATTAAAAAAATATGATGCAGTAATACCTTATGTTAGGTCAAAAGATTCTACTAAATATAACTTAAAAAATGATATCTATAATCTAAATAGAAAAAATTTGTTATTAACTCAAACTCCACAGGCATTCAAATTTAATAAAATTTTTGAACTTTCTAAAACCAATAAAACTAAAATACATGACGAGTCGAGCTTGTTTATTAATAAAAATTATAATTTAAAATTCATACCAGGCGAACTATCAAATTTTAAAATAACTTATAATAATGATGTTCAGCAAATAAAAACATATTATGGAATTGGATTTGACATTCACAAACTAATTAAAAAAAAAAAATTATATTTAGGTGGTATAAAAATTCCTTATCACTCAGGTTTGCAAGGTCACTCTGATGGTGATGTTATAATTCATTCAATTATAGATGCAATTGTTGGCGCAACCAGAAATAAAGATATTGGTACATTATATCCAAGTAATAAAAATAAATTTAAAAACATTAGATCTACAAAAATGCTGATACCAGTATTACAAATGCTTAAAAATAAAAATTTTTACATAAATAACGTCGATATAAATTTAATATGTGAAAGACCAAAAGTTTCAAAATATAGAAATAAAATAATTAATTCTTTGAAAAATTTAATGCAGGTTAATGAAAATATTATAAATCTTAAAGGTAAAACTGTAGAGAAACTTGGGTTGATAGGAAGGGAAAAAGCTATTGCTTGTGAGGTTATAGTTTCAATAAATAAATATGAATAACATTAATTTTTTATTTGTTACTTTACTTGGTGTTGGGAAACTAAAAAAAATACCTGGAAGTTATGCATCTTTGATAACGACAATTTTTTTATTTATTTTATTTCATGTTTTAAATTTTTCGGCAAATTATGTTTTGATTGTTATAATTGTTATATTCTTAATTTCTATTTACGCTATAAACATTTATATAGAAAAACTAGATACCAAAGATCCTAAGGAAGTGGTTATTGATGAATTTATTGGTCAATCCATACCAATATGCCTATATGAAATTGCACATGAAGGAGCTAGAGAAGTTGGTCAAATATTAACTTATTATTTTATAATGTTTATTCTTTTTAGAATTTTTGATATCGCCAAACCCTACCCAGTCAACTATTATGATAAAAATTTTAAAAATAGTTTTGGCGTATTAATGGACGATGTTTGTGCAGGTTTATACGTTGTAGCGGTACTTGTATTATACATGGTTATCACATCATGAAAAAAATTTCTCAGAAGGTCATTAAATTATATAAAAAAAGAAAAATTAAATTTTCTTTTGTGGAGTCTTGTACCGGTGGTTTATTATCAAGCGCGATCACTTCAATAAGCGGTTCATCTAAAGTTTTTAATTTAGGAATTGTTACATATTCAAATCGAGCCAAAATTAAAATATTAAATGTTCCTAAAAATATTATCCAAAAATATGGCGCTGTTAGTGAACAATGTTGCAAATCAATGGTAAATAACTTGCAAAAGTTAAGTGGGTCGCACGTATGTGTTTCAATAACAGGCATTGCTGGACCTAAAGGTGGCACAAAAGTCAAGCCAGTGGGTCTCGTATTTATTGGTATAAAAAAAGGGATAAAAATTAAGATTTATAGATGTTTATTTAAAAATAATGGAAGATCTTACATTCGGAATGCGACTGTAAAAAAAGCCCTTATAATCCTTTCAAAGGCTATTTAAGAGTTTTATTTGCCTGTTCCTCAAAAGCATCTGCAATTTTATTTAAGCCGTATTGAAAAGATTTTGTCATTACAATATTCAAGAAGTAATTTTTTAACTCAAAATCAACTTCAAATGAAACTTCTGTTTTGTTTTGTAATTGTTTAAATTTCCATTTATTTTCTAAATATTTTAAAGGTCCATCTATATTTGTTACATAAATATAATCTTTTTTTTCATAATATTTAACATCGCTTTTATAAGTATCTTTGATAGGACCTTTTCCAATTGTAAGATCAGCAATTATATGAATTTCATTTTTAATATTTTTTCTTTCATGTACTTTTGAGCTTAGACAATATGGTATAAATTCAGGATATTTTTCTATGTTTAAAACTAGTTCGATTAATTTTTTTTTTTCACAATTAATTAATCTTTTTACTGAGGCTTGAGGCATTACTTTCTAATCTTTTTTTTTGTAATTTTTTAAAATCAGAATCTGCATGATATGAAGATCTGGTCATAGGAGATGCTGATACTAACAAAAAACCTTTTGCTTTAGCTTTTAACTCTAATTCTTTAAATTCATCTGGGTGATAATACCTATTTAAAGGATAATGTTTTGAAGATGGTTGTAGATATTGACCTATAGTTAAAAAATCAACTTTAGCTGAAATTAAGTCGTCCATAACTTGTAAGATTTCATCTTTATTTTCTCCCAATCCAACCATCAGTCCAGATTTTGTAAAAACATTTTTATTCAGTTCTTTGGCATTTTTTAAAAGTTCTAACGATCCAAAATATCTGGCGCCTGGCCTGACCTGGCGATAAAGACTAGGAACAGTTTCTATATTGTGGTTAAAAACATCAGGATTTGCATCTAAAACTCTTTTATAAGACTCTCCTTTTCTTAAAAAATCTGGCGTCAAAACCTCAACTGATGTATTTGGATTATTTTTTTTTGTTGTTTGAATTACCTCAAAAAAATGATTTGATCCACCATCTGGTAAGTCATCTCTATCTACTGAAGTAATTACTACATGATTCAATTTAAGCTCATTAACTGCTGATGATATTTTGTATGGTTCAAATGGATCTAGTTTTTCAGGCTTACCTGTTTTTACATCACAAAAGCCACAAGCTCTTGTGCAAGTATCACCCATTATCATGAAAGTAGCATGCTTTTTGCTCCAACACTCTGTAATATTTGGACAGTTGGCTTCTTGGCATACAGTAACAAGTTTATTCTTATTTATTAGACTTTTTGTTGTAAAAAATTCTTTGCTATTAAGTAATTTTGATCTTATCCAAGTCGGTTTTTTCTTAATTGGATTGATTGGTTTGTTTACTTTTTCCGGATGTCTAGTTTTCATTAACTTTTAACATATAAATACTTTCTCCCTTTTTACCAAGCATTAATTTGTCACGAATAAGCATATCAATATAATCTGGATCCAAATTATCAGATAAAAGAGAGTTTTTATAGTCTAGATCATTTATTTTATTAATCAATTCAATTTCTTTTACTTTTAGTTTTTGAACTTTCTCTCTTTTTTCAAAATATGAGAATAGACCCCTTTCGCCACCAAATAAATTAATTAAAAAATAGAAAATTAGTAACGATGATATTATTAAAAAATAATTTTTTTTTAATTTAGATAGCATTAATGAATCTTATTCATTTTTGCTTTTTTTCCTAGACTTTCTTCAATCCGTATTAATTGATTATATTTAGAAACCCGCTCAGATCTTGCAAGAGAGCCTGATTTAATTTGACTAGAATTGGTTCCAACAGCAAAATCAGCGATAAACGTGTCTTCACTATCTCCAGATCTATGTGAAATGATGGTACTAAATCCAATTGCATGTGCGAATTTTATGACCTCTAGTGTTTCTGTCACAGTGCCAATTTGATTAAGTTTTATTAATATAGAGTTTGAAGATTTGTTTAAAAAACCTATTTTTAATCTTTGTAAATTTGTTACATAAATATCATCACCTACAATTTGTACTTTTTTTATTTTTTTCATCAACATATTCCAAGATTTCCAATCATTTTCAGCAAAAGGATCTTCAATTGACTTAATTTTGTACTTTGTAATAATTTTTTTAAAAAGATTAACTGATTTTTCAGCAGTTATATATTTATTTGAGTGTATCGAATATTTATTTTTTTTATATAACTCATTTGCAGCAACATCTAAACAAATTGATATTTGCTTTCCATTTTTAAATCCTGATTTTTTAATAGCCTGAACTATCATATTAAGGGCTTCTTCATTTTTTGAAATCATAGGGGCAAAACCGCCTTCGTCACCAACAGAGGTTGAAAAACCTCGCTTATTAATTATTTTTTTTAAATTTTGTATCACTAAAAAACACATTTGAACTGCTTGAGAAAAATTTTTTGCACCATCGGGTCTGATCATAAATTCTTGAATTCTTAATCCATTATTAGAATGAGCTCCACCATTTATAATGTTCATCATAGGAAAAGGTAATTTAAAATTTTTTTTAATCAAAAATGAACTGTATAATGGTACTTTTTTGATCTTTGCTGAAAGTTTTTTTACTGCAATTGAGACTGCTAAAATAGAGTTTGCCCCTAAATTTATTTTTTGCTTTGTACCGTCCAAATTTATTAAAATTGTATCAATTTTTTCCTGATTGTGTACATTTTTATTTTTCAACTTTTTAGCAATTTTATTATTAATAATATTAATAGCTTTAAAAACACTTTTGCCTAAGTACTTTCTTTTAATTTTATCTCTCTTTTCAAATGCTTCATATGTACCTGTTGAAGCACCAGATGGGCAAATTGCTGAACAGCTTAAATTACCAGAAAAAACTTCCGCTTCAATTGTTGGATTTCCTCTACTGTCAAATACTTGACGTGCTATCACTCTAGATATTTTACTCATTTATTTTTTACAAGATTATCAATTTCAAAAAGTTGACTCACTAAATTTTCTAATTTATTTAAAGGAAGCATATTTGGTCCATCAGATGGTGCATTGTCTGGGTCTTGATGAGTCTCTATAAACACGCCTGCAACACCAACAGCTACAGCTGCTCTTGCTAGGTATTCTACAAATTCTCTTTGACCTCCACTTTTATCTCCCATTCCGCCAGGTTGTTGTACTGAATGAGTAGCATCAAATATTACTGGATATCCATTTTTTGACATTATAGGTAATGATCTCATGTCGGATACTAAAGTATTATAACCAAAACTAGCTCCCCTTTCCGTTACTAAAATTTTATCATTTCCACTTTCAGAAATCTTTTTTGTTACATTAACCATGTCCCATGGTGCTAGAAACTGCCCCTTTTTCACATTTATTATTTTATTTGTTTTTGCAGCAGCAACTAATAAATCTGTTTGTCTACACAAAAAAGCTGGTATTTGAATTATATCCACGTGCTGTGAAATTATTTTACACTGTTCTTCATTATGGACATCCGTCAATATGGGTACATTAAAATTTTTTTTTATTTTATCAAAGATCGGTAAAGATTTTTCTAAACCTGCGCCCCTTTTTCCTTTAATGCTGGTTCTATTTGCTTTATCAAAAGAAGTTTTATAAACGAACCCTACCTTAAATTTATCTGTAATTTCCTTAATTTTTCCAACCATATCTAAAGCGTGTTGTTCAGACTCGAGCTGGCAAGGGCCAGCTATTAAAGAGAAACTCTTATCGTTAGCAATTTCCAATCCGTTACAATTAATTACTTTGTTTTCCATTAATTATTTTTTGCAGCTTTGATAAAAGATGAGAATAAAGGATGTGGATTTAAAGGTCTAGATTTAAATTCAGGGTGGAATTGAACACCTATAAACCAGGGATGATCTTTTAATTCAATTATCTCTGGCAACTTATTATCGGGAGACATGCCAGAAAAAATCATTCCTTTTTTTTCAAATTTATCTTTAATTATTGTATTCACTTCGTATCTATGCCTGTGTCTTTCATGTATTGATTTTGATCTATATATTTTTTGTATCAATGAATTATGTCTTAATTTTGCTTCATAAAGACCTAGTCTCATTGTTCCGCCTAGATCCTTATTAGTGCCTTTAATCAATTTACCATCTTTATTCCATTCATTTATTAGACCTATAATTGGAAAACATTTTTTATCAAACTCAGTGGATCCTGCTTTATTGATTTTTAAGATATTTCTTGCAAATTCAATAACGGCCATTTGCATTCCAAAACAAATACCAAGGAAAGGTATTTTTTTTCTTCTAGCGTATGAGATTGCAGAAATTTTCCCTTCAGTTCCCCTTTTTCCAAATCCACCCGGTATTAATATACCAGATACGTTTTTTAAAAGTGTAATTACTTTTTTCGGGTTCAGTTTATCTGACTCAATTCTTACAAGGTTAATTTTAACATTGTTGGTTATACCACCGTGAATTAGGGCCTCATCTAAAGATTTATAAGCATCTTTTAAATTTACATATTTTCCAATAATTGCAATATTAATAATTCTTTTTTTGTTTAAAACAGCATTAGAAATTTTTTTCCAAGGTTGTAAATTTACTTTTTTTTTTGGTTTTAATTTAAAATATTTTAAAACTTGTTTATCTAATTTTTCATTATAAAAGCTTATTGGTGCCTCATAGATTGTCTTTACATCAACAGTTTCAATTACGTTAGATATTGGAACATTGCAGAATAAAGAAATTTTTTTTCTTTGGTCTAAAGGAATTGATTTTTGAGATCTACAAATTACTATATCTGGTTGAATACCTAGGCTTCTTAATTCTTTAACTGAATGTTGTGTGGGCTTAGTTTTAATTTCATCTGATGATTTTAAAAAAGGCACTAGTGTTAAATGAATAAACAAACTTTTTTTTTTACCAACTTCGTTTGAAAATTGTCTAATTGCTTCAAGAAAAGGTAAGCTTTCTATATCACCAACTGTGCCACCTATTTCGCAAATTACAAAATCTTCTTTGTTAATATCTCCTTTTATAAAATCTTTAATTCTATCGGTAACATGTGGAATAACTTGTACTGTTTTACCTAGGTATAAACCCTTCCTCTCTTTTTTGATAATATCGCTGTAAATTTTACCAGTTGTTATATTGTCAGATTTTTTTGAAGATATGTTTGTAAAACGTTCATAATGTCCCAAATCTAAATCAGTTTCTGCTCCATCATCTGTTACAAATACTTCGCCATGTTGAAATGGGCTCATTGTACCAGGATCAACATTTAAATATGGATCCATTTTTCTAACTCTTACATTGTAACCTTGTGACTTTAATAAATAAGCAAGAGAAGCAGAAGACAATCCTTTTCCTAAAGATGAAACCACGCCGCCAGTGACAAAAATATATCGCGCCATGGAATTACTTTATAGCGATATATTATTAAAATGGAAAGGATTAATTATTATTATCAGGAATTTTTGGTACTTCGTCCAAATTTTCCTCAATTTTATCAATAACGGAACCTTCTGGTTCTAATTCTCCTCTAGATAAGATTGTGAGAGAAAGGCTGCAAATAATGAATAAAGTGGCTACGACAGCTGTAGCTTTAGTAAAAAAATCTCCTGCAGTTCTAGAAAACATAAAATTATCTTGCGAAACTCCTATGCCTAAAGCGCCTCCTTCAGATTTTTGAAAAAGGATCAATATAACTAAAATAACAGCAAGTACGACGTTAGTAATTAACAAAACATTTTCCATGAAGTTTAATTATATGTTTTTTTAACTATATCAATAAGTTTTTTTTCATTCTGGGAAGCACCACCTATTAGATAACCATCTATAGATTTCACTTTATCTATTATTCTTATATTTTTTGAACTTACAGAGCCTCCATAAAGAACTTTGGGATTTTTAAAATTTATATTTTTTTTTAGTATTTTTTTTATAAAATTAATATTTTTATCAATATCTGAATTTTTAGGAATATTTCCTGTTCCTATCGACCAAACAGGTTCGTAGGCAACAATTATTTTTGTATTTTTTTTTATTCCTTTTAAACAACTTAAAATTTGTTTTCTTAAAACTTGAAAAGTTTTTTTCTGTCTCTTTTGCAAATTTGTTTCACCAATACAAAATATTACTATTAAATTTTCTTTCACAGCTGATAAAATTTTTTTTTTTATAATATTGTCTGTTTCGCCAGCAATTCGATTTTCGGAATGACCCAAGATTACAAATTTCGCTCCTAAATTTTTAATCATTTTTGCATTAACAGAACCTGTAAAAGCACCGTACTCACTACTTGTATGACAATTTTGTGCTCCGAGGCTAATTTTAGTTTTTTTAAGCTTAATTGATAATGGGTGCATCAATGTGAAGGGAGGGCAATAAACCATTTTAAAACTTGTATTCTTAAAAGATTTAGCGAATTTAATTACTTTATTTAATGATTTAATAGATTTTAAATCCCCGTACATTTTCCAATTTGCTATAAAATACTTTAATTTATTTGTCATTATATGACATATAATCTATAGAATTGTCTTTTATAGATCAATAAATATAAGAATAGTTATGTTAAACAGTATTAGAAAATTTTCAGGAACCATTTTTGCTAAAATATTATTAGTAATAGTGACAATACCATTTGTACTTTGGGGAATGGGAGGTGTTTTCAGCAGTGGAAACACAAATTCTTTAGGAAAAATTAATAACTTTAATATTTCAACTCAGGATTTTATGGATCATCTGAGAAGTTCTAGAATTGAGGAAAAGTTAATAAAAGAGAATCTAAATAACAATATATTAGAAGAGCTATTAACGCAGATGATTTCAAAAAAATTAATAGATCTAGAAATAAAAGATTTTAATATTATCGTTTCAGAAAAAGCGTTAGTAAATAAATTAAAAAAAAATAAAGAGTTTTTAGATGAAAAAAAAAATTTTTCGCGTATAGAATATGAAAAGTTTTTGCTTTCAAATAATATATCAGCAAATAGATATGAAAGTATTTTAAAAGAAAGCGAGTTACGTGAAAATTTATTTAAATATATAAGTGGCGGTATCAAATCTCCTTATTTTTTGACCAACAATATCTATAAAAATGAAAATAAAAATATAACAATACAATTTATAAACCTAGAAAAATTATATAAATCAAGAGATAAATTTACAAACGAAGAAATTAAAAAATTTATTAATGAAAATAAGGACACCTTAAAAAAAGATTATGTTGATTTTTCTTATGCAAAAATAACCCCTAAAAATTTAATTGGTAGTGAAGAATATAATAAAGAATTTTTTTCAAAAATTGATGAAATAGAAAATAAAATATCTAATCAAGAAAAATTTAATCAGATCATAATTGATTATAAGCTTGATAAAGTTACTAGAAAAGATTTTATATCAAGTGAGAATAATGATGTTGTAGATAATGAAATTTATAAAGCACGAAATGAAGGTAGTCTTTTTTTAGATGATAAAGAAGAATATTTTTTACTAGTTGAAATAGAAAGTGTTAAATCAAGACTTCCAAGTTTTGACGACAGTGATTTTTTAAATAAAGTCAGAACCAACCTTTATAATAAAAATAAATACGAATTTAATAAAGCCCTTATTGAAAAAATAAATAGCAAAAATTTTAATGATAATGATTTTAAAAAAATGGGAAATGATACAAATAATACAATTAAAGATTTAAAATTAAAATCTATAAATGATAGAAATAAATTTACTTCAGAGTCTCTTGAAATAATTTATTCATTGCCGAAAAACAACTATTCGATAATAGCTGATCATAAAAATAATATTTACCTGGCAAAAATTGTTGATATTAAAATAAAAAATATAACTGAAAATGATAAAGATTTTAATGAATATAATAGCTTATCTATAGGAAAAACTAAAAATGATATTTACACTACATATGATAACTTTTTAAATTCTAAATATAATATTAAAATTAATGAAAAAACACTTGAAAGGGTAAAAAACTATTTCAGATGATACTAAATAGAAACTTCGAAGAATTTAAGTTTCAACACCAAAAAAAAAATAATCAAATTCTTTATTTTTCGTCTTCAATAAAAGGTGAAACTGAAATCTTAAATTTAATTGATAACTTTCTAGAAGAAAGAAATAGTTTTATTTTTGAGTCTGTTGAAAAAGGAAAAATTAAGGGTAGATATACTATCTTTGGAAAAAGACCTGATAAAATTTGGGAATTTAATAATTCAAACTCATATTCGGTAATTAAAAATAAGAGAAAAAAAATAAAAGGTAAACCAAAAATTGTAATAAAAAATTTAATTCAAAGTTTTAGATTCAAAATTCCTAAAAACTTGCCACCAATTTGTTCCTTATTATCAGGTTATTTTTCGTATGACACGATTAGATATATCGAAAAAATACCAAATAA
The DNA here is from genome assembly GCA_902588965.1 of uncultured Pelagibacteraceae bacterium. Classification (GTDB taxonomy): domain Bacteria; phylum Pseudomonadota; class Alphaproteobacteria; order Pelagibacterales; family Pelagibacteraceae; genus Pelagibacter. Next base: position 122,173 of record CACIRD010000004.1, read on the forward strand.
TTGTAATGATGATCTAAGGCTTCCAGATGTAAGACTATTAAGACCAACCATTTTAATTATACATGATAATTTAAAAAAAAAGATTTACTACATCATAAATGTTTTTAAAGATGAAAAAATTAATAATTATAAAAAAAAATATAAAGAAATTAAAAATGAAATCTCTGATTTAATTATACAATCTAAAAAAATAAACAAAAAAATTTTTTTAAATAATAAAAAAAAAAAAATAATTATTAAATCAAATACATCAAAAAGTAAGTTTTTAAAAATGGTTGAATCAGCCAAAAACTACATTAAAATTGGTGATATTTTCCAAGTTGTTTTAAGTCAAAGGTTTGAGGCAAACCTTATAAAAAAACCTTTAGATATTTACAAAAAACTAAGATTAACAAACCCATCACCTTTTATGTTTTTTTTTAATTTCGATGATTTCCAAATCGTAGGTGCCAGTCCAGAAATATTAGTTAGATTGCGAGATAATAAGATTACAGTTAGACCTATAGCAGGAACGCGTCCTAGGGGCATTAATAAAAAAAAAGATAATATGTATGCGCGAGATTTGTTAAGAGATAAAAAAGAATTGGCTGAACATCTAATGCTTTTAGATTTGGGAAGGAATGATGTTGGTAAAGTAAGTAAAATTAATTCAGTCAAAGTTACAGAAAAATTCACTATAGAAAAATACTCACATGTAATGCATATTGTTTCCAATGTTGAAGGAGCTTTTAATAAAAAATTATCAATATTTGACTCTTTGCTATCTGGTTTTCCAGCTGGAACTGTTTCTGGAGCTCCAAAAATTAGAGCTATGGAAATTATAGATAAACTCGAAAAAACCAAAAGAAAAGTTTACGCTGGTGGAATAGGTTATTTTTCTGCAAATGGTGAATTCGATACTTGTATTGCATTGAGAACAGCTGTTGCTAAGAATAAAAAATTTTACGTACAAGCTGGAGCAGGAATTGTTGCTGATAGTAAACCTCATAAAGAATATCAAGAAACTATAAATAAGGCAAAAGCACTTTTAAACTCTTTGAAATAATGAAAATATTATTAATAGATAATTATGACAGTTTTACATTTAACCTTTATCATTACTTATCGTCTTTGAAAGCAAATGTAGAAGTGTTTAGAAATGACAAAATTAGTACAAAAGAAATTCTAAAAAAAAAGTATGAAAAAATAGTAATTTCTCCGGGGCCAGGAAATCCAAATCAATCTGGCAATTGTATTAAAATAGTAAAGTCTCTCTATAAAAAAATACCAATTCTTGGTGTTTGTTTAGGACATCAAATTATTGGACAAGTTTTTGGATCAAAGATTATTCAAGCAAAAAAACTAATGCATGGTAAAACTAGTTTGATAAAATCAAATAAAATTGGAATTTTAAAAAATATTCCAAAAAAATTTAACGCAACAAGATATCATAGCTTGATAATTGATAGAAAAACTCTATCAAATGAATTAAAAATTACCGCTGAAACTTCTGATGGAGTTATTATGGGAATACAACACAAAAAATTTAATATTCATGGGGTCCAATTTCATCCTGAGAGTATAAAAACCCCTATAGGCATGAAAATTTTAAGTAATTTTTTAAAGTTTAAAAATTAATGAAAAAATATATTGATAAAATAAAGAATAAAAAAAATTTATCTTTTGATGAAAGTAAAAATGCTTTTGGATTACTAATGGAAGGAAAAGCAAATGACCAAGAAATATATGATTTTTTAACATTGCTTTCTGAAAAAGGTGAGGCATCGGATGAAATAGCTGGTGGTGTTTATATTTTAAGGGAAAAATCTAAAAGAGTTAAAGTAGAAAATTGTGTTGATACATGTGGAACTGGTGGAGATGGAATGAATACACTAAATATCTCTACAGCTTCAGCATTATTATTATCAAGTATGGGTGTTAAAATAGCCAAACATGGAAATAAAGCTGTTTCATCTAAATGTGGCTCTGGTGATGTTTTGGAAGCTTTAAATATTCAAATTGATTTAGAACCAAATGATATTGAAAATCAAATAAATAAAAATAATTTTGGTTTTATGTTTGCTCCCAACTATCATAGTGCTATGAAATTTGTAGGTCCAATAAGAAAAAAAATAGGTAAGAGAACTATATTTAATATGATTGGACCTTTAAGTAGTCCCGCTTTGGTTAAAAGACAAGTTGTAGGAGTTTTTGATAAAAAATTATTAAAAATATTTGCAAATGCCTTAATAAATTTAGATATTAAATTTGCATGGATTGTAAATAGTGAGGATGGTTTAGATGAAATATCTCCTTATAAAAAAACGAACATATATCAAATTAAAAATAAAAAAATATCTGAAATTATAATAGATCCTAAAAAGTTGAATATTAATGCAGATAAATTTCAAAATCTTGTGGGTGATGATGCTAAGTTTAATGCAATGAAGATAATAAATATATTAAAAGGTGAAGATAATGATTTTTCTAAAGCAGTTTGCTTAAATGCGGCAGCAGGTTTAATTGTTTCAGAAAAATATGATAATTTTGAGTTAGCCTACAACCATGCAAGAGATTTCATAAAATCAGGATTGCCATATAAACATTTGGGAAAAATACAAAATGTCTGAAAATATTCTTCAAAAAATAATAAAAAAAAAGAGAGATAAAATAGATGATTTAAAAAAAACTATATCAATAGATTTATATAAAGATAAAATATCCCAAAACAATAATTTTTTGAATTTCAAAGAAAAAATCTTAAATAATTGTAACAATAATAAAATATCTATCATTGCTGAAATTAAAAAAGCTAGTCCATCTGCTGGAATTATATTCGATGATTACAATCCAGTAAAAATTGCAAATATATATGAATCAAATAATGCTACATGTTTGTCTGTATTAACCGAAGAAGATTATTTTTATGGTAATTTAAAACATATAGAACAAATTAAAAAAAATGTTAATTTGCCTGTATTATGCAAAGACTTTTTCATTGATTCATTTCAAATTTACCAAGCAAAAAGTTTTGGAGCTGACGCAATATTAATCATACTATCGGCTTTAGATTCTGATACTGCTCATATTTTATATGAGGAAGCATTAAAACTTAAGATGTCTGTAATAATTGAGGTACACACAATAAACGAAGCTAAAGATGCCTTAAGTTTTTCAAATGCTCTCGTTGGTATTAATAATAGAAATTTAAAAACACTGAAAACTGATATAAATACAACTTATGATATTTACGAAATTTTAAAAAACCACCCTTCTCCCTTGATTTCAGAAAGTGGTATAAAAACAAAAGATGAACTTTTGGAATTGAATAAAAAAACTAAAATTAAAACTTTTTTAATTGGTGAATCACTTTTAAAAAATCTCGATAAAAATCCTATATTCACCTTGCTTGGTTAAAATATGCAAGTAATTATTGGGTTTTTTACTATTGTTAAACACAAAGAACTTTTGTAGAACATAAATGTACGTAATTTGTTCTATGTTAACTAAAAAACAAAAAAATCTTCTAATTTTTATCAACAAAAAGTTGAGATCTACAGGTATATCTCCATCGTATGAGGAAATGAAGCATTCATTAAATTTAAAATCGAAATCTGGAATTCACAGATTAATAAGCGCTTTAGAAGAAAGAGGATTTATAAAGCGATTAGCTCATAAAGCAAGAGCTTTAGAAGTTGTAAAATTGCCAGAAACAGCTTCTGCAAACGATATATATAATAGTTTCTCACCTAGTGTAATTAAGGGTGGACTAGATGAAACTTCTGATAGTAATCAAGGTTCAGAAATTCCTGTACTGGGGAAAATAGCAGCTGGAACACCAGTTGAAGCAATTCAAAACGAAGTTGCAAGAGTTCCGTTGCCAGAAAACATTGAGAAAAAAGGTGAATACTTTGGCTTAAAAGTACAAGGAGATTCAATGATAGAAGCGGGTATTAATGATGGCGATACTGTAATTGTTAGAAAAACAGACATTGCAGATAATGGAAAAATTGTTGTTGCACTAATAGATGATCATGAAGCAATGCTTAAGAGAATACGGAGAAAAGGAAAAACTGTTGCTTTAGAGAGTGCAAATAAAAATTACGAAACTAAAATTTTTGGTCCTGATAGAGTAAAAGTTCAGGGTGTCTTGGTATCTTTATATAGAAACTTCTAATAAAATATAATAAATAAATAGGATGAAAAAAGTAGCAACTAGATTTGCTCCATCACCTACTGGACCTTTGCATATTGGTGGTGTGAGAACAGCTTTATTTAATTGGTTATACTCTAAAAACCAAAAAGGTAATTTTTATCTAAGAATTGAAGATACTGATAAAGAAAGATCAAAAGACGAATATAAAGATCAAATAGTTAAATCTCTTCAATGGATTGGTATTAACTACGATGGAGAAGAATATATTCAATCAAAAAAAATTGAAGATCACATAAAAGTCGCAAATGAATTACTTAAAAAGGGTCATGCGTATAAATGTTATTGTTCAAGTGAAGAAATAGAGGAACAAAAAAAAAGAGCAAGACAAAAAAAAATTCCTTATATCTATGATAGAAAATGGAGAGATAAGAAAGAGACTGATGCGCCAAAAGATATTAAACCAGTTATCAGATTTAAAAGTAAAATAGACGGGACTTCCATATTAAAAGATTTAGTTCAAGGGAATGTTGAGATTGACAATAATACGATTGAAGATTTTATTATCTTAAGAAATGATGGGACTCCAACTTACAACTTATCAGCATCTGTAGATGACCACCAAATGAATATGACACACATAATTAGAGGTGATGATCATAAGATCAATGCTTTTAAACAAATTCAAATTTATCAAGCCATGAAATGGGTGCTACCTTCGTTTGCTCATATACCATTAATACATACAATAGAAGGAAAGAAATTATCAAAGAGGGATAAAGCATCTACGTTAGATGATTATTCCAAAATTGGTATTATGCCAGATGCTCTGAGAAATTATCTTCTTAGATTAGGATGGTCTTATAAAGATAAAGAAATATTTACTCTAGATGAAAGTATCAAATATTTTAATCTTGAAGGAATTGGTAAATCTCCCTCAAAACTAGATATGAGTAGAATTTTATCAATGAATGAACACTATATTAAGAATATCGATGAAAATTATTTATTTGATCAACTAACTGAGTATTGTAAATTTTATAAAAATGAAATCAAATCAGATAAAAAAGATAAAATTAAAAAATCCCTTACCTTCCTAAAAAATAAAGCCAAAACGCTTGAGGATATATTTAATAATGGGCAATATATTATATTAGATGAGGTTAATTTTAATCAAGATGATATAAAGTTAATTGATGATAAAGCCAAAAAAGTTATTTCTGATTTCAGTACTCAATTTGGTAGTGTCGATAAACTGAGCAAAGAAACAATAGAACCAATAGTAAACGCTTTGATTAAATCAAACGATACCAATTTTAAAGGTGTTGGGCAGCCTTTAAGAATAGCCTTAACAGGTTCAAAATTTGGACCTGGGATATATGATATAATTATTTCACTTGGAAAAGAAGAAGTAACAAAAAGATTAACCAATAAGAAACTTAGTTAGTACAGCAGAAGCTTCATCAGAGGAAGAACTTTTTGATCTGATTTTAGTTAAAGTTTCCTCACAATCAATAATTTGCTTTTTCATCAATTCTGGATTTTTTAAAAAATAAACAACTGAATTATAAATCTCTTTTGCATTACATTCTTTTTGTATTAACTCAGGAATTATTTCTTTATTATTAATAATATTAATAATGTTAGCAAATTTTATTTTGACCAACATTTTGACAATTAAAAAATTCAAAAAATTCATTTTGTAGATAATTATAGAAGGAACTTTTGCGCTACATATTTCAAGAGAAACTGTTCCAGATTTAGAAACTGCAAAAATAGATTTATCTAGTATTTGTTTTTTAATATTTTCTTCAGAAATGACTTCAACATTTTCAACATTTGTATTATTTATTTTTTCGCTTATTAAATTCTTATTCGCATCAGTTGCGTGAAAAACAAAAGTGAAATTATCAGATTTTGCATTCATCATATTAATAAAATCAATTAGGATAGGTAAAAGTAAATTTACCTCAGATGATCTACTTCCACAAAAAAGCGAAATAATTTTTTTATCACTTGAAACAATATTAGATATATCTATTTTATTTTTTATTTCTTGTTCTAATAAAGGATGACCTACAAAAGTATTTGGAATATTTTCTTTATCAAAATATTTTTTTTCAAAATCAAATAATAACAAAATATGATCTAAATAATTTTTAAACTTTTTTACTCTGCCCTCTCGCCATACCCATACTTGTGGAGCTACATAATGAACAGTTTTAATCTTATTATTTAATTTTTTAACTTTTTCAGCAACTCTTAATGTGAAATCAGGACTATCTACGCTGAACAAAATATCTGGATTAAATTTTATTACCTCTTCTACAGTTTTGTTTATTTTATTCTTTATTTTGAAAATATTTAACAAAACACTTGTGAAACCAATGTAAGTGATTTCTTCTAGATCAAAAATAGATTTTATTCCTAATGAATTTAAATGTTTTCCACCAACGCAAGAATACTCAATATTAGGATTAGGACTGTTCTTTTTAAGTTTAGATATGACTTTATAAGCAAGTTTATCTCCAGACGGTTCACCAGTTAATATAAAAATTTTTTTCATTTTACTGAGATAAACATCCTATTCTTATTAGCAAATTTAATGCATTTGCTTTTATCTAAAAAAACGTGTTGTTTATTTTTTATAACTATACCTTTTAATCCTGCGGTCTTACTTTGTTTTATAGTTTTTACTCCAATAGTAGGCAAATCAACTCTTAGATCTTGTTTCTTTTTTGGAAATTTAACTAAAACTCCATGATTTCTAAATTTTTTGCTTCTACTTTTTTCGAGCATTTTTTTAGTTCCACCTTTTCCTTCTATAGAAACTACTTTTTTATTTCTAACTACAACACCCTGGCTAAAATTATATTGTCTTAAATTATTTAGAGTTTTTAATGCTTTTTTAATATCTAATTGATCTTCTTTATTTGGCTTAATCTTTGAATAATTACCCCTTTTAAGGGTAAGCTCAGGATTAAATTTTAGAGAGTTTTCAGTTTTTATGTTATTTTGAGCTAGTATTTTTATTATTTCTTTCAAAATTGCAGCATCTCCTAGTTTAGATGCTTTAATTATTCTAGAGATATAATAAATACCTTTAAAATCTAATTTTAATTTAGAAAAGTTTGGTTTACTTACTTTTCCAGCAAATAAGACTCTCTTACAGTTATTTTCTTTAAGAATATTAATAATTTTACCGAATTGACCTATTGAAACTGAATAAGATTTTTTATCCTTTTTAAATTTTTTTGATTTTGACAAATCAATTATTAGGTATTTTATCTTCTTTTTTTTAATAGTTTTAAGAATTTCCTTAGGAAAATCAGTATCACCAAAAATTAATCCTATCATTTTACGAAAATGGTGTGCAAATAGATCTTTTTTTATCTTTAGTTATAAAGTCAATTACATTTTTAACTAACTGATTCTGTTGGAAAGAACCATTTAATTTACTTATATTTTCATTGATATTTTTAGTAGCAAAAATTTCCTTATAAGCTTCACTTAAGCCTAAAATATCCTTGTTTTCGAACTTAGCTCTTCTTAACCCTATTAGATTTAACCCTTGTAATGAGTTTCTATTACCTGTTGATAGACCATAAGGAATAACATCGTGTAAAACTCCTGTCATTCCACCAATCATTGCCATTTTTCCAATTCTTGTGAATTGTTGAACTGCAGAGTTTCCCCCTATTACAACATTATCTTCAATGATTGCATGACCACCTAGTGGAACATTGTTAGCGATTATTACATTATTTCCTACCTGACAATCATGAGCGATATGAGATGAAATCATAAATAAACAGTTGTTTCCAATAACTGTTTTGCCGCCACCGCCAACTGTTCCTGGATTTATTGTTACGTATTCTCTGATTTTATTATTATCTCCAATTATCAGATTAGTTGGTTCTCCAGCATATTTTAAATCTTGTGGATCATTAATAGAAACAAAGGGGTATATCTTGTTCCCTTTACCAATTTTAACATTTCCAGAAATATTTACATGTGATTTAATAACAGTGTTTTCTCCAATCTCAACGTTAGGGCCTATTACGCAATAAGGACCTACTTCAACGTTTTTTTCTAATTTTGCTTTTGAATCTATGATTGCAGTTTTATCTATCATCTATTGTCTTTTATAAATTCTCTTAAATTTTTTGCTGGATATCCCATAACTTTCGTATTATCAGGTATATCATTTATAACTCCACTACCGCCTCCAATTTGTACATTGTTTCCAACTTTTAAATGACCTGAAACACCAGCCTGCCCTCCAATCATAACATTATTACCTAATGTAGAACTACCAGCGAAACCAACTTGACCAGCAATAATACAGTTATCTCCAATTTTATTATTGTGGGCAATATGTACCTGATTATCTAAATATGTATTTTTGCCAATTATAGTATTTGATAATGAACCCCTATCAATTGTAGAACCACATCCAATTTCACAATTTTCATTTATTATAACAATTCCGATGTGGGGGTATCTTATATTTTTTTCTTGATTTGGAAAAAATCCAAAACCTTTTTTTCCTATTACGCATCCATCTAAAATATTTACATTATCTTTGATAATTGTATTTCTTAAAATAACATTTGCACCAATAGAGCAATTTGATCCAATTACTACATTTTTTTCAATAATTGTATTATGACCAACTAAACAATTTTTTCCTATTTTAACATTTTTACCTATTAAAACATTTTTTCCAAATTTAACTTTTTTATTGAAGGAGGTTTTAGAAATATCTTTTACAGAGTCATCAAAATCATCAACGATAGATTTTGGATAAAATTCTTTAGTAATTTTTGCCATTGTTAATAATACATTTTTAACAATAATTTTTTTACATGAGTTTGGTAAAAAATGAGAAAGATTATCTAAAGTAACACAGTAAGAAGCATTAGTTTTTGATGCTAATTCAGAATATTTTTTTGAATGAAAAAAAGTTAAATCTTTATTTGTTGCAGAATCTAAATCTGCAACATTATAAATTTTACTATTCTTAAATTTTTCTTTGTTTTCGATACCAGTATTTTTTAGCAATTTCTGTATATCAAATGGTCCTGCATTTTTAAAAAAAGGATTGAACATAATTTAGTTATTATCAAAACTAATATTTATTACTTATCAATAATTGTTACTAATTATTTTCTATCAACTATAGTAGCTGACCATTGAGCATCTGCCATTTTTTTTTGATCAACTAGTGCAACACCTTTATATTTCCAAACTCTTCCATGAGATCTTATAGCTTCAATTTTCAATTCTAGTCTGCAGTCTGGGACAACTGGATTTCGAAATCTTGCTTTTTCAACACTCATTAAAAAAACCAATTTATTTTCGTAAGTGCTTTTATCAAGTCCATGAGCGGTAAGTGCTGCAGCTGCTTGTCCAAATGCTTCGACGATTAAAACCCCAGGCATTACAGGTTGTCCGGGGAAATGTCCTTGAACATAAAAACTATTTTTTTTAACATTTACTATAGCTATAGCGGATTTGAGTTTTTGTATATTTATAAGTTCATCTATCAAAAGCATAGGTTCTCTATGAGGTAATAAATTTATTATGTCGTTTTTGTTTAGTGAAGTAGTCATTTATTAAAATTTAATTTTTGAAATTTCTTTATCTACAATCTTCATAATATCATTAGTTATATCGAGCTCGGTTTTACCCATAAGAATATTTTTTTTTTGTAAAATAAAAGAAATATTATTTTCTGCAGCATAATCGCTCAATATTGGATTTATTTTACTAAAAAATTCTTTGCTTGCATTTAAGCGTTTTTTTGTAATGTCACCAATAGTTTTTTGTCTTAATGATCTATAATCATTAATTTTTTTTTTCAAAGAATTAAACTTTTTTTGGAACTCTTCTTCACTTAAAACATTTTTTTTTGAAATTAGATCTTTTTCCTCTTTTTGAAGTTCTTCCTCTATCTGTTTGAATTTTTTTAAATTTGACTCATTAGTTTTATTTATTTTATCAATTATAGCCTTTCCAGCTTTTGACCCTTTCATGATTTTTTCAATATTAATGTAAACTATTTTTTCTGAGTAAGCATTTGGTAATTGAAAAAAAAACAAAAAAAATATAACTAAAAAAAATCTTATAAATATCATTAAAAAGTTGTGCCTATATTAAAACGGAAAGTTTCTGTTTTATCTGTTTCTGCTTTTGAAAGTGGTTGTGCAATAGAAAAATTAAGTGGTCCTATAACTGTAAACCAATCAACACTTATGCCTGCAGAAGTCCTTAATTGTGATTTATCTAAAGAACTATCGTAATCAACACCCCATACATTGGCAGCATCAAAGAATAATTGAAAATCTATTTGTTCAAGATTAGCACCAAACTCGGGCAATGTTGTTGATGCGTTAAAAACAGCTGTATGATTTCCTCCTATAAAATCTCCAGTATCCATTGGCCCAACTTTTCCAACTTGAAAACCTCTTAGTTTTTTTGATGGAATATAAAGTCGCTGTGAAATCCTAACATCGTCTCCTGATAGAGAATTTATTGTTCTGCCTGTAAAAGATAATCTTGTGACTACATCGCTGATTTGATTAAAAGTTGTATATTCATAACCATTTACAAATGCATAATCATCAGAAATTAGTGGAATTCTTTGGTTAAATTTACTTTTAAAACCATCGGTAGTTTGAAATCTTTGATTTCTTTTATCTAACTCTAAACCATATGAAAAACTTGTATCAAAATATGATCCCTCTTGTTTTTTTAATTTGGCAGATGCGTCCTGATTTGTATCCAGGGATTCAAAAAAGCTTGAGATTCTTGGGCTGAAATAAATATCATCATATTGTTCCCATGCTGATCCTAATGAAAAACCTGTTTTTTTGGTCTCATATCCATAGTTAGTCATTCTATCAGTCACGCTACTTTCAACGCTTGCGGATAATGCTTTATCTGTATAATTCCAATTAGGGTTCGTTACAGAAAATAATCCTCTAACAACCTCTTCGTTAATTCTAATATTGGTATCTAACTGGATATTTTTACCCATAAAATTATTTTCTTTTACGCCGAAACCAATCGTTCCTCCTTGGGTACCTGCGCCTGCCGCAGCACTAATTTCACCTGTTGGTTTTTCTTCTACAGTTATGTCTAAAACCTTCTTATTATCCTCAATAGTACTCAATTCATAATCAACAGACGAAAATATGTTTAATGCCTTCAAATTATTTATGGACTTAGCTAGTAGTAATTTATTGAAAGGATCACCTTCATCAACTACCACATTGTCTCTTATGACTTTTTCTTCGGTAATATTATTTCCAAATACATTTATTCTAGTTAAATATTGTTTATCAAACTCTTTTATTTCAAAAACTAATTCTAATTTGTTATCATCTTCAATTTTCTCTTTAAACGATGCATCAATAAATTCATAATCATTTCTTAATGATAATTTTTCAACTTCTTTTGCTATCTTTTTTAATTTATTTAATGAATATAGTTCACCTTCAATTTTTTTTAATCTTTTTATAATAGGTTCAAAATCTTTCTGGTCATAATCAATAGGCAAATCTAACTTAGCACTGTCAACTACAAATTTAGGTCCTGCGGTGATATTATAAGTCAACTTAAAGTCGTTTTTATCTGTATACTCAATAAAATTATCTATTATGTTTACTTGGTAATGACCTTTGTTTAAATAGTAATTTCTTAACAGTCTTTTATCAAGATTGATAGTTTCTGGATTTATATATTTTCTCCTACTAAGAAATTTCCAAAATCGAGACTCCTCACTTGCTATTATATTTCTAAGGATTCTAGCCTTGTAATATTTATCACCAATAAATTCAATTTCTCTTATATATGCTCTTTTTCCTATAGTAATATCAAAAATTAATTCAACAGTATTGTTGTTATTTTCAATTATTTTATTACTTACGTCTGAAAAATAATATCCTGAGTTTTTAAGAATTTTTTTTATTCTATTTACATCTGATCTTAAATTATTTTCTACAAATGGATTTTTTTCTTTCGACAACAAATGTTTTTTTAATTTTTCAACAAGTTCATTTTTTTTTATTCCATTTACTGTTATTTCTTGGATTATTTTATTTTCAATAACGTCTATAATTAAAATTCCATTTTCTACTTCTAATGAAACATTTGAAAAGAAATTTGTATTATAAAGTTCTTTAATTATTTCATTCAAATCGTTTTGGGAATAGTCTTTACCTTTTTCAATATTAGAAAAAACTAATATTGCTTCTTTTGAAATTCTGTCATTATTAATTACTTTTATATCATTTATAACCTCTCCATATGTTTTAAATGATGAAATTAAAAGAAATATTATGGTTAAAAGAATTTTACGCATTGTGAACGGATCTTACACATAAAGTCCTAGTTTTCAATCTCACATATTTATTTAGATTTGATATTTGATTGAAATTTAAAGGTTTTCTGGATCTCAACTTTTTAAATTCTTCCAATTTCATAATCATAATGAGTTTTTTTGATATATCTAAAAAATTAATTTTTTTGTTTAAAAATAAGTCAACTAATTCGTCATTTGCACTGACCAGGACTGTTTCATACAACGTGTCTTTATCGTTTGATAAATATTTAAGAATATCAATTGTTTCGAACTGCTTTATGTTAACATTTGACAATTTTAAATTATTAATTTTTTTAAAATTAAGTGGGGAACTTGGTATGGTCTTATTAGTATTATAATAAATAGAGTTAAAAATAGGTATCTTCATATCTGTGTCGTGAATCAGTATTTTTGTTAAACCATTTTTAAACTTTACTATTGCATGCACATAAGAATCTGGATGAAGTAAAATTTCAAAATCATTCATATTTAAATTAAATATTTTTTTAGCCTCAATAACTTCAAAAATTTTATTAACTAAGGTTGCCGAATCTATAGAGATTTTTTTTCCCATGCTCCAATTGGGGTGTTTGATTGCATCTCTAGGTTTAATTTTATTTAGTCTACTTTTTTTAATATTTAAAAAAGGTCCACCCGAAGCTGTTATATAAATTTTATCAATTTTATTAGTATTATTTTTTATTAATGACCATATTGAGAAGTGCTCAGAATCGACAGGTATAAAGTTAGTTTTATATTTTGTTAAATTTTTTTTTATTAAATTCCAACCACATATTATTGCTTCTTTGTTCGCTATAGCAATAACCTTGGTAAACTTAATGATATCTAATGTGGGTTGTAATCCATTAAAACTGCTCAAAGCACTCATTGTGTAATCAATTTTACCTTTAAAAATTTTATTAAAATTTTTGTAATTATTAAAAATTTTTATTTTTTTATTTTTATTTATTTTTAAAAACTTTAAATATTTATTATGACTAGTAATAATTAAATTTTTTGGTTTTAGTAATTTAATTTGTTTTGATATTTCTTTTATGTTTTTATTGGTTGATAGCAAAATAACATTAAAGTCTTTTTTATTTTTTTTAATAACCGAAACTGTAGATCTGCCTATAGACCCTGTTGAACCTAATATAGCAATTTTTTTTTTCATAAATTTAAATACAAGTATGCAAAAGGTACTGCTAAAATCATACCATCTAACCTATCAAGCAAACCGCCATGGCCAGGAATTATTTTACCAGTATTCTTAACTTTAGCTATTCTTTTAAAAAATGAAATTGATATGTCGCCTAATTGACTTGATATAGAAACTAAAATTATAAAAATATAATTTTCCAAAGAGTAAATATTTGTTTCAAATACATAAAAATTTTTATTTAAAAGATTCTGATTAAAAAAAATTACCAAAATAATCGACAATAAAACACCACCAAAGAATCCGGAATAAGTTTTATTTGGACTTATTTTGGTTAATTTTGGTCCTTTAAGTAATTTTCCAATAGAATAACCGCCTATATCGGTTGAGACACATATTAGAATTACAATCAAAAACTCTATTAATCCATTCTCTAAATTTCCTCTTAGTAGATAAGCTGAAAAAAAAGATAATTTTATAAATATCAAACCTGGTATTAAAAATAAACTATTGCTTGTTAGCTTTACCCATTCATAAAGACAAATTAATAAAACAAAAATTATAAAAAAAGTAAAATAGTATGAGCCTTTGATAATAAAAAATAAAAATAATGGTATAATAATAATTGAACTTAACAGTCGTTTTAAAAATTCTGATTTAATCATATTTTACCAAAATTTCTTTTTATTTTTTTAAATTCTCTTAATATACGATTATAATCTTTTCCATTAAAATCAGGCCATAGTTTTTTTTCAAAAAATAGCTCGGTATATGCCATTTGCCACAATAAAAAATTACTAAGTCTTTTAGTATCTCCAGTTCTTATAAGAATTTCTGGATCGGGTATATTTTTGGTGAATAAATTATCTTCTAAATTTTTAATGCTTATTTTTAGTCTTTTTTTTTTAAGTTTTTTGATTGAGTAAATTAATTCACTTTTCGACCCATAATTTAAGGCTAAATTTACTTGTAGTTTTTTATTATTTGAAGTTTTTGCTTCTGCTTTTTTTAGTTCGCTATTTAATTTATTTGAAAAAACTTTTGTTCCCAATATTTTAAGTTTAATTTCATTTTTATCAAATTCATTTATTTTACTTAATAAAAATTTTTGAAGTAAACTTAATAAAAAGTTAATCTCTTTTTTGGGCCTTCTCCAGTTTTCAGTAGAAAATGCAAATAAAGTTAAATACTTAATTTTGTTTTTAATAGTTTCAGCAATAATTTTTTCTACCGTTCTAAGTCCAGCCTCATGACCTAAGTTTCTTGATTTTTTGTTTTTCAAACCCCAACGGCCATTTCCATCCATTATTATGGCCACATGTTTAATTGGGTTCATATTGTCATTATTTCTTTTTCTTTTGATGTCACTTTTTCATCAATAATTTTTATATGTTGGTCTGTAAAATTTTGAATATTTTTCTCCTGTTTCTTCTCCTCATCTTCACTTAACTCTTTTTTTTTAAGTAAATTTTTCAAATCCTCATTCGCCTCTCTTCTTATATTTCTTATTGAAATTTTACATTTTTCACCCATAGATTTTATCATTTTTTTCATTTCATTTCTTCTTTCTTCGCTTAAATTTGGCACAGGCAGTCTAACAAGTTGTCCGTCTATTTGTGGATTTAGTCCTAATTCTGATTTTTTAATTGCTGAGTCTATTAATGTAACATTGTTAAGATCCCAAACTTGAATATTTATCATTCGGGGTTCGGGTGTAGTTATTGTGCCTAGTTGATTTATTGGCATTTTTTGCCCATAAACATCTACCTTAACTAAATCCAACATATTTGCATTAGCCCTGCCTGTTCTTAATGATCCTAATTCTTTGTTGAACACTTCGATAGTTTTATCCATTTTCTGAGCATATATTTTTTGGTTAAACATTTATTCCCCAATTTTTAATCTGTAAAAATCTTTTATTTTTAAATCTGGTATATTTAGTTCTTTTAAAATTTCATTAACTTTCTTTTTTGGCTCCATTACCCAGGGTTGGTTTAATAGGCTATTATCTTCTTTGAATTTATTTATTTTACCGAAAGATATTTTTTTTACAATTTCATCAGGCTTACCAGAATTCTTTAATTCCTCAGTAATAAGTTCTTGTTCTTTTTTTAATATTTCACTATCTATACCTGAACTTTCAAGAGCTATTGGGCTTGAAGCAGCTACATGCATCGCTAACTGTTTACCAAATGAATTTAGATTTTCAGAATTATTTTTTGTTTGTAAAGAAATAATAACTGCTAATTTTGATAAATTATCTTTAACTACAGTATGTAAATATGTAAAATTTTCTGAATCTTTATGTGAAATAGTTTTTGATCTACCAATGGTTATTTTCTCTCCAATTTTTGCAATTATAGATACAATATTTTCATCAACAGTTTTTGAATTTTTCATTTTTGTTTTTTTAAGTTTTTCATTATCAGAGTCGCAATGATTATTAAGCTCGCTTATTTCTTTAACAAAATTTATAAAATCTTCATTTTTGGCTACAAAATCTGTTTCACAATTTACTTCTATTACAGATGTTTTTTTATTATCTCCACTTATTGCTACTACTCCTTCGTTAGCCACTCTAGACATTTTTTTTGAAGCCTTAGAAATACCTTTAACTCTTAAATTTTCTACAGCTTTATCAAGATCACCGTTTGACTCTTGTATTGCTGAATTGCAGTCTTTAAAACCTGCTCCAGTGAGCTTTCTTAATTTCTTTATTTTTTCTACGTCACTCATGATTTAGTTTTTTTTTTGAGCTGACTCTTCTTTATCTGGGCTTTTTTCTACTTGGGTTTTTGGTTTATCTTTATTCTCATTTTCAACGGAAATATTTGAATCTTTCTTAGCATTTTCAATAGTTTCTTTAATGAGCGTACAATAAAGATCTATTGATCTTCTAGCATCATCATTGCCCGGTATTGGAAAATCTATACCCTCCGGATCTGAATTTGTATCAAGTATTGCTATAATTGGAATTCCAAGTTTTAATGACTCTTTTATAGCTAATGACTCATAATTTGTATCAATTACAAAAACTAAATCAGGTATTTTTTTCATTTGAGAAATACCACCTAATGATCTTTGCAATTTATCTCTTTGTATACCCATTTTTAAAAGTTCTTTTTTTGTAAAACCACGATTTTCTGAAACTAAATCTATATTTAGTCTTTCTAATTTTTTAATTGAATTTGATATTGTGCCCCAATTGGTCAGCATACCTCCTAACCACCTATAATTTACAAAATACTGATCTGTCTCTTTTGCTAGTTCAGCAATAGCTTCTGATGCTTGTTTCTTTGTAGATATAAATAAAATTTTACCATTACTTGCTATAGTTTGGTAAATTTTTTGAAGTGCCATGTTCGCTAATTCTAATGTTTGTGTAAGGTCTATAATGTGTATTGCGTCTCTTTTTCCAAAAATATATTTCTTCATTTTTGGATTCCATCTAAGTGTTTTATGTCCAAGATGGACACCTGCTTCTAATAATTGTTGAATTGTTATATTTGGTATCTTCATATTTTTTCCCGGTTATGCCACCACAATTATTTCCATTTAAGGACCGGAGGTATAAAACCACAAATTGTGTGCGTATTAATTTACGGGATATTTACAATTATATAGAAATTTAAACAAGTATTTTTTTAAGAAATATATGTGGAAATACCTTGGTTTTTTAGTAAATTTAAGTGTTTACGGTCAACAAATCTCTTATTTTTTAAATTAAAAATATATTTATTCTTTTCATCTTTTATTTTAATCTTCACCTCAGTATTGCCTGATTTAGATAAAATTTTCTCAATCATTTCTATTGATTTTTGATTGTCTATAAAAATCTCTACATTAGAAATTGGTTTATTTAACAAATTTTTTAATGATGCGATTTTTTTAACATTTATTCTCTTAAATCGATTATTTTCATCTGAAATATTTTTTGTGAGAGTTAATATTAATGAATTTCCATCTTTTAAAATTTCTCTATTAATTTCTAGCAAATCTGAAAAGATAAATATCTCGAAAACAGAACTTAAATCTGTAAGTTTGACTATAGCATATGAGTTGCCTTTTTGTGTTTTTTTTTCCTGAATTTTTAAGATTGTTCCTGAAACATTGGTATCCTTTGAGTTTTTTAAATGAATAAATTCATTAAAGTTAACAATTTTATAGTCTTCAAAAATTTCTTTATACTGATTCAGTGGATGGTCTGAAATAAAAAAACCCACTGACTCAAATTCTTTTGCCAATCTTTCTTCTATTTCCCAATCTTTGTCAATTTTGATTATATCTTCATCATTTTCTTCATTTAATTCAAATAAATCTTCTTGGTTAGCAATTTTATTTTCAAAAATTTTTTTCGATTTTGTAATCAAATTTGGTATCGACTCAAAAACTGATTTTCTATTATTGTTAATTTGATCAAATGCTCCTGCCTTTACTAATCCCTCTAGTTGAAGTTTATTTATGTCTTTTGGGTCAACTCTTTTAATAAAATTCAAAATTGATGTGTATTTTCCGTTTTTAACACGTTCTTTTACTATATTTGATACTGCTTCATAACCCACGTTTTTTATACCGCCCAGAGCATAATAAAAATTTTTATCATCTGATTTAAAATCTGCGAAAGAACTATTAATATCAGGTCTGATAATATTGATATTCAGTCTTTTAATTTCTTCATAGAACTCGCTTAATTTATTTTGGCTTGAAATATCCATTGTCATTGATGCTGAAAAGAATTCATTTGAATAGTAAGTTTTTAAATAAGCAGTTTGGTAAGCGATTATTGCATATGCTGCTGCATGACTTTTGTTAAACCCATATTCAGCAAATGGCTCTATTTTTAAAAAAATGCTTGCTGCTACGTCTTTTTTTATTCCATTTTTAACAGCTCCATCAATAAATCTCATTTTTTGTTTTTCTAGTTCAGATCTCTTTTTTTTACCCATAGCTCTTCTTAAAATGTCAGCCTCACCTGCTGAAAACCCAGATAGTCTTTGGGCTATTTGCATTACTTGTTCTTGATAAATAATTACTCCATAGGTTGGTTTTAATATTTCCTCTAAAAGCGGATGAAGATAATCCGGTTGCTGTCTTCCATGCTTGCAATCATTATAAATGGGTATGTTCGCCATGGGTCCTGGTCTGTACAAAGCTACTAATGCTATAATATCTTCTAAATGATTTGGTTTCATTTGCATCAATGCTTCTTTCATTCCAGCGCTTTCAAGCTGAAATAAACCTACAGTATGTCCCTTTGAAAGTAATTCAAAAACTTTTTGATCTTCATAGCTTATTTGATCTAAAGAAAATTTTTTATTTTTTTGGTTTACCAATTTTTCAGTCTTATCAATAACTGTGAGGGTTTTTAAACCTAGAAAATCAAATTTGATTAAACCTGCATTTTCTGCTGAATACATATCAAATTGAGTAGAAGGTAGTATTAAGTTTGCTGAAGAGTCTTTGTATAAAGGCACCGTGTCGGTAAGTTTTTTATCAGAAATAACAACTCCAGCAGCATGTGTAGCAAAATTTCTATTTAGTCCTTCAAGTTTAAGAGATAGTTCTGCTAATTTTTTAACTCTTGTGTCTTCTTTAATTAGTTTTTGTAATCTTGGTTCGTTATTTATACAATCTGTTAAACTTTGTGGTCTTGAAGGGTCGAAAGGTATCATTTTAGATATACTGTCGACAAATCCATAAGGAAGACCCAAAACTCTTCCAACATCTCTAATAACCATTCTTGCTTTTAATTTTCCAAATGTGTTGATGTGAGCTACGCTATTTTTGTACTTTTTTGTGAGATAGTTAAATACTAAGTCTCTTTTTTCTTCACAAAAATCAATATCAAAGTCTGGCATTGAAATTCTATCTGGATTCAAAAATCTTTCGAATATTAAGTTAAATTTAATTGGATCAACATCAGTTATTAATAAAGACCATGCCACAAGAGATCCTGCTCCCGACCCTCTTCCTGGTCCAACAGGAATTTGATTATTTTTTGCCCATTTAATATAGTCAGAAACAATTAAAAAATAACTTGAATACTTCATTTCGATTATAATTTTTAACTCATGCTCTAATCTATCTTTATATTTTTTAAATTTTACGCTTTTATCTAATTCAGAAAGATTAATTTTAAATAATTTACTAAATTTTTCTTTTAATCCTGATACAGACTCATTAATTAAAGTTTGATCAGCATTTCCATATTTATCTGAGCTGATATTTGGAAGAACTGGTTTAGAGTATTTAGGTCTAAAATTTAGTCTATAAATAATATTATAGTTATTTTCAAGTGCTTCTGGTAAATCAAAAAATAATTTTTTCATTTCATCATCAGATTTAAGATAGTGTTGATTAGAAAATTTTATCCTATTCTTTTCATTGACGTATGTTTTGTTACCAATGCAAATTAACGCATCGTGTGCTTCATGCATATCTTTATTTATATAAAAAACTTCATTACTTGCGATGATTGGTATAGAAAGCTCTTTTGATATGTTTAAATTAAATTTTTCAAAACTTTTTTCATTTGGGTCTCCATGTCGTTGGATCTCTATATAAAAATTATCTAAAAATTTTTCTTTTAATAAATTATAAATATCTTTTATTTCTGATAATTTTCCTTTGTTAAACAAATTGCCATTTAAACCAGTAATTTGTCCTGATAGCACAATTATACCTTTTCCTAATTTAACAAGATCTTCAATTTTACAATGTGGGCTAGTCAAGTTGTCATTGCCTAAATAAGATTTTGAGGATAGTTCAATTATACTTTTATAACCAAGTTCTGATTTAGCAATTAGAGGAATAAGACCAATTTCGTCTCCATATTTAAAATTTATTTGTGTACCAATTATGGGCTGTGAACCTGATTTAGAAATATTTTCTGAAAATTCTAGTGCACCACATAAATTTAATGTATCTGATATACCAGCAGAAATTACTTTATTTTTTTTACAAAATTCAGATATTTGATCTATTTTAGCTGCACCTTCGCAAATTGAATACTGGGTGTGAATTTTAATATGATTAAATTTTTCAAATTTTTCCATTGATGGACCTAATACTACCATCAATCATTTCTATTTTACAATCCGACATGCTGGCAAATTCTCTATTGTGAGTTGCAAAAATAACTAATCTATTATTTTTCTTAAGATTTAATAAAATTTTAAAAACCTTTTTTGCAGATTTATAGTCAAGATTTCCTGTGGGTTCATCTGCTAAAATTATTTTTGGTTTATTTATTAAAGCTCTTGCGATTGCGATTCTTTGGTTTTCACCTCCTGATAATTGTGATGGAAAGTGATCGAATCTTTCCTTTAACCCAAGGTTGGCTATTATTTTTTTAGCTTCTGAAACTGAAATATTTTTATTATTGTTCAATGCTAATCCGGCTAGACTTACATTTTCTAAAGCTGTAAAATCTGGTAACAAATTATAACTCTGATAAATTATGCCGATATTACTTGCTCTTATTTTATCATTATTATTTTTGTTAGAAAAATTAATTGTTTCATTATTGATTTTAACTATGCCAGAGGAAGGTTGATCTATTAAAGATAAAATGTTTAATAAGGTTGATTTTCCTGATCCAGATGGACCTACAATCGAGTAGGATCTTCCTAGAGAAAAACTTAATGTCACTTTCTTTAAAGCATTTACATTTATGTTTGATAAATATTTTTTTGACACATTCTTTAATGAAATAAAATTACTCATATTTAAGTGCTTTTATTGGGTCAAGTTTTGAAGCTTTAAGTGCAGGAAAAATTGACACTATTGATGTAATAAGTATAGAGCAAACTGCTATTAAAATAATTGAATTTAAATTAATTTCTGATGGCATTTTGCTTAGAAAATAAATTTCCTCAGGAAAAATAGGAATATTGAATGTATTGCTTAGAATTTTTCTAAAACTCTCGATATATACAGAGAACAAAACTCCTATCGCTATACCGAAAAATGTAGCTGTAGTACCTATATAAAAACCAATTAAAAAAAAAATTTTGGTAATTGAAATATTCAAAACACCTATTGATTTTAATATTGCTATATCTCTTGTTTTGTTTTTTACTAAAATTGTTAATCCAGATATAATGTTAAAAGCAGCAACAATAATAATTAAAGATAATATAATAAACATAACATTTCTCTCTACTTTAAGTGCTGAAAACAATGATCTATTAATATCAGCCCAAGTATAAATTAAATAATTTTGAAAAATATTTTGAATTTCAATTTTTGTATTTTCTATATTTAAAGGATTTTTCAAGTAAATTTCTACATTTCTAGTTGATTTATCTAAATTTAAAAGGCTTTCCATTTTTTTTAGGTTTATAAAAGCAACATTCTGGTCAAACTCAAGAAGGCCACTGTCAAAAATAGATGTTATTTTATAGCTTTCTTGTTTTGGTAAATTACCTATAATAGTTTCTTCTCCTCCAGGGGACATAAGAAGAACTGTGTCGCCAATACTTAAATTTAAATCAAAACTTAATTCTTTACCTATAGATATAGAATTGCCAGAAAAAAAATTTTTTTTATTATTAGTTTCCAATCTCTTAAAAATTTCTAACTTTTTGAAATCTTCAAAAATGTAAGCTCTTAACAACAGACCTTTAGAAATATTTTTATTTATTAAAACTACTTCTCCGGAGTTACTATAAACTAAATTATTTGATAGTTCTTGAAGTCTTTGATTGTTCAAAATTTCATCATTCTTTAAAAATTCATAAGATTGAATAACTACATGTGGGTTAAACCCTACAATCTTATTTACTAGTTCGGATCTAAATCCATTCATTACTGACATTACGATTATAAGAACTGCCACGCCTAAGGATATTCCAATAAATGAAAAAATAGATATAATATTTAAAAAACCATCTTTTTTTCTGGTCTTTAAATATCTAAAAACAATTTTTTTTTCTAAATTAGAAATCAATTTAAACTTTTTTTTTTTTAATAATTTCAACTATTTCATTAATACTGATATTTTTTGACTCAATTCCAATTTCTCTAAATTCAAAAATATCACCTTCGTTTTTATTTCCGATCATAATTTGAAAAGGAATACCAAGTAAATTAAATTTTTTTATTTTTGATGAAAAATTTTCTTCTGTATCATCTATTAATACATCTAAACCATTTTTTTTAAGTAAATTAGAAATTTTAACAGCCTTGTCTAAATTTTTAGTGTCATTTTTATTTATTAAAGGCAGTATTCCACAATCAAATGGCGCAACTGATATAGGCCATTTCATAATTTCATTTTTATTGTCATACTTAGCTTCAATAATAGCTCCAACTAATCTTGACACTCCTACACCATAAGATCCCATTTTTACAAATTCTTTTTTTCCCTGATAATCTACAGATGCATTCATTGGTTTTGAATATTTATCTCCAAAATAAAAAATATGACCAACTTCTATACCCTTGGTGCTGAGTCTAAATTCTTCAGGCACTTTTTCATCAAAATCTTTTTTATTAAATTTTTCATCTGTAACTGCATAGTATTTATCAAATTTATTTCTCAGATCATTTAAATTTTCCTTATTTAGAATTGCTTTATCGCTTTGGACTTCAAAAATTCTTTTATCTGTATAAATTTTACTTTCCCCTGTGTCAGCTAAGATTACAAATTCATGTGAAAGATTTCCACCTATTGGACCAGTATCAGCAGACATTGGGATGGCTGACAAATCTAATCTCTTAAATGTTCTTAAATAAGATAAAAAAAATTTATTATATGAATAAATAGCTTCATCATCATTAATATCAAAAGAATATGCATCTTTCATATAAAACTCTCTGCACCTCATTATTCCAAATCTAGGTCTTAGTTCATCTCTAAATTTCCATTGAATATGATAAAGCAATTGAGGCAAAGATTTATAAGACTTAATACTGGATCTGAATATATCTGTAATAAGCTCTTCGTTTGTAGGTCCATATAAAATTTCTCTACCTTGTCTATCTTTAATTCTGAGCATCTCTTCACCATAATCTTCATATCTGCCACTTTCCTTCCAAATCTCGCTTGATTGTATAGTTGGCATTAAAATCTCTTGTGCACCTATTCTGTCTTGTTCTTCTCTAACAATCCTCTCTATTTTCTTCATGACTTTGAATCCTAGTGGAAGCCAAGAATAAATTCCTGCTGAAGATTGTTTAATCATTCCAACTCTAAGCATAAGCTGATGGGATTTTATTGTTGCTTCCGTTGGATTATTTTTTAATATTGGAATAAATGATTTTGAAAAGTACATCAATTTATTTAATTGCTTAGATGTAAATAATCAATTAAATTCTTACTAAGTTAACCTGGGTAATTGGCCTTTTGCCCGTTTTTTCTTTTGAATATTTCTTACAAATTGTTTTAAGAGTGTCTATAAGATTAGATTCTTGTTTTTTGTTCTTTAAAGAGAAGGTTCTTGTTGTTTTATCAATTTCTTCTTCCAACCCATATCTAAAATCCTCGGTTTCATAAATTGGTAATCCTTTAAATGTTAAAATAGGTTTGTTGTGTATATTTCCTTTGTTTGTAACTAATATAGTGACTTCCATAAATCCATTGTTTGATAAATTTTTCCTTTCTTTGATTGATTGAGCATCTTCTTCAACGCTTATATTCCCATCAACATATAGCCTGCCGCTAGGCGCTTTGTCGTATACCTCTGGTTTGCTTCCTGGAAACAACTTAACTATATCTCCATTTTCGACTTGAACTGGAAAAGGAACCTGCATTTCTTTAGCAAAATTTATGTGTTCGATCATATGCCTATGCTCACCATGAACCGGTATCACACATTTAGGTTTTACCCAATTATACATTTCCTTCAAATCTTCTCTGTTTGGATGTCCAGAAACGTGAACAAACTCATTTTCCTCTGATATTACATTGATACCTTCTTTTACTAATTGATTATGCAGTTTGTATAATTTTTTTTCATTTCCAGGGATTATTTTTGAAGAAAATATAACTGTATCATTATTTTCTATAAAAACATCTGGATGGACTTGAGTAGAAATTCTCATCATGGCTCCCATTGGCTCTCCTTGGCTCCCTGTACATAAATAAACAATTTTTTCTCTTGAAATATTTTTCGCTTCTCTAGGATCAATAGGTTCTATTATATCCGATAAATATCCACATTTTCTAGCTGCTTTATAAATTCTATGCATAGATCTTCCAATCAAAGATATTTGTCTACCACATTTTTCAGCACAATAAAAAACTGATTCCATTCTTGCTACATTAGATGCAAAAGATGTAACAATAATTCTTTTTTTTAAACCCATCATAATATTAAGCAAACTTTTCCTGACATCTAGTTCTGAACCAGATTTTCCAATGCTAAAAACATTGGTAGAGTCGCATATCATGGCTAACACGCCATCTTGACCAATTTGTTTTAGTCTTTCCGAATTGATTGTATTTCCAATTAGTGGATTTGGATCTACTTTCCAATCTCCAGTATGTAAAATATTTCCTACTGGCGTTCCAATTCTTAATCCATTTGGTTCTAAAATAGAATGAGTGAGAGTTATAAATTCGATTTTGAATGGATCAAGCTCTAAGGTGCTATTTAGTTCTACAACTTTTAAATAAGGTGAAATATCAATTTTTTTTTCTTTAAATTTTTCAGAAATTAAAATACTTGTAAAAGGAGTAGCAAATATTTTACATTTTAATTTAGGCCAAATATGAGCTATTGCACCTATATGATCCTCGTGAGCATGAGTTAATATTATACCTAACAAGTCATCTTTTTTATCAACTATAAAACCTGGGTCAGGATATATTAAATCGATGCCTGGGATAGTATCATCCGCAAAAGTGACGCCTATATCAACTATGATCCATTTTTGGTTATCCGGTTTACCGTATGCAAATAGATTCATATTCATTCCTATTTCGCCAGAGCCACCAAGTGGACAGAATAAAAGTTCTTCTTTCATAATTTATAAATTTTTAATAATTTTTAATAATCCTTCAATGGTTAAGTCTTTCTTGACAATTGTTTTTCCTATAATCATATTTTTAAATAAATAAGAAAATCCCCCAGTAAGAACTATTTTATATTTTTTTTTGGTTTGTTTCGATATTAGCTTTATTACATTTTCAATTAAACCAGTATAACCCCAATAAAAACCAGATTTAACAGCAGTATCTGTATTTGTGCCTATAACTTTTGATGTTTTTGATAAAGTTATCGGAGGTATCAATGAAGCTTTAGATATTAGAGTTTGCAAAGATAGACTTACACCAGGAGCAATTACACCTCCTAAATATTTATTTTTAATAACCACATCAAATGTAGTAGCTGTACCAAAATCTAGTACAATATAATTAAATTTGTTATCAATAACTGCAATTGCATTTGCTATTCTATCAGAACCGACTTGTTTTTTATTAACTGTTATATTAATAAATTTTTTTAAAATAACCGACTTAAGCTCAATAATAGATAAGCAATATTTAAATTTCAAAAATTTTTTAATTATTTTAAATGAACTAGGAACAACACTACTGAATAAAATTTTATTTATTTTTTTTTTATAGAATTTTAAAAAACTTAGTTTTTGTGAAAGATATTTATTGTTAATAAGTTTAGTTTTTAAAATAACCCTTTTTTTAATATAAAACTTTTCGTTGTATAAAAAAATTTTAATTTCAGTGTTGCCTATATCGCCAATTAAATACATACAATAAATCTATTTAAAATACTTGATTTCTTTTTCATATATCTTTTTAATTTTTTTAAAAATACTTAATTTATTTATTTTGTTATTAGTATAACTTTTTAAGTGATTTGTTTGATAATTTTTTATATTAGGACTTTTTTCTAGATTTAAACCTATCCCCACAATTAAAAACTTTTTTTTATTAAAGAATGTAATCTCCTGTAATATTCCACAAATTTTATTTTTATTAATTAGTAAGTCGTTTGGTTTTTTAATTTGAATTTTGTATTTTGTTAAGTTTTGTATTGATTTTTTTACTAATTGGCAGTTTTTAAATGTCAAATTATTTAAAGGTATATTATTTTTTATTTTAAAAAAAATGCTTATTAATAAGTTACCCTTCATTGATATCCATTTATTTCCATGTCTACCTCGACCTTTCGACTGTTTTTCAGTTATTATTACACCTTGGTCTATCCCTAACTTTATCTTTTTTAAAGCTACATCGTTTGTACTTTTTATTTTTTTATATTTATATACTTTTAGTTTCATTAAATAATATTTATTTTTGAAACTAAATTAATAAGACTGTTAGGATAAATAAAATACATAAGTATGAAAATTGTTGAAATTAATAAAGTTATTTTCAATCCTAGATGATGGTCTGTATCATATTTTTCTTTTTCCGAATCAAAATATATAACTTTAATTATTCTTAAATAATAGAATGAACCTACAACTGCCGACATCAAACCTATTATTGCAAGAAAATACATAGATCGTTCCAATACTGCCATAAATACGTAAAATTTTGCAAAAAATCCTGCTAATGGAGGTATCCCTGCCAAAGAAAAAAGAATAATCAACATTGAAAAAGATAGTATTGGATGATGTTTTGATAAGCCCGACAAATCGTTTATATTTTCCAAATATTTATTATTTTTTCTAATCATAAATAAACAGCTGAAAAAAGCTAAGTTCATAAACAAATATATTGTCATATACAAGATGGAACTTTGAATACCATCATTTGTTCCTGTTGTTAGACCAGCTAGTGCATATCCCATATGACTTATTGAACTGTAAGCTATAAGCCTTTTTAAATTTTTTTGACCAATGGCTGCAACAGCACCAAACAACATCGAAGCAATTGATAAAAAAATAATTATCATCTGCCATTGATCTATTATGTTTATAAATGGCACATACAAAAATCTTATAAAGATAGTTAACGCTGCTATTTTGGGAAGAATTGCAAAAATAATAGTTACAGAAGTTGGCGATCCTTGATAAACATCCGGAGCCCACATGTGAAAAGGTACAGCCGAAATTTTAAATGCTAAACCTACAAGAATAAAAACAATACCAAAAGTGAGACCGTATTGAAAATCTGAAATACTTAATGAAATTTCGTTAAAATTTGTTGAATTTGAAAATCCATAAATAAGTGAACATCCGTAAAGTAGTAAACCGGATGACAGAGCGCTTAAAACAAAATATTTAAGTCCTGACTCAGATGATAGAAGATTATCCCTATTAAAAGATGCGAGAACATAGAGTGCCAATGACTGAAGTTCTAGACCCATATAAAATACTATAAGATCATTTGAACCTATCATTACCATCATACCTAAAATTGAACTCAATATAAGTATTGGATACTCTATTTGTAAAATTTTTGATATTTTTACATATTTTGAAGATGTAAGCATAACAAAGATTGCTGAAACTATAGTCAAAATTTTCATAAAAGTTGATAAGTTATCTACTCTGTAACTTTGAGCGAAAACATATTCTTCTTGAACATTTGACAAATTTAAAACTAAGGTTAATAAAATAAACAATGATAGAATAGTTAAATTATAAACTAGGTTAGAACTATTTTTTTTAAAAACACCAAGCAGAAGTAAAAACATTATTGTTAAACAAGCAAAAATTTCAGGTATTATTAAATTTAAATTAATCATAGGTTATTTTTTGAATAATATTCTAAATTTGAATTATATAAGTCGATTAAGTTAGTAATAGAATTTTCTGTAGTATTTATTAATGGCTCGGGATAAAAACCAAAAAAAATAATTGGGATTGCAATCAAACATAAAATTAAAATTTCATGCTTTTTTAGATCCGTCATATTTTTAACTTGATCATTTTCTAATTTTCCAAAAATAAATCTTTTATAGAGCCATAACATATAAGCTGCTCCTAATATAACTCCTATACTTGCAATAACTGCCACTAGAAAGTTTTCTTTAAATGCTCCAATTAAAATTAAAAATTCACCAATAAATCCACTTGTTCCAGGTAAACCAATCGAACCTAACGTAAAAATCATAAATAGTAACGCATATTTGGGCATTACACTTACAACGCCTCCGTAATTATTGATTAATCTTGTATGCATACGCTCATAAACAACTCCAATACTAAAAAATAAAGCCGCTGCTACTAGGCCGTGACTAATCATCTGAAAAATACTGCCTTCTATGGCTTGTTGGTTAACAGTAAAAATACCTAATGTTACAAATCCCATATGTGCAACAGATGAATATGCTATTAACTTTTTCATATCTTCCTGCATTAAAGCAATTAAGGATGTATAAATTATAGCTATTAGGCTTAAAGAATAAATTAACGGTACAAAATAATCAGAGGCAATTGGAAATAATCCTAAAGAAAATCTAATAAAACCATAACCAGCCATTTTTAATAATATAGCTGCTAATAAAACAGATCCGGCAGTAGGTGCTTCAACATGAGCATCTGGTAACCATGTGTGAAAAGGCCACATAGGGGTCTTAACTGCAAATGAACTAAAAAAAGCTAACCACAACAAATTTTGGTATTTGATATCGATGCCTATTTGGTAAAGTTTTTCTACATCAGTGGTTCCTGATAACCAATAAATAGTTATGATTGCAATTAGCATCAACACTGACCCTAATAAAGTAAACAAGAAAAATTTAAAAGCAGAATAAACTCTTCGGTCTCCACCCCAAATACCAATTATGATGAACATAGGTATTAAGCCTCCTTCAAAAAAAAGATAAAAAATTATTAAATCTAAGGAACAAAAAACACCAATCATCAATGATTGCATTATCAAAATTGCAACCAAAAAATCTTTAAGTTTATATTTGATTGTGTTGTTTATAGAAATAACACATAAAGGGGTGATAAAAGTTGTTAGAATAATAAAAAGAATAGATATACCATCTACACCAACTTTATAATTAACAAAATTTGGAATCCAAATTCTTTCTTCAACAAATTGAAATTCGGCAGAAGTATTGTCGAATATATACCATAGATATACTGATAGTAAGAAATTAGCTATTGTTACAAATAAAGCTACATATTTGGTACTTTGATATTTTTGCGAAGTAGAACTTATAAAAAAAATAAATATTGCTCCGATTATTGGTAATAATATTAGTGAAGAAAGTATTGGTATTTCCATTAATTTATTATTAAGAAAGTTAACAAAATCGAAAAACCAATAAGCATAACAAATGCATATTGATATATATATCCACTTTGAAATTTAACAGCTTTTAGTGATAAATTTTTAATTAAATTTGATATTCCATCTGGCCCAAATTTATCTATTATACCTTCATCAATTTTTTTCCAAAAAAAATAACCTATCTTTTTAAATAACTGAACAAAGATAAAATTATATAATTCATCAAAATACCATTTATTAATGAAAAAATCGTATAAAGGTTTATTTCCTTCTACTATTTTTTCTGTAAAATTTTTGTTTTTTACAAACAAATAATATGACAGTGGGATTGAAAAAATAACGATCGATGGCGTTAAGTAAATAAACCATGTAGGTGGATGACTAGTGCTTAGAGGCTCTAAAAATTTTATAGAATTTCCCCAAAACGAATATGATGTTTCGCTTCCTATAAACAAATCTTTAAACAAATAACCAGAGCCTATTGCGCCTATAGCTAGTATTATTAAGGGCAGGATCATAACAAGGGGTGACTCGTGCATATTTTCGAATTTTATTTTCTTATTATTATAGTTTCCATGAAAGGTCTTAAAAATTAATCTCCAAGAATATATAGAGGTCAATAAAGCAGTAAATACACCAACTATAGCTGCATAATATCCGATCGGACTACCTTTTAAATAAGCAAACTCTATTATTGCATCCTTTGAATAAAAACCTGAAAAAAATGGAAAACCAGTTAAAGCTAAAGTGCCAATTAGCATTAAGATATATGTGTAAGGTAAACATTTATAAATACCTCCCATATGATTTATATCTTGTTCATTTTTAAATGAATGTATTACTGATCCAGATCCTAAAAACAAAAGAGCCTTAAAAAAAGCATGAGTAAATAAATGAAACATAGCAACATTATAAGCGCCAACACCAACTGCAAAAAACATATATCCAAGCTGGCTACAGGTTGAGTAAGCAATTATTTTTTTGATATCGCTCTGAACTAGAGCAACAGTAGCGGCAAACAAGGCAGTTACCATTCCGATTGTAGTAATTAAATTTAAAGCTAAATCTGAAAATTCATAAATAGGCGAACATCTAACAACTAAAAATACTCCAGCTGTAACCATTGTGGCAGCATGTATGAGTGCGGAAACTGGTGTTGGTCCTTCCATTGCATCAGGCAACCAAGTATGAAGAATAATTTGTGCAGATTTTCCCATCGCACCTACAAAAAGTAAAACGCATATTATATCTACAAAATATAGATTTAAACCAACAAAATTAATTTTTTTATCAGAAATTTCTGGTATTTGCTGGAAGACTTCATCAAAGTTAACACTTCCAAATATATAAAAAACTAAAAATATACCTAGCGCAAGACCAAAATCTCCTACTCTATTTACAAGAAAAGCTTTAATTGCTGCTGCATTTGCACTATTTTTTTTATACCAAAAACCTATAAGGAAATAAGAACACAGGCCAACACCTTCCCAGCCAAAAAATAGTTGTAAAAAGTTATCTGCAGTTACAAGTGTGAGCATTGCAAATGTGAATAAAGAAAGATATGCCATAAACCTTGATTTGTGTGGGTCACTAGACATATAACCAATTGAATAAATGTGAACTAAAGAAGAAATTAACGTTACAACCACTAGCATTACTGAAGACAACGTATCTATCTTAATTGCCCAGTTTACATTTAATAAACCAGAATTAATCCAAGTAGCTATAATTAAATCATTCTCATAGTTTTGAGAGATAACTTTATAAAAAATTAATATCGATAAGATAGCTGCTATTGAAGTAAACAAACTTGTTATAATTTCTGAATTTCTAGCTCCAATTAAATTTCCAAAAAAACCAGAAATTATTGCAGCTATCAAAGGTAAAAATAAAATAAAATATTCCATATTAACCTTTAAGTTTATCTATTTCCTCTACTCTTATAGTTCCAGAGTTTCTATAATATACCACAATAATAGCGAGACCTATTGCTGCTTCTGCGGCCGCAACCGTTAAAATAAACATTGTAAAAATTTGACCAATTAAATTTTCTGTGTAAATAGAAAAAGAAACTAAGTTAATATTAACTGCAAGGAGAATTAGCTCTATACTCATTAAAATTACAATTATGTTTTTTCGATTTAAAAAAACACCTACTACACCAATAGTAAATATAATCGCACCCAATGTTAAGTAGTGACCTAATTCAACATCAAACATCTATTTTAACTCCTTTTTTATTTTCAGCTTCTACAAGCTCAACTCCTTCATTTTTTTCTCTAGAAATTTGTTTAAAATAACTTTGTCTTCTCAATCCACTTCTTTGTCTAAAAGTTAGAACTATTGCTCCAATCATAGCAACAAGTAAAATCATTCCAGATAACTGAAAAAGATGAATATAGTCAGTATAAAGTACGTATCCTAATGAATGGGTATTTGTAATTTCTGAAGATGTGTTTAAAGAAATAGAATTTAGTATGTTAGGTTTATACTTCCATCCTCCAATTACAATGATTATCTCAAAAAAAATGACTAAACTAATTAATAAACCAATTGGTATATGAGATGAAACAGCTGATGTAGAAAACCAAGTATTTTTTTGTTTTGCTACATTTAACATCATTACTACAAATAAAAAAAGCACTGCTACAGCTCCAACATAAACAATTACCATTATCATTCCTAAAAATTCTGCACCGATCATTATAAAAAGACAGGATATGCTTATGAAATCAAGAATTAAAAAAAAAACTGAGTGAACAGTATTTTTTGAAACCGTAACCATTAAAGCTGAAATAACTGCTATAAATGAAAATATATAAAAAAAAATTGCGTGGGCTATCATTAAATTATCTATAAGGATTATCTGCTTTTATATTTGCTGCTAGAACAGTTTCCCACCTATCTCCATTTTCAAGTAATTTTTCTTTATTATAATAAAGTTCCTCTCTTGTTTCGGTAGCAAATTCAAAGTTTGGACCTTGTACTATTGCATCAACTGGACAAGACTCTTCACATAAACCACAATAAATACACTTAAGCATATCGATGTCGTATCTTTTAGTCTTTCTACTTCCGTCAGGTCTCTCCATTGACTCGATTGTAATTGCTTGTGCAGGGCATACGGCTTCACAAAGTTTACAAGCTATACATCTTTCCTCTCCATTTGGATATCTTCTTAAAGCATGTTCTCCTCTTGCACGTGGACTTATTTTTCCTTTTTCAAAAGGATAATTGATAGTCTTTTTTGATTTAAATATTTCTTTGATCGCAATTGCCAGACCTTTAATAAAGTCTGCCATGAATAATGTTTTTAAAATTCTACTTATTTTCATAATTTTTATTTAGGTAATAAATTAAAATAGAGCAAATATCCTGATGTTAATACCACCCAAATTAGTGAAAATGGTAAAAATATTTTCCATCCTAGCTTCATTAGCTGGTCATACCTGTATCTAGGAACAATAGCTTTTACCAAAGAAAAAAGAATAAATAATAACAAAATTTTAAATATTAGCCAGAATGGTCCAGATATAAGATTAAAAGGGTAAGTTTCTAAGGGTGGTAACCACCCACCTAAAAATAATATTGACCCTAAAGCACACATTAAAAGTATATTTGCATATTCGCCAAGCCAAAACATTGCATACATCATTCCAGAATATTCAGTTTGATAACCAGCAACTAGTTCCGCTTCCGCTTCAGGTAGATCAAATGGTGGTCGATTTGTTTCCGCCAATGCAGATATAAAAAAAATGACAAACATTGGAAAAAGTGGAAGTATAAACCAAATATTTTTCTGGGCTGTAACTATATCGTTTAAATTCAAAGACCCTACACACAAAAGCACATTTATAATAATAATACCAATTGAAACTTCATATGATACCATCTGAGCAGCTGATCTAATTGCACCTAGAAAAGGATATTTGGAATTTGAAGCCCAGCCACCCATTATAATTCCATAAACACCTAGAGACGAGATTGCAAAAAGATATAAAATCCCAACATTTATATCTGCTAAAACAAGAGTTTCGCTAAAAGGAATAACAGCCCATGCAACTAATGCTAATGTCATAGTTACTATTGGTGCTAAAATAAAAATCACTTTATTAGCACTCGCGGGTATAATTATTTCTTTAAAGATATACTTCAATGCGTCTGCTAACGATTGAAGAAGACCAAAAGGTCCAACTACGTTGGGACCTTTTCTTTTTTGAACAAATGCCCATACTCTTCTATCAAGCCAAACTATTAGAGCGACAGAAGTAAGAACAGGTAATAATAAAAAAAGAATTTTATAAGTTTCTGTTAAAAATATGTTCAAGTATTCCATCATTTTAATTATCTGTTCCAGTTTTTTTTAAATTAAATTTGTTATTTCTACACTCTGACATAGTTTTGGATGCTCTAGCTATCACATTGGAATAGTAAAAATCAATTTCATCGACTTTTATATTTTCACTAAAGAATTCGTTTATTTTACTATTTGATTCATCACTGCGATTTTTTTTCAAATTAACATAATTCATTAAACTATCTATGAGTTCTTCCTTATTTTTAAAAATATTTTTTCTTTTTATTAATGAGGATAATTCATTAATAATTTGCCAATCCTCTTTTGCTTCTCCTGGCGGATAGGATGCTTTGTAGGTTTTTTGAATTTTACCCTCTAAATTTGTAAAATGACTTTCTTGCTCAGTATAGGCAGCTCCTGGTAAAATTATATCCGAAATTTCTGCCCCTTTGTCACCATGGCTACCAATATAAATTATAAACTCATTTTTTTTCTCAAAATTAAAATTATCCTGTCCAAATAAAAATACAATATTGAATTTGTTATTTTTTATAGCAGATAAAGTATATTCACTACTTTCAGGTCCTACTATATCTAAATCATAAGCACCGACAGTCGAAGCATTATTCGACATTATGTTTAATGAGTTCCATTCATCATTTATTTTGTTGTTATCTTGGAGAAATTTTTTTAAGGATTCAAATATAAACTGGCCTGATTTTAGTTTTAAAGCAGATTGTCCAATTATTAACATAGGTTTTTTTGCAGTTTTTATTTTTTCACTAATCTCATTTTTATTTTCACAAATATCTTTAATAATTTGAGTTTTATTAGATAAAATTTTATATGGGTAAGTCAGATTTCCTAATTCACAAGTAGAGTATATTTCTGTATTATTCTTTAGATAACTTTTTCGTATTCTTGCATTTAAAATCGTTGCCTCATATCTCGGGTTAGTACCTATTAATAAAATTAAATCACTTTCTTCAATGCCGTTAATTTTTGAATTAAATATATAATTAGATCTATTTTTTATATTTACATAAAAGTTTTGTGATCTTGATTCTAAATAGGGCGACTTAATCGTTTTTTCAAAAAATTCTTTTGCAGTATATAATGTTTCCATGTCTGTTAAATCACCGGTAAGACCTGCTATTTTATCTGAGGAAGTCTGACTAATTTTTTTTACAATAATATCAAAAGCCTCTTTCCATGAAGTTTTTTTAAATTGATTTCCTATTTTAATATACGGTACATCTAATCTTTGATTTTTTAGACCATCACAAGCATATCTAGTTTTATCGGAAATCCATTCTTCATTAATATCTTCATTAACTCTTGGCAATACTCTTTTTACTTCCCATCCATATGTATCTACTCTTATGTTTGAACCAATAGCATCCATAACATCTATTGTTTCTGTTTTTTTTAATTCCCAGGGTCTTGCTTCGAAAACGTATGGTTTCGAGGTTAAGGCGCCTACAGGACAAAGATCAATTACGTTTGCAGATAATTCAGACTCCATAGATTTTTCCAAATAAGTCGTTATTTGCATATCTTCGCCTCTCCCTATTGCTCCCAACTCTGAAATTCCAGCCACTTCTGTGGCAAACCTTATGCATCTTGTGCAATGTATACATCTGGTCATTTGTGTTTTGATTAGTGGACCCATGTATTTTTCAGGTACAAATCTTTTGTTTTCCTTAAATCTTGATTTGTCAATTCCATAAAACATTGATTGATCTTGTAAATCACATTCGCCACCTTGATCGCATACTGGGCAATCTAAAGGATGGTTTGCTAACAAAAATTCCATAACTCCTTTTCTAGCTTTCTCAACAAGAGGTGTATTTGTTTTAATATTCATTCCATCTGCAGCGGGCATAGCGCAGGATGCTATAGGTTTATTTGATTTTTCCATTTCAACTAGACACATTCTGCAGTTGCCAGCTATTGATAGTTTTTCATGATAGCAAAATCTTGGTATTTCAACACCAGCTTGTTCACAAGCCTGAAGAACTGTCAAACCTTCCTCAATTTCTATTTCTTTATCGTTAACTTTTATTTTAAGCATTTTCCTTCTCTAAGAGATGTTGATCAACCAAATATGGAATATTTTTATTTTTATTAACAAGTGGGTTGAAATTATTTCTTTTGATAACCTCTTTTTTAAAATGTCTTAAGAGACCTTGTACTGGCCATGCAGAACCTTCTCCAAAAGCACAAATTGTGTGACCTTCAATTTGTTTAGTCACATCATACAACATATCTACTTCTTCCCTAGATGCTTCACCTTTGGTCATCCTTTCCAGCATTCTCCACATCCATCCTGATCCCTCTCTGCAAGGAGTACATTGGCCACAACTCTCATGTTTATAAAATCTTGCTATCCTAGCCATACATTTAATTATGTCTTGATCTTTATTTATAACAACAACACCAGCTGTACCTAATCCACTTTTGTTTGCAATTAATGAGTCAAAATCCATAGATATTTTTTCACATATCTCCTTAGGCAACATGGGCATTGATGAACCACCAGGTATTACTGCTTTCAAATTTTCCCATCCTCCAATTACTCCACCAGCATGTTTTTCTATTAAATCTTTTAATGGAATACCCATTTCCTCCTCTACGTTACATGGTTTATTCACATTTCCTGATATACAAAAGATTTTTGTTCCCGTATTTTTTGGTTTTCCAATACTTGAAAACCATTTAGCTCCCTTTCTTAAAATTGTGGGAACTACAGCTATAGTTTCAACATTATTCACAATAGTTGGACATCCATACAAACCTACCAGTGCAGGAAATGGAGGTTTTAGTCTAGGTAGTCCTTTTTTTCCCTCAATACTTTCTAATAATGCAGTTTCTTCACCACATATATATGCACCAGCTCCGTAATGAATATAAATATCAAGATCCCAACCAGTGCCGGAAGCATTATGACCTATTAAATTTTTTTCATAAGCTTCGTCTATGGCTTTTTGAAGTTTTAGACCTTCGCTAAAATATTCGCCTCTTACGTATATATAACATTTGTGCGCATTTACAGCATATGAAGCTATTAAACATCCCTCTATTAACTTATGTGGTTCAAATCTTAAAATATCTCTGTCTTTGCAAGTTCCAGGCTCTGACTCATCAGCATTGATTACTAAATAATGTGGTCTGGAACCAACCTCTTTAGGGGCGAATGACCATTTTAATCCAGTTGGAAAACCTGCTCCACCTCGGCCACGAAGTTCTGAAGATTTAATCTCATTAATAATCCAATCTTTTCCTTTAGAAAAAATTTCTTTTGTTTCAGCCCAGTCTCCTCTATTTTTAGAAGACAAGACATCAACACCCATATCATTATACAAGTTTTTGAAAATTCTATCTTTGTCTTCAAGCATTTTTTACTTCCATTAATGTTGTTCTTTTATTTTCAGGTTCTGAATTTATTCGGCCTCTATATGAACCAGGTCTAGGTTTTTCACCCTTGGTAGATTGGTCTATTATTTTTTCTAGTTTTTCTTTATCTAAATCTTCATAATATTCATCATTAATTTGTATCATGGGACCATTTACACATGCTCCTAGACACTCTACTTCAGTCCAAGATGAATTGCTGTGACTTGATATATTGTTTTCCTTTTTTGAAATTTTTGATTTACAAACACTTACTAAATCATTCGCTCCTCTTAACATGCAAGGAGTAGTGGTACATATTTGATAAAAAAACTTCCCTACTGGAGCCAAATTGTACATTGAGTAAAAAGTGGCGACTTCGTAAACTTTGATATAAGGCATGTTTAAAAATTTCGCTATATATTTCATCGCAGATAGAGGTATCCAATTTTCATTTTGTCTTTGCGCTAAATAAAGTAAAGTCATCACGGCACTTTGTTGTTTGTCCTTTGGATAATTTGATATTGTTTTTTTTGCAATATCAATATTCTCTGCATTAAATTCAAAATTTTCTGGCTGGTCCTTTCCTATTTTTTTAAAACTCATCTATCTATCTCTCCAAATACAATATCTAAAGAACCTAAAACAGCCGGAACATCAGCAAGCATATGACCCTTAATAAGATAATCCATAGCTTGCAAATGTGAAAATCCAGGGGCTCTTATTTTACATTTATAAGGTTTGCTTGAACCATCAGAAATTAAATAAACTCCAAATTCACCCTTTGGAGCCTCAACAGCAGTATATATTTCGTCTTTATCAACTCTATATCCTTCTGTAAATAATTTAAAGTGATGTATTAAAGCTTCCATAGATTCTTTAAGTTCTTTTTTTGGTGGCGGTGTAATTTTCCCATCGAAGGATTTAATTGGTCCCTTTGGCATTTTGTCTATACATTGTTTTATAATTTTAACACTTTCTCTCATTTCTTCTATTCTGCAGAGATACCTATCATAACAATCGCCATTTTTTCCAACTGGAATTTTGAACTCCATTTGTTCATAACAGTCGTAAGGTTGGGATTTTCTTAAATCCCAAGGAATATTTGATCCTCTTAACATTACACCAGAGAAAGAATAATCAAGAGCGTCTTGTTTGGATACAATCCCTATATCAACATTTCTTTGTTTAAATATTCTGTTATCTGTTAGAAGTGTTTCTAAGTCGTCTATAATTTTTGGAAATTTATTTGCAAATTCAGAAATATCTTCAAGTAATCCTCTAGGCAAATCTTTGTGCACACCGCCAGCTCTAAAGTAGTTTGCATGTAATCTTGATCCAGATACTCTTTCATAGAATGTCATTAAGGTTTCTCTTTCTTCAAAACCCCATAAAGAAGGTGTCAAAGCACCAACATCTAAAGCATGAGTTGTGATGTTTAGTAAATGACTTAATATTCTTCCAATTTCGCAAAACATAACTCTTATAAATTGAGCTCTTATAGGAACTTGAATTTTTAATATTTTTTCGATTGCTAAGGCAAAAGCATGTTCTTGGTTCATAGGAGCAACATAATCCAACCTATCAAAATATGGCACCGCCTGAATGTAAGTTTTATTTTCAATAAGTTTTTCAGTACCCCTGTGAAGCAAACCTATATGTGGATCTGCTTTTTCAACAACTTCTCCATCTAGTTCTAAAATTAGTCTCAAAACACCATGTGCAGCAGGATGTTGTGGTCCAAAATTCAAATTTAATTTTTTAGTTTGTTTGACCATAATTATTTTTTTGTTTGCTCTTTAATATATTTAGTTCCCTCCCATGGACTTTCATAATCAAAATTTCTATAATTTTGTTCTAATTTAACTGGTTCATAAGAAACTTTTTTGGTCTCTTCATTATATCTTACTTCAGTGTGTCCTGTTAGTGGAAAATCTTTTCTTAATGGAAAGCCATCAAAATTATAATCTGTTAAAATTCTTCTAAGATCGGGGT
The DNA here is from genome assembly GCA_902588965.1 of uncultured Pelagibacteraceae bacterium. Taxonomy (GTDB): domain Bacteria; phylum Pseudomonadota; class Alphaproteobacteria; order Pelagibacterales; family Pelagibacteraceae; genus Pelagibacter. The sequence continues at coordinate 161,679 of CACIRD010000004.1, forward strand.
GATCTTTAAATGATATACCGTACATATCAAAAACTTCCCTCTCCATCCAATTAGCCGATGGAAAAATTTTTGTTATCGATGGTATAATCTCAGAATCGTTAATATAGCTATCAACTAAAACCCTCATGTTTAACTCATGACTTAACAATAAGTAAACTATTTTAAATCTTTTTTCATTTTCAAGAAAATCAACTGCAGTAATATCTATTAACTGTTTAAATTTTGTAGCTTGGTTTGTTTTTAAAAATAACAAAACATCTATTATGTCTTCGCTATCAATATTTAAATAAAGTTGCTCGTGTTTAACCTTAGAAGAATTAATTTTTGTAGTTAACTGTGAGTTAATTTTCTTCTCAAGATTTATTAAGTTATTCATTTTTTATCGTTCTAATGAACCATTATTACGAATTTTTTTTTGCAATTGTAATATTCCATACAATAAAGCCTCAGCCGATGGTGGGCATCCAGGGACATAAACATCAACTGGAACAATCCTATCACAACCTCTTACAACAGAATATGAGTAGTGATAATATCCTCCTCCATTGGCGCAACTTCCCATCGATATAACATATCTGGGCTCTGGCATTTGATCATAAACCTTCCTTAGTGCTGGTGCCATTTTATTTGTTAAAGTTCCCGCAACAATCATGACATCTGATTGTCTGGGCGAAGCTCTTGGTGCTGCACCAAATCTTTCAAGATCATATCTTGGCATAGATGTTTGCATCATTTCAACCGCACAACACGCTAGTCCAAAAGTCATCCAATGCAAAGAACCAGTTCTTGCCCAGTTTACAAGATTATCAAATGATGTTGTTATAAAACCTTTTTCTGCAAAATCTTTTGCGAGTTGTTTAAATTCATCTGGTATTTTTTTTTCTGGATTTTCGAGTTTCATACTTTCTATTCCCAATCTAAGGCTCCTTTTTTCCATTCATAAATAAAACCAACTGTTAAAATAGATAAGAAAATCATCATAGAAACAAAACCAAAGACACCTATTTTTCCTAATGATATTGCCCATGGAAACAAAAAGGCTATTTCTAAATCAAATATAATAAATAATATCGCTACCAAATAAAACCTTACATCAAACTCCATTCTTGAATCTTCAAAAGGTTCAAAACCACATTCATATGCTGACAACTTTTCCGGGTCAGGGTTTTTTGGAGAAAATATAAAATTTACTAGTATAAAAGATACACTTAGCCCAAAGGCAATTATTATAAATAATATTATCGGCAAATATTCTTTTAAAAAATCAGTAAACATATAATTATATATAGTTTTTTTTGATGTAATTGTAAGCTATGTTTAAGTCACACTTATCAACATTATTATCCTAAAATGAGAACTATTATCAGTTAAATGGCGGGAGTGACGGGACTCGAACCCGCGACCTATCGCGTGACAGGCGATCGCTCTAACCAACTGAGCTACACCCCCATTTTGGTGGGCAGTAAAGGACTCGAACCTTTGACCCCCTCGGTGTAAACGAGATGCTCTACCAACTGAGCTAACCGCCCAAAACAATGGGTACTAATACATCAACGTTTCCTTAAAGTAAATTATTAATTATTGAATACTAGCTTGAGATTTATCTACTTTTTTTCCATCAGATAATTTGTCAACTTCAACCCATTCCACTCGTTTAAGATCTTTTGTTAGAGCATATTTAATTACATCATCTACGATATCGACCGTAGTAATTTTAATATCCTCTTTAACTTTTTTTGGAATGTCGATTAGGTCTTTTTCATTGTCTTTTGGTATAAGCACTTCTTTTATACCAGCTCTGTGAGCAGCAAGCATTTTTTCTTTTAGTCCACCTATTGGCAATACTTGTCCGGTAATTGTTACCTCACCTGTCATTGCTATATCTTTTCTAACAGGCACTTTTGTTATTGATGAAACAATAGAAGTTACCATTGCAATTCCTGCTGAAGGACCATCTTTTGGTGTCGCTCCTTCAGGAACATGGATGTGAAAATCTTTCTTCTCAAAAATTGGAGGTATTATTCCAAAGTCCAAGCTCTTAGACCTAACATATGACTTGGCTGCTTTAACTGACTCTTGCATAACATCTCCTAACTTTCCAGTAATTTGCATTCTTCCCTTACCCGGCATATTAACTGTTTCAATTTTTAATATTTCTCCACCAAATTCAGTCCATGCTAGACCGGTTACAACTCCAACTTTATCTTGATTTTCAAGTTCTCCAAATTTGTATTTTTTAACACCCAAAAAATCATTCAAATTTTTTTCATTTATTTTTACTTTAGTTTCTTCTTTATTAACAACTTTTTTTACAACTTTTCTAGTTATTTTAGAAATTTCTCTTTCTAAATTTCTAACACCTGACTCTCTTGTGTAATTACGTATTACTTCTTTTATAGTTCCATCTGATAAATCCATCTCGCCTTCTTTTACTCCATTTTCTTTAATAGTTTTTGGTAAAAGAAATTTATTTGCAATATTAATTTTTTCATCTTCTGTATATCCAGGAATTCTTATTACTTCCATTCTGTCCAACAAAGGAGGTAATATATTTAATGTGTTAGCTGTTGTTACAAACATTACATCAGAAAGATCGTAATCAACTTCTAGGTAATGATCATTAAAAGTTGTATTTTGTTCTGGATCTAAAGCCTCTAGTAAAGCAGATGAAGGATCACCACGATAATCGTTTCCAACTTTATCTATTTCATCAAGTAGAAAAAGTGGATTTTTTGTTCCAGCTTTTTTCATCATTTGAATAATTTTACCTGGCAAAGATCCAATATAAGTTCTTCTATGACCTCTAACTTCCGCCTCATCTCTTATTCCACCTAAAGACATTCTTACAAATTGTCTGTTAGTAGCTTTCGCAATTGATTTACCAAGAGATGTTTTTCCAACACCTGGTGGACCAACCAAGCAAAGTATAGGTCCTTTAATTTTTTCCATTCTTTTTTGAACAGCTAAAAATTCTATAATTCTCTCTTTAACCTTTTCTAAACCAAAATGATCCTCATCCAAAGTTTTAAGAGCTTTATTTAAATCAATATCAACCTTATCTTTTTTGTACCAAGGTATGTCAATCATCCAGTCAAGATAATTTCTTACAACTGTAGCTTCGGCTGACATTGGACTCATGTTTCTAAGTTTTTTTAATTCTGACATACATTTTTTCTGTACCTCTTTTGGCATTTTTGCTTTCAATATAGCTTTATTTAAATTTGATGTTTCATCCTTACCATCTTCTATCTCACCAAGTTCTTTTTGAATCGCCTTTAATTGCTCATTCAAATAATATTCTCTTTGGGTTTTTTCCATTTGAGTTTTAACTCTGCCTCTTATTCTTTTTTCAACTCCTATGATGCTTGTTTCATTTTCCATTATTTTTATTACAGCATTTAATCTTTTTTTAATGTCTGAAAGTTCAAAAATTTGTTGTTTTTCAGAAATACTAGTATTTAAATGAGATGCAATATTGTCGGCTATTTGAGAGGCGTCTTTTAGTTGTTTGATGCTATTTATTGTTTCGCTCGGTATTTTTTTATTTACAGATGTTAGTTTTTCTAATCTTCTAATTGCAGTATTAGCCAAAGGCATTAAATCTTCATCTTTGTTTTTTTGATCTTCAAAGTTTTCAAAACTTGAAGTAATGAATTTTTCATTATCTTTAAAATCTATTATTTTAACTCTTTTACCTCCTTCAACCAAAACTTTTACAGTTCCATCTGGTAGTTTCAAAAGTTGAAGAATATTACTTTCACAACCATAAATAAAAACATCATTTTTTTTTGGATCATCAACTTCTGAATTTTTTTGGGTAACAAGTACAATTTTTTTATCTTGTTTCATTGCTTCATTAAGAGCATTAATCGATTTATCTCTTCCGACAAAAAGTGGGATCACCATACTAGGAAATACAACTATGTCTCTTAATGGTAAGAGTGGTAATGTAACTTTAACTTCCATACCCTAAATATGGTTATAATTATAAATAATGCAATAGATATTTCAAATTTATTAACTGATTTCTAAGCAGCTGTGGTTTTGGTTGACTTATTCTTTTGATTTGAGCTTTTAGAATGTACTATGATTGGTTGTGAGTGTCCTTTAACCGCACCTATGTCGACGATTACTTCTTGCACATTCTCTAAGCTTGGTAATTCAAACATTGTTTTTAATAGTATATTTTCTAATATTGACCTTAAACCCCTTGCGCCGGTTTTTTTTGAAATAGCTTTTAATGCTATTTCCTTAATTGAATTTTCTTTAAAAATAAGTTTAGCACCCTCTAGTTTAAATAATTCTTGATATTGTTTTATTAGTGAATTTTTTGGCTCTTGTAATATCTTGACTAAAGATTTTTCATCTAAATCCTCTAAAGTAGATATTATTGGAAGTCTTCCAATAAATTCTGGAATTAAACCATATTTAAGTAAATCCTCTGGTTCAAGTGTCTTCATCCATTCACCTACTTTCTTGTCATCACTGCTTTTTACTTCTGCACTAAAACCTATGGAAGTGCCTTTATCTCTCTGGGAAATTATTTTGTCTAGTCCTGCAAAAGCCCCTCCACATATAAATAAGATGTTCGTCGTATCTACCTGTAAGAACTCCTGTTGAGGATGTTTTCTTCCTCCTTGTGGCGGAACACTTGCAACGGTTCCTTCCATAATTTTCAATAAAGCTTGCTGCACTCCTTCACCAGATACATCTCTTGTAATTGAAGGGTTTTCAGATTTTCTACTTATCTTATCGACTTCGTCTATGTAGACTATGCCTCTTTGAGCTTTTTCAACGTTATAATCTGCTGCTTGTAATAATTTTAAAATAATATTTTCAACATCTTCACCAACATATCCAGCCTCTGTTAATGTTGTTGCATCAGCCATTGTAAAAGGCACATCTAATATTCTTGCTAAAGTTTGTGCTAATAATGTTTTTCCGCACCCAGTTGGTCCAACCAACAAGATATTTGATTTTGCTAACTCAACAGATTTACTAGTTTTATTTTCATAGTTTAATCTTTTATAATGATTGTGTACTGCTACAGATAGAACTTCTTTTGCATATTTTTGTCCTATAACATAATCGTCAAGAACTGAACAAATCTCTTTTGGAGATGGTAGTCCATCCTGATGTTTTACCAGTGTATCTTTGTTTTCTTCTTTAATAATATCCATGCAAAGTTCAACACATTCATCACAGATAAATACAGTTGGTCCTGCAATTAACTTTCTTACCTCATGCTGGCTTTTGCCACAAAAAGAACAGTAAAGAATATTTTTATTATTGTTACTCATAATTTTTAAAACGAATCAATTAGATACTTTATTATAGTTAACTTATAGTAATCAAGCATAGGTTGAGCTTTATTCTATATGTTGTGAATTATTCTCTTTTTTCTACAACTTCATCTATTAAACCAAAATCTTTTGCATTTTCTGGTGTCATAAAATTATCTCTCTCCAGTGCAATTTTTATTTCCTCAACAGACTTTCCAGTATGTTTTGAGTAGATTTCATTTAATCTTTTTTTTAAGGATAAAACTTCATTAGCATGAATTTCAATATCTGTTGCTTGGCCTTGGAAACCCGCAGAAGGTTGGTGGACCATAATCCTCGAATTAGGTAAGGAAAATCTTTTTCCTTTTTTTCCAGCAGATAGTAAAAAAGAACCCATAGAAGCTGCTTGGCCAATACACAAAGTTGAGACATCAGGTTTTATATACTGCATTGTATCATAAATTCCCAAACCAGCAGTTACCAATCCTCCAGGGCTATTTATATAAAAGTATATTTCTTTTTTTGGATTTTCTGACTCTAAAAACAAAAGTTGGGCTGTTGCTAAAGATGCAACTTGATCATTAATTGGACCAGTCAAAAAAACTATTCTTTCTTTTAAAAGCCTTGAGTAAATATCATATGCCCTTTCTCCTCTGCTCGATTGCTCCACAACCATTGGGATAAGAGTATTAAGATGTTCAGGTATTTTATTCATAACTTGATTCGTTATACTTATACAACTTGTGATTACTTTTTGCTAACTTTTTTTGTTTTTATAGACTTCTTTTTTGGGGTTTTTGATTTTTTTGAAGTTTCTTTGTTTGCATCTGGTAGATTATTATCCTCATGATTATGATGTTCTTTTAAATGTTTATCGTTTTCATCCTTTAAAAGTTTTTCTGCTTCTTTTTTATCAATACTTTTTTTTGTTATTTTTGCTTTTGATTTTATTAATTTCAAAATTTTTTCTTCATAAATAGTACCCCTTAAACTTGCTACTGCACCAGGATTTTTTTTAAAATATTCCATTAAAAATTTTTCTTGTCCAGGCATAGATCTTATCTGTTTTTGGATTTCATTTTGAATTTCGCTTTCTTCAACTTTAATTTTATTTTGTTCTCCAAATTCATTTAAAATTAATCCCACTTTAATTCTATCTTTAGCTTTTCTTTCAAAAAATTTTCTTTTTGATTTTATTTCATTTTCTTTAAGTCCTTGAGAAAGTATCTTAATTTCCTCTTCTAATAGATTTTCTGGTATCTCTTCTAATTTATATTTTTCTATTTGATTTAAAATTTGCTTTTTAGACAACATGGCTAGAGAGTTATTATATTCCTCATTAATTTGTTTTTCTAATAGAGTTTTTAAATCATTTAAATCTTTTGCACCTAAACCTTTTGCAAATTCATCGTCAATTTCAATTTCTTTAGGTTTTTTGACTGAATTAATTTTGCAAACAAAAATAGCTTCTTTTTTTACTAATTCTTTTTCTGGAAAATTTTCTGGTAAATTTACTTTAACATTTACAACTTCATTTTTTTTACATTTCAATAATTGTTTATCAAAACCTTTTATAAATAAATCTCTACCGATTTCTAATTGAGTATTTTTACCTTCGCTTCCTTTAAAATCTTTACCATCTACGGTAGCTTTATAATCAAATATTACAAGATCACCTTCGTTGGCAACTTTTGCTGCATCAACATCGATAAAATTTTTTTGATTTTTTGCAATTTCAGTTATTCTTTTATCAACTTCTTTTTTATCAATCGTAACTTCATATTCGTCTACTTTCAAATTATTTAAAGATTTAAGATCTATTTTTGGAAGTTCTGTAACTGAAATTATATATTCTAAATCTTTATCTTCACCAAAGGTTTTTAAATCAATTTTAGGCTGACCAGCAGGCTTTATTTTATTTTCAGTTAATGCTTTAGTAGTTGTGTCTTTTAATATTTTATCTAGCACTTCTCCAAAAATAGCTTGGCCAAATTGCCTTCTCAGTACTTCTTTTGGAACCTTGCCTGGTCTAAAACCTTTTATTTGAACATTTTTTGAAATTTCTTCATACTTTTCATTTATATGCCCACTTAAAGTTTTTTTATCTACAAATACTTTAAGATCTTTGTTTAGGCCTTTTTTATTTTGAATAGTTACTTTCATTTTTTTTATATCTATTTGGTGGGCGAGAAGAGACTCGAACTCTTAAGCCTTGCGGCACTAGTTCCTAAGACTAGCGCGTATACCAATTCCGCCACTCGCCCACAATTATTGGGGTTTTATATATTATAGAACAAATTTGTCCAATCTGAATAATAGTGTTAAATAATGTTTATGACTACTTCTCCTTGTATAAGTATATGTAAAATGGATCCTAAAACAGGCCATTGCACTGGGTGTGCTAGGTCAAGTATAGAAAAAATAACTTGGAAGGAAAAAAATACCTCTAAAGAGTGGAAATTAAATAATTTGAGAAATATTCAGAGCAGAATGTCAATTCAACAGTTGAAAACTTTTAAAGAATCTTATGCATATAAATGTAAAAATGGTATTTCATTAATTAAGAAAAAAAAACTCGAAGAAAATAAAATAAAATGAGTCAAATAACGTTAGTTGTAGTTATATATATATTGGGAATTATTTTAGGAGCCTTTTTTCTAGATATTTGGAGTATTGATACTAGTGTCAAAAAAGGCCTGATTGGACTTGGATGGACAGCTTTATTTTTAATCGGTATTTTTTACGCAGACCGAGATAAAGAAAACTAAACAATAATTTAATGAATACTGGTCTTTTAAATCTTAACAAGAAAATTGTTAAATGTACAAAGTGTATTAGGCTAAGAACTTTTAGAAAAAAAATAGCTAAAATTAAAAGGAAGCAATATATTAATGAAACTTATTGGGGAAAACCGATAACAGGTTTTGGAGATACAAATGGTAAAATATTATTTGTGGGGCTGGCTCCAGCTGCGCATGGTGGAAATAGAACTGGAAGAGTTTTTACTGGTGATAAATCTTCAGATTTTTTATATAAGTGCTTATTTAATGCAAAAATATCAAATCAGCCTACATCAAAACATTTAAATGATGGTTTAAAATTAAAAAAAGCCTTTATTACAACTGCTTTGAAATGTGTTCCACCAGGAGATAAGCCTTTAAAAAAAGAATTAAATAATTGTTTTTATTATTTTAATAAGGAAATTAATCACTTAGAAAAATTGAAAGTTATAGTAGCTCTTGGAAAAATAGCTTTTGATGCTTGTGTTTATTTTTATAAACAAAACTATAATTTTTTTGATAAAATTAAATTTGGTCATAACAAAATTTATAAATTACCAAATAACATTTTACTAGTCGGTTGTTATCATCCAAGTCCCCGTAATGTTAATACTGGAAGAATTAATGAAAAAAAAATGACTAGACTATTTAAAAAAGTTTTAAAATTAAGCTGAGTAATCTAATTTAAAAATTTTTCAAGAATATCTGGTATTTTTATAGGTTTTCCTTTTTCATTAACTGTAACTATTAAAACCTCAGCATCTGTTATGATTTGATCATTTTTTTTTACAATTTGTTCCATTAGAAAAGATGATCTTGTACGCGATATTATCTTAGAAAAAATTTCTAATGTGTCCTCAAGTTTTGCTGGCATTAAGTATTCAATTTTACATGATTTTACAATTAATAATGTTTGGTATTTTTTTAATAAAATTTGATTACTTAAACCGTCAGAATTTAAAGCCTCAGTTCGTGCTCTTTCTAAAAATTTCAAGTAATTTGCGTAATAAACAACTCCACCTGAATCAGTATCCTCATAGTATACTTTTAACTTAAATTTAAATTCCTTCGACATAATTTAATGATATCAAAATATATTTAAATTTAATACTAATGAAATATAAAAACTATTTATGAAAATTTATATTATTTGGTTGGTTGGTGTAATTTTATGGAATTTTGGTGTGCCAAATGCATCTCCACTAGAAGACGTTTTGGTGGCAATTCTCCTATCTTTTTTTTCTTTAATTTTAAAGAAATATACTCGTATTTAATTACTCAGATGAAAAATAAATATTTTGATAATATGATATCGCTAATAACTTTGAATTATCTGTGTCTGTCATTATAGCTACACCATTAAGCTCATCTACTTCAAGGTTATGAAGTAATTTAAAGTCTTCTTTTACATTTGTTTTTACAGTAACCCATTCATTTAGATTTATTTTTGTAGTTGATAGCACAAAATCAATAGATTTTTTTGTGTAAGGACTTGGCCAATTTTTGTCTATTGATGAGTTGCTAGAAAAAACATAATTAATAGCTCTATTTGATAAAACTGTGGCACCTGTTTTTTTCACAACAAAGACTCTTGCAGCAAAATCATGGCCTTTTTTGCTATTTTCAACTATTCCAGAAAGATCTTTTTCAACCTTCCAAGTTATATTAATAAATGGAGTTTTGTTAAGGTCTATCAATATTTCTTTACCCAAACCTGAGCCTGTCCCTTTAGCTTCGGCTCTTATGAAGTTCCCTTTTTCATTTGAACCAAAAGACCATTTAGTTTTGCCTTTAACTTTACGTTCTTTTAAATTTTTAAGTTCTGACTTTGTAAATTCAAATATTTTGACAACTTCAGAGTTTGCATAAGATGAAAGTATGAGAATAAAAAGGATAATTTTACAGAAAAATTTCATGTGTATGTAATATCTTAAGATAAAAATGATACAATAATAAAATTAAAATTTCACAGTTTAGACATTTTTAAGCCAATCAAAGATCTTATTTCTTGTATAAATTAGTCTTATGAAAACACTTATATTATCCTTAATTTTAATTTTTTTGACAAATTGTAGCACTCACTCTGTAAAACTTGGAAAAAGATGCACTCAAATGGCTGAAGATAATACATATGAGAAATCTTTAATATGGTTTATTGATAAAAGTAATTTAGATAATTTCGATCAAAAAATTAATAAAAAAAACTGTGAAATGAATGGAGAAAAAAGTTGAAAGTAATATCAATTTTTTTCTTACTGGTATATTGGTCAATTATAATTTTAGCACCAGTTTTAGCAAAAGAAACTGTGTTTAATAAAGGCAATAAATTAATTTATCCTATGAAAAAGCCTAATAAGTAGATCTGCCACCGCTAATATCAAACACTGCTGCGGTAGAAAAAGAATTTTCCTCTGATGAAAGCCAGCTTACAAGAGAAGATAACTCATCAAGTTCTAAAAACCTTCCTCTCGGTACTTTAGAAAGCATATTTTGAACATGTTGTTTTGACATTTGGTCTAGTATTCTTGTTTTAGCGCCTGCTGGTGTTACTGCATTCACTGCAATATTAAATTCAGCCAATTCTTTGCCTAATGATTTTGTGAGCCCAATAACTCCAGCCTTAGCCGAACTATAGGCGCTAGCATTCGCATTGCCATCTTTTCCTGAAACTGAAGATATGTTTACTATTCTGCCGTAATTATTTTTAATCATTAAAGGAACAATAGATTTACAACAGTTAAATGTGCCATTTAGATTGATATCTATAACTTTGTTCCACTCTTTAATATCATATTTCCACAATTGAGCAGTGGCACCAGTTATACCTGCATTATTTATTAAAATATCAATTTTTGAATTTTTGGATAACTTTTTAACGGTTGCATCAACATTTTTAAAATTTGTAACATCAACTACACTATAACCCAAATTAGGGTTATTAATATCTTTTAAAGCTTTATTTATTTCTTTTTCATCAATGTCCCAAATAAAAACTTTTGCTCCAAATTGTAAAAATTTTTTTGTTATATCCAAACCAAAACCTTGTGCGCCGCCTGTTATAATTGCTGTTTTGTTGTTTAGATCAAAATGATTCATTTTTTCGATGATATCAGATAGTAAGTTACATAAGTCATAAAGGCTCCTATCACCCATGAGAAAGATTGTAAAAATCTAAGATCTAAATTCCATATTGTTGATGCGGAAAAAATAAAACCTATAAATACTGAATATATAGCCTTCCAGTGCCATCCATTTGAATAAACATACGAACCATCAGATTTAGGTGAAAAAATATCCTTATTTATGATTTTTTTATTTTTTACTATATAATAATCTGCGATCATTAATCCAAACAATGGACCAAATAAAGCTCCAAGTGTATCGAGGATTGATAATATACCAATTTGGCTTAAAACTGTTAGCCATGACGAACCAATTAAGAAACCGATTATGATTATCACAAATCCAGAACTTCTTAAACCCAGTTGCTTTGGCAAAAAATTTAGCAAACTATTTTGAGAAGGAATATAATTCGCAATTAAATTTGTGGAAGTTGAAGCTACTAAAATAAATATTAGAGCTGTTATAGTAAGGTAAGTATTATTAAATTTTCCTATTATATCAGTAGGATTTGTTAAAATTTTTTCAGCATTTGTAATATTATTATTTAGTATAAGATCTGCACCCATTGTAATAAATAATGAAAAAAAAGAAAAAATAATTAAGTTTAAAACAAGACTAAAATTTCCCTTGCTAAGTTCATTTTCATTCTTTGCGTATCTAGAATAATCTCCAAAATTTAAAATAACAATTGAAAAGTAGGCAAAAAATGTTCCTGTAATTGATAGTAAAGGCAATATATTATTTTTTTGAAAAATATTATTTACATCAATTAAATCTTTGAAACGATAAATCACATCTTTGCCATAATCTGAAATGATAATTATTAGAAATAAAATCAATCCAAAATAAACAAATGTACCTGAAAATTTTATAAGTAATCTTATAAATTTTTGTCCTTTGGTAAATAGTAAGTACTGTATCAGTAAAGTAAATATAAAAGCAACCCAATCAATTATATTTAAAGACATAAAAAAATTAAGAAAAATTTCTTTTTCTAAAAAACTTTCATCATATGAGAACAAGCTAATACGAATTAAATAAACGATCGATTTAGAGATAAAAAAGGTTTGAACTCCAAAAAAAAATATCCCAACCAGACCTCTAACTAGTCCAAAATATTTAGCTGCACTTACGCCTATAGAAGTTCTTAAAAAAACTACAAAAGGAATACCATGTCTTTGAGAAGGTTTTCCTATAAGATTGCTAAAGAAAAATACCAACAGTCCTGCAATTAAAGATCCGATAAGAACAACAAAAAAATTAAGATCGTATAAAATGTAAAGGGAAGCAATTAAAGAAAAACCAATTATACTTTGTATATTGATTGCCCAAAAGCAAAAATAATCTTTCCAGTCCCAATTTTTTTCCGCAGGATTTACTGAAACAATCTCCCAGTTGGTTAAATTATATCTATCTTTTTGTTGAATCACGCTATTATATTAAACGAAAAATATCTACTGTCCATACAAGAGAGAAGGTAGCCATAAAGCTATTTTTGGAAATACAATAATTAGCACCAATCCTATTATTTGAATAACCATAAATTGCATCATACCAATATAAATATCTTTTAAATCCCACTCTGGTACAACACCTTTTAAAAAATATGCAGATAAAGCAACGGGCGGTGAAAGCCAGGCTGTTTGAAGGTTTACAGCAACAAGAATTGCGAACCATGTAAGATTAAAACCTAACGCCTCTACTAATGGTAAAATTATAGGAATTATTATCATTACTATAGGCACCCACTCTAATGGCCAACCTAAAAGAAATATCATTATCATTATCATTCCTAAAATAAGATATTTATTCATCTCTAGGCCTAATAAAAATTCAGTTAATAAAGTTGGTGTTCCTAATCTAGCAAAAACTGCTCCAAAAAAATTTGAAGCAGCAACTAAAACCATTATTAAAGCGGTAATTTCTAAAGTTTTTACTAGAGCTTCCTGTAATTTTGATAAAGTTAACTTTTTATAAGCTAAAGATAAAATTAAAGCTCCCATCGCACCACATCCTGCAGCTTCTGTTGGTGTAGCAAATCCAAATAAAATGCTTCCAAGTGCTGCAAATACTAGAGCTGCGGGTGGAACTAGTCCAAGGAAAAACTCAACCCATACTTCTTTCATACTTGAAGCTCTCATATCTTCTGGTAACACAGGTCCTAACTTGGGATTAATCATACATCTAATTGTCGTGTAGGCTGCATATAAAGAAGCTAATAAAATTCCAGGAAAAATAGCTGCTGCAAATAAATCGATAACTGGTATCTCCATGATTGGTCCCATAACGACCAGCATAATACTTGGTGGAATTAAAATACCCAAAGTACCTCCTGCGGTAATTGTTCCTGCTGCTAGTCTTACATCGTATCCAGATCTGTTCATAGATTTTGCTGCCATTATTCCAAGTATAGTTACTGAAGCACCTACTATTCCTGTGGCAGCTGCAAATATTACAGAAACAAATAAAACTGCATAATATAAAGATCCTCTTACTCTAGATAACATTAATTGAAATGCTGAAAATAATCTTTCCATTAATCCAGCTTGTTCCATCATTATTCCCATAAATACAAAGAGTGGCACAGCTGCAAGCGTCTGTTCTGTCATTACCATGGAAAATTGGAGTGTCATTAAATAAAAAACTAATTTTCCAAATCCTAGATATCCAAAAACAAAACCAAGAAATATCAAAGTAAACGAAATTGGAAACCCTACAAATATTGCAAAGAGCATTACCCCAACTAAAATAAATCCTAAAATTGCCGGGTCTATTAATTCTGCAATCATTTTTTTCCTCCAGGCCACTCACCTTTTTTTGCAGCCCAGTAACTTTTCAACAGTTCAGAAAAACCTTGAACAAGTAAAAATATTATTCCTATTAAGAGACAAGTTTTAATCGGCCACATGTATGGCATCCACGTAGTGTCCATTCCTCTCTCCCCTCTTCTAATGGACTCCTCAACAAATCCTATAGTCATATATAAAAAGACTATTAGTCCTGGAAAATAAAATAAAATATATAACCAAAAATCTATTAAACCTTGTGTTTTGGTTTTAAAATTTCTGTATAAAAAATCTGCTCTTATATGAACCCCTTTAGAAAGAGCATAACCTGCTCCTAACATAAATAAAGCACCATAGAGAAATCGACTTATATCATATGCCCAAATAGTAGGTGCTAAAAATAATTTTCTTGCAAGCACTTCGTATGTCATTGCAAATATCAAAGGCATTAATATCCAACAGACAATACTTCCGATAAGTCTACTGAACTTATCAATCTTGATAATAGTTTTAGACATCCAAGATGGCATATCATCTGGCATCTTATCTGAGCCACCTCTTCTTTCTGCTATCAATTCGTCTGAAATATCTAATTTTGATGGTTCGTCTGACATAAAATTTTTTGTTATAAAAACTTAGAGCGGACTGTAAAGTCCGCTCTAATTAAATCAAGATTAATTACTGATTACTTTAATGTCGCTGCGTGAGCCATTCCTAGCTTAGCATTTGACATTTGAGCACCTGCCCAGAAAGGTACAGCAACATCAGCAAACTCTTTCATAGAGTCATAAACTTTTTTGAAAAATGCATTTTTCTCAGCATTTTTATTTAAAGTTGCTTTAGCTGCAGCCATATATTCTGTGAAGTAGTCTGAAGGAGTATCTTCTAAAATAACTCCATGCTTAGTAGTTAATTCTCTTAAAGCTTTTCCATTTTCATAGATTCTGTAGCTTAAAGATTTAGCTAATGAAGCATTTGCTGCCACCTCAAGAGATTTTTTCTCATGGGCACTCATAGCGTTATATGTTTTTCCAGTAATATAAAAGTCAGCATTTACCACTACTTGGTGAAGTCCTTGTAGATAGTAATGTTTTAAAACTTTTTGGAAACCAAATGTTAAATCTGGTTTAGGGCAGCACCATTCAGCTGCATCAATTGTACCCGCTTCCAGTGCTGGTAGAATATCTCCACCACCCATAGCTACAGATGCAATTCCAATATCTTTATACGTTTGACCTGGAATTCCTGGAGGAGTTCTGAATTTATATTTTCTAAAGTCGGCCATATTTTTAATTGGCTTAGGAAACCATCCTAAAGCCTCTGGTCCAACTGGTTGAAGCATAAATCCTTTTATGTCTCTTCCCATTTCTTTCCAAAGTTGATCGTAAAGCTCTTTACCACCACCATATTGAAACCATGATAAAAATGCTAAATTGTCTATACCTACTCCACCGCCTGCAACTGGCGAACCAAATAACATGGCAGCTGGGTGATCACCTGACCAATAGTGTGTCCAAGCAAATCCACAGTCGATAAGACCTTTGTCAACCGCATCTAAAGTTTCTTTTACTCCTACAACAGCACCTGCTGGTAAAATTTCAAATTTTAAAGAACCATCAGTTAGTGTTGTAACTGTATCAGTAAAGTCTTTTAACATTTTAACTTCGTCAGCCTTAGTGTTAAGGACAGTCTGACACTTTAATGTTTTTGCGTTAGCATTTGATATAAAACCAAGAACTAAAAACGCAGCAAACATAAGTGAAATGATTTTTTTCATTATTTTCCCTCTTTGTTTAGTTAAATTTAACGAACGGCATCCTCTCAGATAAATAAAGTCGACACAAGTGACAATTTGTAGATATAGGTGTAAAAAAAACAATTAAATTGGATATATTTTGAACAAAAAAATATATAACAACTACAGATGGAAAATTTTGATTATATTATAATTGGCGCAGGTTCGGCAGGATGTGTTTTAGCTAATCGACTTTCTGCAAATCCAAAAAATAAAGTTTTACTACTTGAGGCAGGAGGTAAAGATAATTACCCCTGGATACATATTCCTGTTGGCTATTACAAAACCATGCACAATCCTAAAGTAGATTGGTGCTTTAAGACAGAAAAAGATAAATCAATGAACAATCGCTCTATTAGATATCCAAGAGGAAAAACTCTAGGTGGTAGTTCATCAATAAATGGTCTCCTTTGGATAAGAGGGCAAAGTAACGACTACGATAACTGGAGACAACAAGGAAACAAAGGTTGGGGTTGGAAAGATGTATTACCTTATTTTATTAAATCCGAAAACAATGAATTGGGTAAAGGAAAATATCATAGTGATAGCGGACCTATTATGGTTGCTAACAAAAAAATCAAACTAAAAATGCTAGATGAATTTATTAATGCAGCTGAAGAAAAAGGAATTCCAAAAACTCATGATTTTAATACTGGTGATAATTTTGGGGTAGGATTTTATCAATTTACAACAAGTCATAGTCACTTTGGTCTAAAATTAAGATATAGTGCAGCAAAAGGATACCTTAATCCAGCCAAAAAAAGATCAAATCTAAAAATCGTTACCGATGCACATGTTCAAAAAATAAATTTTGAAAATAAAAAAGCAACAAGTATTACATACGAAAATAAAAGTAAAATAATAGAAGTGAAAGCAAATAAAGAAATTATTCTATCTGCTGGATCAATTGGATCTCCACATCTATTACAAATTTCAGGTTTAGGGGATGGTGATAAACTTAAAAATAATGGAATTAATGTAATTAACGGACTGAAAGGTGTGGGAAAAAACTTACAGGATCATTTGATGTTCAGGCCAGTTTATAAAGTTAAAGGTCTAAAATCTCTTAATAAAAAAATTAACAGCTTACTCGGAAATTTATTGATAGGTTTAGAGTATATTTTTAATCAAAGTGGTCCTATGACAATGGGAGCAAGTCAAGTATGTGGTTTTGCTAAAAGTGATAGTTCTAGGGAAACACCAAACTTACAATTTCATGTTCAACCAATTAGCACTGATATACTAGGTGCAACCAAACTACATGATTTTGAAGGTATTACTCCTACGGTAGCGAATATCAGGCCTACAAGTAGAGGGGAAATAAATATAATAAGTAACAATATAAAAGATTATCCAAAGATAAAAATGAATTATCTTTCAACTGAGGATGATAGGTATGTTGCTGCTCAAGGATTAAAGCTTGTAAGAAGAATCATGTTGGAAACAAATACTTTTAGAAAATATCAGCCTGAAGAATATAGACCTGGTATTCATATTCAAGATGATGAGGAATTAGTTAAGGCAGGTAGCGATTACACGCAAACTATATTTCATCCTGTAGGCACTTGTAAAATGGGGCAAGATGAAAATGCTGTAGTAAATGATAGACTTATAGTTCATGGAATTGAAAATTTAAGAGTTGTAGATGCTTCTATAATGCCAAATATAACTTCTGGAAATACGAATGCCCCAACTATTATGATTGCAGAAAAAGCCTCTGACATGATATTAGAAGATAACTCAAAATGAATGATCAAATAATAATTTTTTCTCAAATAGTTTTTATTGATTTAGTTCTTGCAGGAGACAATGCAATTATAATTGGAATGGTTGCTTCTCAATTCCCTGCTGAACAAAGAAGAAAAATTATATTTTGGGGTATCGGTGGGGCAGTTATTTTAAGAATAATTTTGACCTTACTAACTGCATATTTGTTACAAATAAAGGGTTTAAGATTAATTGGAGGATTAGCACTTCTTTATATTTGTTATAAACTTTATAAGGATGTTATTAATAATTCGGTTTCAAAAAAAGATAATTTAAAAATTAATGATTCAAGTTTTATAAAGGCTATTTCAACTGTTCTTATTGCAGATTTTACTATGAGTTTAGATAATGTTTTGGGTGTAGCTGGAGCTGCAAAAGATCATTATGGTTTGCTTATATTTGGTTTAGTTTTATCTATAATTTTAATGGCAACTGCCGCTACTTTAATATCTGGTTGGATAAAAAAATATAAATGGATTGGATGGTTGGGTATTATTGCAATACTGGCTGTTGCTATTGATTTGATTTATAGTGATATAAAGATATTTATATAAAATGTACTTAAAAAAATACAATTTAAAAAATAAGACAGCATTAGTATCTGGTGCAGGAAAAGGTTTGGGAAGAGCTTGCGCAATAGCTCTTGCTGAAGCGGGTGCTAATTTAATCATTATAAGTAGAACCAAAAAAGATTTGAATGAAGTTTCAAAAAAAATAAAAAAATTTAAAGTGAAATGTAAATCATTTGTTTGTGATATAACAAATTATTCCGAACTTAAAAAAATTATCAATAAGCAATCTCGAATTGATATATTAATTAATAACGCTGGTAATAATATTCCTGCACATTTTACTAAAGTAAAAACTAAAAATATGGAATATATGGTTAAAATTAATACTATAGCGGCATTTAATCTTGCGCAATTATGTACGCTTAAAATGATCAGTTTAAAAAACAGAAAAAGAGTTGGAGGAGCAATAGTGAATATGTCTTCTCAAATGGGTCATGTGGGTGGACCTATAAGAAGTGTTTATAATATGAACAAATGGGGAATAGAAGGTTTAACTAAAGGTATGGCTGTTGATCTGGCAAAATACAATATTAGAGTAAATACGGTGGCACCAACTTTTGTTGTAACTCCAATGACTAAAGTATTTTTGAAAAGTAAAAAATTTAAAAAAGAAGTTTTAAATAATATACCGTTAGGAAGGTTTGCTGAACTTTCTGATGTTGCCACTGCTGCTGTATTTTTAGCTTCTGATGCTGCATCCATGATAAATGGAACGTCTTTACTGGTAGATGGTGGATGGACTGCAAAATAATTAAATTTATTTCTATTATAATATTTTTTTGTACAGAAGTTTCGGCGCTTGAATTCAGCGGTAAATTCATTCAAGGTCACTTTATTTTAGGCAAAACCGAAATTGGCTCTAAAATAACTATCGATAAAAGACAGGTTAAAGTTTCAAAAAAGGGTTTTTTTGTATTTGGCTTAGGTAGAGATAGAAAAAATGATATAATAATAACTAAAGATCTTGATGGTACAAAAGAGGTAATTGTAAAAAAAATTTTAAAAAGAAAGTATAATATTCAAAGAATCGACGGACTGCCTAAAAAAAAAGTAACTCCTCCTGAAGAAGTTTATGAAAGAATAAAAAATGAAAATAGACTTATAGGTAAAGCAAGATCGATTAATAGTGATCTAACTTTTTTTAAAGATAAATTCATTCTTCCTTTAGATAACGCAATTATAACTGGCGTATATGGAAGTCAAAGAATATTAAATGGTAAACCTCGTTGGCCACATTATGGTATTGATTTTGCAGGTGATCTTGGAACTCCTATAAAAGCAATGGCTGATGGAGTCGTTACACTAGCAGAAAAAGATTTGTATTTTACTGGTGCAACACTAATTTTTGATCATGGCCATGGTGTTTCAACTTTATATATGCATATGGACAAAATATTTGTTGAAAAAGATGATATAGTTTCAAAAGGAGATATAGTAGGAACTGTTGGATCAAGTGGAAGATCAACAGGGCCACATTTAGATATTAGACTAAATTGGTTTGATGTAAGATTAGATCCAGCCACTGTATTAGATATAAAGCAATAAAAAAATTAAGGTATATGTGTAATACTTTTGATTTATTTTTTTTGAAAAATCGTTTTTGATTTAATTTTTTTTAAAAATAGTAAATTTTATATTTAGATAATTATTTAAGATTTCTCCAAAATAATAACAATTTAATGTTAAGATTATTAATTTAAAAAAATAAATTATTGATGCTTTAATAAAATATATAAATGAGTAACTGTTTCCACCTTCAAATATAAGGCTGTTAAAACACAAAATTAAAGAAAGACAGTACAATTTAATTACATTTTTTTGGTTTTTTTCAAATATATAAGGAACTGTAAAAATTAAAAACAACAATCTATAGTCTATATTGGCTGAAGTGCAAAATGTACCTATATAGATACCCGCACCCGCTAAAAAAAATTTTTCTTTAAATGAAATATATTTGTTAATTTTATTTTTTTTAAATTTAAATTTAATTAAAAAAATCGATGTAGCATATATAAAAGCCAATAGAATCATAATATTTCTAAAAACAAAATAATTGTTATCATTTATAAAATAATTAAATTCTGTAGAATAATGATATATAGCTTTTGATATTGATCCAACTCCATAAGCAAAAATCAAAGCATACTCGATCATGTTACTTCTCATTATTAGAATTTCGTCTTTTGAAATATAAAAGTAAATTAAAGATATTAATAAAGTTATTATAAAACTTTTTTTTTTATCAATAAGAGAAAACGCTGAAAAAATTGGAAATAATTTAAGAATTATACTCAAAAGAAAAAGGAAAGATTTAAGAAAAATATTTTTATTGATAAGTGAAAAGTATAATAAGATAAAAATTATTATTTCAATATTAAGTCTCTCCAAAATCAAAAAGTTTGATGTTGATAGAAAAAATAAAGTTATTATTAAAAGAAAATTTTTAGAATTAATTTTCTCAGTTAAGTCAATTAGTACATAGATATATAAATAAATTATTATAAAATTAGCTACTTTTAAATATAAAATATTCTTTAAATTTAAAATTTCAAATATATTTAACCAAATAGATGGATACATATACTTTGGATTCTGGATATCGTTTGGGTTCTCTATGTATGGATCAAAACCCTGTTGTTTACTTAACAATGCTTTATTAATAGCATCAAAATCTGCAAATGGCGGGTATTGTGCTGGTATGTTTAAAAAATTCCAAAAATTTATCCATTCGTTACTGTAAAAAGATAATATTAATATAAAAGTAGATACTATAAACGGAATTAAATACTTTATGAAATTTTTATTAATTATAGACACAATTTATTTTTATTTAATTTTCTGTTTTATAAAAAAAAGTTTAATCAAACCCATGAAAGATTGTATAATTAATTTAAAATTGACAGAACTTTCTCCTCTTTTTCTGTTAACAAAAATAGACGGAACTTCATCAATTTTTAAATTGAAAATTTTAATTATAAGCAATATTTCAGATAAAACTATAAATCCATCTCCAATATTTCCACATTTTTTTGTAATTAACTCTACAGATTTTCTAGAGTAAATTCTAAAACCATTTGTATAGTCACTAACACCTATATTAAGTAAAATTTTTGCTAAAAAATTTGCTAGAAAAGAGAATATTCTTCTGGAAAAACTCCAGTTGAATATTTTACTTTCTTTAAGATACCTGCTTGAAATTAATAAATCTAAATTATTTTTCTTAAAAAAATTGAGATTTTTTTTTATTTCGCTTGGATTGTGAGAAAAGTCTGCATCCATTTCTATAAAAATCTTACACTTTTTATTTTTTTTTGATTTTTTTAAACCATAAAGGACAGCAGAACCTCTACCTCTTTTTCCTTTTCTCAAAATATACTTAACTTTAGAATTTTTTTTAAAAAATTTTTCAACTGTGGTTTCTTTTGTATCGTCAATAATATAAATTAAAGCTTGTGGTATATACTTCAATATTTTTTTTGATAGCCTAACAATATTTTCATCTTCATTGTATGCAGGTATAATAACTACAATTTTACTCATTTAATAAAAATATTTTAAATTATTAACAAATTTTTTTGGTTTCCAACCTAATTTAGTTATTTTTTTATTATCTGATATTAAGTAAGAAAGTTTTTTATTTTTTTTAAAATTAATTTTTTTATTATATTTTTTTGCAATTAACTCGGCTATATTTTTTAGCAAGAATTTTTTTCCACTTCCTATGTTAAATATTCCAGTTGCTTTTTTTTTATAAAGAATTTTTATAGCTTTGCATATATCTGCTGTGGACAAAAAGTCTCTATAATGATTTAAATTTTCCATATTAAGTTTCTTATTTCCATTTTTAATTTTTTTATTTAGGCTTGGTATTACAAATGGATCCTTTTGATTTTTATCTGTAAAGCTAAAAATTCTACCTATACAAAAATTTATTTTACTTTTTTTTAGATTTTTAATAACTTTTTTTTCTGCCATTTTTTTTGAATGACCATATTTAGTACTTGGTTTTGCTTTAGATTTTTCACTTATTTTTTTAAACCTCGAAGTCAAACCATAAACATGAGATGTTGATGCTAGAAAAAACCATTTTGGCTTTTTTTTCTTTTTTAATAATGCCTTTAGTAAATATTCTGTGCCTTTGACATTAACTTTTTTTGCATTTTCAAAATTCTTATTTACTAAATTAGTAGGAACTATGGCTGCTAAATGTATTACTAGGTCAAAATTTTTTGCATTTACCCACTTTTCAACCTCTTTTTTATTGGTTATGTTTTTTTTAAAATTATAAAATTTAAAAGGTAGTGTTTTTCTTATTCTTTTTCCTAATACTCCATCAGAACCTGTGATTGCACAAACATTCATTGGTAAACTATTAACATTATGAAATAAGTTTGTAATCTATTAATTTTAAAGACTTTTAAAATTTTACTTGGTCAAACTTTGGGGTTTCATGTCCTCTTTTTTAATACCAGCAACTTTAACAGGTTTTTTCATTGCATCTCTTCTAAATGGCTCCCCTAATTCCTGATTCAAAATTACTTCTATAAAAGTTGTTATTCCTTTTTTTTGATCTTCACATGATTGTTTAATTGCTTGTGATGTTTCAGACATAGTTTTTACTGTAATTCCTTTTAACCCGCAGGCAGTTGCTACTTTTGCAAAACTTAATTCTGGATCTAACTCTGTTCCAACAAAGTTATCATCAAACCATAAAATAGAATTTCTTTTTTCAGCACCCCATTGATAATTTCTAAAAATTACCATTGTGATTGATGGCCATTCTTTTCTAGCGCAGGAACTCATTTCATTCATACTTATTCCAAATGCACCATCCCCGGCAAAACCAATAACAGGTGTGTCTGGACATCCAATTTTAGCACCTAATATGGATGGAAAACCATATCCGCACGGGCCAAATAAACCTGGTGCTAAATATTTTCTACCTTTATCAAAAGTTGGATAGGCATTTCCTATTGCACAGTTATTTCCAATATCGCTAGATATAATTGCATCATTGGGGATAGCTTCTTGAATTGCTCTCCACGCTTGTCTTGGTGACATCCTATCTTTGTCTCTTTCTCTTGCTTCTTTGTTCCATACTGTTCCTGGATCATCTTCCTCATGATCTAATCCTGTCAAAGTTTGCAACCATGCTGATTTGGTTTTATGAATTAAATTTTTTCTTTCTTCTCTTCTACTGTCCCCAGCTTTTTTTGATAACTTTTCTAAAATTTGTTGAGCTACCATTTTTGCATCGCCACAAATTCCTACTGTTACTTTTTTTGTTAAACCAATTCTATCAGGATTCATATCTACTTGAATTATCTTCGCATTTTTTGGCCAGTAATCGATTCCGTAACCTGGTAAGGTTGAAAAAGGATTTAATCTTGTACCGAGAGCTAGGACAACATCAGCTTTTGATATTAACTGCATTGCAGCTTTTGATCCATTATAGCCCAAAGGTCCAACTGATAATGGATGACTACCAGGAAAACTATCGTTATGTTGATATCCATTACACACTGGTGCGTCTAACTTTTCAGCAAGTTTTTGGCAATCCTTTATAGCGTCGCCAATCACTACCCCGGCTCCGGATAAAATTACGGGAAAATTTGAATCAGATAATAATTTAGCTGCACGGTCAATTGCTTCCTTTCCCCCACCTTGTCTCTCAAATCTTACTATAGGAGGGAGTTCAACATCAATTACTTGTGTCCAATAATCTCTAGGAACATTTATTTGTGCAGGAGCAGATCCTCTAAATGCTTTTTCTATAACCCTGTTAAGCACCTCTGCCATACGAGATGGATCTCTTACCTCTTCTTGATAACAAACCATATCTTTAAATAAATTCATTTGTTCTACTTCTTGAAAACCACCTTGGCCCATTGTTTTGTTTGCAGCCTGGGGTGTTACTAGCAATAGCGGTGTATGATTCCAATACGCAGTTTTAATTGGAGTTACCAAACCGGTTATACCTGGTCCATTTTGTGCAATAACCATAGACATTTTTCCTGTTGCTCGTGTATATCCATCGGCAATTAAGCCACCATTAGTCTCATGTGCAACATCCCAAAATGTTATTCCGGCTTTCGGAAATAAATCTGAAATAGGCATAAACGCTGATCCTATAATTCCAAAAGAATGTTCAATACCATGCATTTGTAGCACTTTTACAAAAGCCTCTTCTGTAGTCATTTTGGTCATAATGAGTTCTTTTAATTTTTTAATTTGTTAATGCAATTGATTAATATATAAGATCTAGAGAATTTCAAATAAGAAAATAGTCACAATGGGTAGTACAGAAGTCATAATACACGACGAAAAAGACAACGTAGGTGTTGTTGTTATTGAAAAAATCAGCCCAAACCAAGAATGTAACTGCTGGATTATGGAAAATGATAAATCTGCAAAAATAAAATCTATCAGCGAAATACCTTTGGGGCATAAAATAGCAATGGCCGATATGAAAGAGGGAGATACTATATTAAAGTATGGACACGATATTGGTAAAGTTGTTAAAAATATTAAAAAGGGCGAGCATGTTCATGTCCATAATGTAAAAACAAAAAAGTGGTAAAATGAAAATTCCAAAAAGTTTTTTAGGATATAAAAGAGAAAATGGGAGAGTTGGAACAAGAAACCACGTTATAATCTTACCTGTTGATGATATCTCAAATGCTTGTGCAGAAGCTGTTGCAAATAATATAAAAGGAACAATTGCACTTCCTCATTCATATGGAAGACTTCAGTTTGGTGCTGACTTAGAGTTGCATTTTAGAACAATGATTGGAACTGGAAAAAATCCGAATGTTGCTGCTGTCATTGTTATTGGGATAGAACCTAAATGGACAAAAAGAATTGTAGACGCGATAGCGAAAACAGGAAAGCCTGTTGAAGGATTTAGTATAGAAGGTGTTGGTGACATAGATACTATTGCGAAAGTTTCTAAAAAGGCTCAAGAGTTTTCTATGTGGGCATCTGAAAAACAAAGAGAAGAGTGTCCTTTAAGTGATTTATGGATTTCTGTCAAATGTGGTGAATCTGATACAACATCAGGATTGGCTTCAAATCCTACAGTTGGAAATCTTATGGATAAATTAGAACCTCTTGGAGTTTATTTGTGTTTTGGAGAAACTTCTGAATTAACAGGTGCAGAAACAGTCTGTGCTAAAAGAGGAAAAACACCAGAAGCTCAAAAAAAATTTATGAAGACCTGGAGCGATTACAATGATTTTATTTTAAAAGAAGCAACAGATGATCTTTCAGAAAGTCAACCAACCGCTGGAAATATAGCTGGAGGTCTTACAACAATTGAAGAGAAAGCATTTGGGAACTTTCAAAAAATTGGATCAAGACAATTCATAGATGTCCTGGAACCTGCAGAAGAGCCACAAAAGGGTAAAGGTTTATATTTTATGGATACTTCATCAGCTGCAGCAGAATGTGTCACGTTGCAAGCCGCTGGTGGATTTAACATACATCTTTTTCCAACTGGACAAGGCAATATTATCGGAAACCCAATTGAACCTGTTATCAAACTAACAGCTAACCCACTAACAGCAAAAACAATGAGTGAACATATAGATGTTGATGTTTCTAAAATACTCTCTCGTCAAATGAATTTAGATCAAGCTGGAGATGAATTAATCAAAGCAACTATTAAGGTTGCAAATGGAAGACTAACTTGTGCTGAAGCGTTAGGTCATAAAGAATTTGTTATGACTAAGCTTTATAGAAGTGCATAGTTTATATTTATTTCAATTAAATTATTTGGTAATAATTGAAAATGTCCAAAAATAAAAAACTGATGGTATGTACACCTGTTCATTCAACAGTTTCTATTTTTTATTCCAAATCTTGTTTAGATCTTCAAAAAAAATTTTTATCTGATGGTATTGAAATTGAGTTCCAACAAATAAGAAGTAGTTTGGTTACAGAAGGTCGAAACTTATGTGTATCTACTTTTTTAAATTCTGATTTTAGTCATATGTTATTTGTAGACTCTGATATAGAGTTTTCTACTAGATCTGCATTAAAATTATTTAAATCCGACCATGAAATTTCATTAATTCCTTATCCTAAAAAAGCAATATCTGAGGAAAAGTTTAAAAAAGATTTAATTAAAAGACCAAGTGATAACATAAAAACTTTAGGTCTGAACTATTCAGTTTCAGTTTTAGATCCAAATAATATTAATCCGAAGGATGGATTTATTGAGATTAAACGGGGGCCAGCAGGAATGATGATGATACAAAGATCTGTATTTGAAAAGCTAATTGAAAAAAAACCAGAACTTAAAATTGATCAGGAAACCCTAATAAATAATAAATTATTAAAATTGAATAATTATTTTAATTTTTTTCATATTAAATGGAGCCCTGAAGAAAACAGCTATTTTGGTGAAGATGTATATTTTTGCGATCTTTGGACATCAATAGGCGGTAAGATTTTTGCCTTAGTAGATGAGTATATTACACATGTGGGAGATTATAAATTTACAGGACGTTTAATAGACGAATTTAAAAAAAAAATTAAATAGAGGACTTAATAGCTTTATATATCTCCTCTTTACCAGTCTCACCAATGCTTCGATAAATCTCTTTATTATTTTTAAATATAATTAGAGTAGTTTGATATTCAACATTTAATAAATTTGAAATTTCTTTATTTGTTACTTCAAATGTTAAATATAAAATATTTTCAAATTCTTTTTCTGCTTTTTTTAGATTTTTCATTTGTTTTGCACATGAAGTACAATATTTAATCCAAGAACTAAC
Organism: uncultured Pelagibacteraceae bacterium; assembly: GCA_902588965.1. GTDB lineage: Bacteria > Pseudomonadota > Alphaproteobacteria > Pelagibacterales > Pelagibacteraceae > Pelagibacter. The sequence goes on from CACIRD010000004.1 coordinate 188,564, forward strand.
CACTACAACTTTTCCATCAGATTGTGCTTTATTAAAAATTTCTTTATTAAATGTAGTTTTTTTTTCAAATGCAATAGTCTGAAAACTTGCAATTAAAAATATAAATATAATAAAAAATAATTTTTTCATATCTAAACTTTAACAAATTTTTATTAAATTTAAATTACTTTAGTGTAGCAGGTGGAGATGGTATATATTTTTTTTTTAAATTTGAAAAAAATCTTCTTAATATTGCTGCTCCTACTCCCAAAATTAATGCTAAAACTATAGAAAACATTCCATATAAAATCGGAACATTGGTCGATAAATCTCTCACAAATTGTGATACAGGGCCTAATGTCGCTGAAGCATCTCTGTCAATCTGATTTAAAGCTTCCTCTGCAAAAAAAGTATCGTAAGCAATTGCAATACCAACCAATAAAAGTAAAATTGCTAAAATAGTTTTAAATTGAGAACTATCAACTTTCTCACCTATTTTTTGTCCTATTTGTACTCCTAAAATTGAGCCTGAAATTAACACTGTAACTAAAATTAAATCTATTGATCCATAATTAAATGCATGAAGTATTGTCACTATTGCGCTCACAAAAATAGTAACAAATAAAGATGTGCCTGGTATTAGTTTGGTTGGCATTCCAATAATATAAATCATGGCAGGTACTAAAATAAATGCTCCACCAACACCCATTATTGCTGCAATAAACCCTACTATTAACCCAATAATAATTGGTGTAAAAATACTTTCATATAATTTTGATTTTTTAAATCTCATTCTAAATGGAAGTCCATGTATCCAATAATGGTCATGTAATTTTTTTTTAACAATTATTTTTTTTCTTGCTCTATCAATTTCGGTGACTCCCTGAACAAGCATCATTGTTCCAATAATTGCTAGTATGTACATATACGCCAGGGATATAACAATATTAATTTTTCCAATATCTTGAAAATAAGTAAAAGTTATAATTCCTAAAATAGTTCCAACAGTTCCTCCAACAACTATCATTAATCCCATTTTATAATCTAAGGTTCCTTTTAAGTAGTGCGTAGTTGATCCAGATATTGAGGTTCCCAAAATATTATTTGCTTCATTAGGAACGGCATAAACTGGTGGAATACCTAAAAAGATTAAAAAAGGAGTCATTAAAAAACCACCCCCAACTCCAAATAAACCTGACAGAACTCCTACTACTAAACTTAATAAAAATATTAATGGAAGACTTACATATACTTCTGCAATTGGAAGAAAAAACTCCATAATTACTTGTTATTCCTCTTAAATATTATTGTCAACTAATTGATTATATATTTAGAAAAGTTCCAAACAATATTATTACCCAATAGGTGAGTAGTCCAAAATACAAAATGGCTTTGCCGGTCAAAAAGGATTGAAAATTTGGAATTTGCTTAATTATCGATTTAAATTGATTATTAAATTTATTAAGCATGTTTTTAGTTACACCTATAAAAACAATTTTGCAAGATTTTTTTCTAAAGTTTTTTTTAAAATATTGTAGCACCAAATACTTTTACAGTTCCCCCTTCTTCACCTAATACGAGCCTTCCTAGAAAATCACCTGAGATCTTGGTACTTTTTTGTTTGTAGAGTATAGTCACGTAAAGACCTCTTCTTAGACACCCAAATGCTTTATAGTTTTCTGCCAAGGAAGAGATTAAATCATTATTTGCCCACTGTTTTCCGAGTTCTACTTCATTGGCCCCGTAAAGCATTTGTGAAGAAAAATCTTTTGTAAAACCTCCATAGTCCTTAATATTTGATGACTTAATAAGATTATTCCAAATTGGTTCAGCTATTTTTATTAATTCTTCATCAGATTTTTCAAGAAGACTCATTTATTAGTCTAGGAAGCTTCTTTTTCTTCTTTTTTATCATCAATAATGTGATAGACGGGCGCTTTCTCCATTGTAAACTTTCCTGTTTGTGGATCTCTCCGAGACAAAGTTAAACAATGCCAGTTTTCATCGTCAAGCTTCATAAAATCACCTCTATAATAATATCCTGGCCAACGTGTTTCTTCTCTAAAAAGTGTATGCTCAGTTACACACTGAGATGTTAGAGTTCTATGTTTAAGTTCCCATGCTCTCATTAGTTGATGATAATCTTCTGCACCAACATTTTCGAGATCTTCCTGTAACCACTGCAGTAATTCTAAGCCTCTTTTTAAAGTGTTTTCATTTGTCATATAGTTATAAGAAATGCCTCCTACATACTCATCCATAATTTTTTGTAGGCGCTGCAAACCCTGTATAGGAGAAATATAACTTGGTGAAACTGTACCACCAGTTATCTCATTCCTACCAACGGTATAATTTTCTAGAGGTTTAAATATTATTTTCTTAAATTCTTGGCATTGTTTTTCACTTACATTAATATTTTTTGCTTTTTCTTCTTCAATATATTTTACTGCTGCTTTTGCTGCTAAACGCCCTTCAGTAAATGAGCCAGAAGAGAACTTGTGCGCACTTCCTCCGACTGTATCTCCTGCTCCAAATAATCCCTCAACTGTAGTCATTCTATTATATCCCCAAAAATATTCCGGTGGGGAAATATCCTCCGGCCCACTTACCCATGCACCAGAACAAGTCGCATGAGAACCCATTACATATGGCTCAGATGTTGTTAGTTCGGGATTAGTATATTTGGGGTCAATATTTTGAGATGCCCAGACAACAGCTTGTCCAACTGTCATACCAAGAAAGTTTTCCCATCCTACAGTTTCCAAATGTGGATCTTGAAAAGCTTCTTTTGTGACCATATGAATAGGTCCACCTCCAGCTATTGTTTCTTGAATAAATGCATGATTTCTTAAACATGTAGGTGTTGGATGATGATCTATATATTCTCCAACAAGTTTTTTTGTTTGTTCGTACCATTTCTTTTCGTAATTTTCGCCTTTAGCATTTTGTGTATAAGTTTTTAAATGTAAAAAATAAGCTCCAACTGGTCCATAACCGTCTTTAAATCTACAAAGAACTATTCTATTTTCCATTTGTGTCATTTTTGCCCCTGCAGCTATAGGAAGTGCGTATGCTGAACCATTGCTCCACGGAGCATACCAAGTTCTTCCCATGCCCTCGCCAACTGCTCTTGGCTTAAATATATGTGAAGCACCACCGGCAGCAACTATTACAGTTTTAGAACGAAAAACGTGATAATCTCCAGTTCTCATATTGAAACCTACAGCTCCACCAACTCTATTCTCTTTGTTTTCGTCCATTAATAAATGGGTAATCATTATACGATTATAAATTTTATCTGCAGATTTTTTTGCGGCTTCGGCTACAATTGGTTTGTAGCTTTCACCGTGAATCATGATTTGCCATTTGCCTTCTCTTTGGTATCTGCCAGTCTCTTTATTTTTCATCATTGGCAGTCCCCATTCATCAAACATATGAACTGTTGAGTCTACGTGTCTTGCCATATCATAACCTAGATCTTCTCGGACAAGACCCATAAGATCATTCCTTGCGTAACGTACATGATCCTCTGGTTGGTTTTCTCCCCATTGCATTCCCATATAACAGTTAATAGCGTAAAGACCTTGAGCAACAGCACCACTACGGTCTATGTTAGCTTTCTCCACGCATACAATTTTTAAGTCTCTACCCCAATGTCTGGCTTCAAATGTAGCTCCTGTACCCGCCATTCCTCCACCAACAACAAGTATATCGCAGTCTTCAAAAATAGTTTTTGCCATTAATAGTAAACACCTTTTTTAAATGCACTTTTATCAACTTTTGGTAATTCTTTTTTTGTATTCAAACCTTCTGGTTCAGAATAAAGAATTTGAGAATTTATTTCACCTTGATTAGGTTTATCTTTTTCTGCTAGTTTTGGTATAAATTTACCCCAAGGCTTAGTTGTGATTGGCGATACAAAATCTTTAACAGTTCCATTTCTAAATTTAATTTTCCAAGAGATAGTTCCTTTTTCTTCTTCTCTTCTAACTCTAACACTATGACCCATTGGTGCAAAATCAGCGTAACCTCTAACATCGATAGCATGATTTGGGCAAGCTTTAACACATGAGTAACATTCCCAACAAAAGTTGGGTTCAATATTTTTTGCTCTTCTAATAGTTTCGTCTATGTGCATAATATCTGATGGACAAATATCTACACAGTGACCACATCCATCACATCTGGTCATGTATACAAAAGTTGACATAGTTTTATTTACTTCCTTTCATTAGTAATGTTTAGGATCTTCCCTTGTTATACCTAATCCAAATTGTTTTGGGGCATCTGCTTCGGGTGGCAAATTGTCTCTGGAACCGTCAGCTTCTGCTAAGTTTTTTTGTATTGCTGCTCCTGGTTTATAAAACATATGGGCAAATTTTGACCAGTATACGCCTCCAAATAAAACCAAATTTGAAATGATAAACAAAGCTAAAAAAACTTTATCATCCCATCGGTCCCCTAAATTTAAAGATAGCAAGTATGACCAAATTAACCCTGTTAAAGATGATGCAATTAATGCAAGCACAAATAAATCTGCTTTAATAATTCTATACCATGGTTGTGCCTCTGAATAAACATCCACTCTAAGAAAGAACCAAAACCACCCACCCCCTACAACAGTCATGATTGCCCCCAGATGCCATAAGATTGGCCAGAGTGATGGTGTATCGGATGAAGAGTTTGAATAACAAAAAATCATTATTACTGATCCAGTCCAAAACAAAATTGTTCCATACATACCAAGAAGATGTGCAATTCTTCTTTTGCCTGCTCCTAATTCAGATGTTGTGGCTATATCGCTAACTATAGTTTTAGAAATGACAGATATTCTTTCACTGGTACTTAAATTTTTTGTAGCAGAAAGTTTTGCTTTTTTTGCATTATCAAAAAAATACTTTACATTTTTCTTATGGATAATATCTAAAAGTGTTCCAATTATAATTAGTAAAACCATTAATATTACAAATGATTGCATAAAAATTGGAGATACAGATTCTGCTAATGTTGCAAATGGATTAACCGTAAACATATAGAAATATCCCCCTTTAGATAAAAGTTTTTAGTATAGTTAATTAAAGAGATCAACCTTCTAATCTGGTCATTAAGTAACAGAAAATCATAAATTTTATTTAGATTTACGCGTATAATGCTGTTTTGCTGGTATGACAGCTCTTACACCTCCTTGAGGATTCTCCACATCACCTTTTCTTCTTGGAATCAAGTGGATATGACAATGCATAATTGATTGGCCTGCATGCTTCCCAGAATTTGATCCAATATTATATCCTAGAATTGTTTTATCTTTTTTATCAATTTTTTTTTTAATTTT
>CACIRD010000005.1 GCA_902588965.1 uncultured Pelagibacteraceae bacterium
TGCTATATTCCCTTAGGCCATACTTCAGGAAAATGTCTTAATAAAAAAAGTGTAATAGCCAAAATCAAACCGCTACTAGAGGACAAATCTACAAAAAAAATTGGTCAAAATATTAAGTTTGATTATATAATTTTTTATCATTTAGGTATTGAGATGACTTCTATGGAAGATACAATGCTCATATCCTATGTTTTGGATGCTGGAAAAAATAGGCATAACATGGATACATTGTCTGAATTACATTTAGGCCACAAAACTATTTCTTATAAAGAAATAGTAGGAACTGGAAAAAAACAAATAAATTTTAAGGAAGTTGAAATAAGCAAAGCCTTAGAATACGCAGCAGAAGATGCCGATATAACATTAAGACTTTATAAAATTTTAAAAAAAAACCTACATAATGAAAAACTTGATAAAATTTATGAAATTTTTGAAAAACCATTAATTAAAATTTTGGCAAAAATGGAAATTGAGGGAATAAAAGTAGACGACAAATCTCTTAAGAATTTATCAAAAAAATTTGAAAAGAAAATTCAAGAACTTGAAAAAAAAATATTTAAAATTTCGAAAAAAAATTTCAATATTGCCTCTACTAAACAATTAGGTGAGATATTATATAATGATCTAAAAATTTCCTCGTTGAAAAGAACCAAAAAGGGGAGTTTCGCCACAAGTGCATCAGTTTTAGAGGATTTAGCTTTTAAAGGAAATGAATTACCAAAATTAGTTTTAGATTGGAGACAAATCTCAAAGTTAAAAAATACTTATTCGGACTCGCTACAGGAACACATTAATCCTAACACAAAGAGAGTTCATACATCTTTTCTTTTAGCTGCCACAACTACAGGAAGATTAGCATCGAGCGATCCTAATTTACAAAATATTCCAATTAAATCTGAGGATGGCAAGGATATAAGAAAATCTTTTGTTGCTAAAAAAGACCATGTTTTGATATCTGCTGATTATAACCAAATTGAGATGAGAATTTTAGCAGATCTTGCAGATGTAAAAGAATTAAAGAAAGCATTTGATAGTAACAAAGATATTCACTCATTAACTGCGAGCCAAGTATTTAATATTGATATTAAAGATATAACTTCTGATATGAGAAGAAAAGCAAAAGCAATAAATTTTGGAATTATATATGGAATTTCTCAATATGGATTGGCAAAACAAATAATGGTATCAAATCAAGAAGCGGAAGAATTTTTAAATTCATATTTTTTAAAATTTCCTGAAATAAAAGTATATATGGACAAAACAATTAAATTTTGTAGAAAAAGTGGTTTTGTAACTAATATATTTGGTAGAAGAAGTCATATTATCGGCATTAACGATAAGAATTATAATGTGAGGAATTTTCAAGAGAGGGCAGCAATTAATGCACCTATCCAGGGATCAGCATCAGAACTAATGAGGCTAGCAATGATAAGGTTAACTAAAAAATTAGAAGAATCAAAATACCAAAAATGTAGAATGTTGCTCCAAATCCATGACGAATTAATTTTCGAAGTGCCCAAAAATGAGGAAAAAAAATTGGCTAAAATTATAAAAGATGAAATGATGAGTGTTAAAGATAGTGATTTACACTCTTTTTCCACTCCCTTAACAGTGGATTTAAATATAGGAGATAATTGGGGCTTATTACATTAATTTAGAATTGTTGCCCAAATTAGAACAATTTAGTATTTTTATTTGTAGCATATGAAACAAACTATAGCTTTAATTGATGATGACAGGAATATACTTACTAGTATTAGTATAGCTTTAGAAAAAGAGGGATTTAATGTTCAAACTTACTTAGATGGGGAAAGTGCATTAATAGGTCTTACAAGGCAACCACCAGATTTAGCAGTCATAGATATTAAGATGCCTAAAATGGATGGAGAAGAGCTTCTTAAAAAATTAAGGAAAAAAACATCTCTACCAGTTATCTTTTTAACTTCCAAAGATGATGAAATAGATGAATTATTAGGATTGAAATTAGGTGCAGATGATTTCATTAAAAAATCTGGTGGGTTTTCAATTAAAGTTTTAATTGAGAGAATTAGAGTGCAGCTTAGAAAAAAAAATTTAAATAATGTTGAAGAAACTAAAAATATTATTTCTCATGGAAAACTTAAACTAGACCCCTCTCAACTAGAATGTGAGTGGAATGGAAAACAACTTCCAGACAAACTTACAACTACTGAATTTTTAATTGTCCAAGAACTTGCAAAGAGGCCTGGAATTATTAAGGAGAGGTCACAATTAATGGACATAGCATATAGGGAAGATACGGATATAGAGGACAGAACAATAGATAGCCATGTAAAAAGAATTAGAAAAAAATTTAAAAAAATAGATCAAAGTTTTTCAGCTATCGAAACTAGATATGGTAGTGGCTATAGATGGAATGTTAGTTGATTATGGGATCTTTGCTTAAAGATTTATCCATATTAAAAAAATTTTTATACATCAATTTAATTGTATTTATTGTTATTGGAATACTGACAATTGTATATTTACAAACATCTCAGCCTAATTTAATAAAAAAAAAAACCTCAAATCATATTAAGGTAATTGATAATACTATAGAACATCTAAAAAGACTAGAAATAGAGTTTAACGAAAATGATATAAGAAAATTTCTTTTTTCTACAAGATTTTTATTTCAGAGTTTAGATAGAGTAATTTTTATTGATAAAAAATTTAATATTATTGCTGATACTGATACACTTGATTTAGACCCTAGATCTTTTTTAGGAAGAATTGATGTAATCGAGTTTGACAATTTAGTTGAGGAAAATAAAAAAAAAAATAAAAATCAAAAAAAAAAAAATAAAAAAGTTTTAATTTTAAAAGATATTGCGATTGATTATTCGTCCTCTAGAAATTTTGGAAAACCTTTTACTTTTACCCAAGAATTTTATGATCAATTTGTTCTAAATACTATCAAAAATGTAATTATAAATGATTCAAATGTTGGATTTTTAGTTGTTGCAGAAAATGCAAACGATATTAAAGCCGCCATAGATGAAAGAAAAAATTTCATAATTAGGACTGCTATTTTAGTTACTATAGTAATTTTTGTATTCTCTTTTGTATTAAATAGATATTTTTTAAAACCAATTAAAAACTTAGTTGATTATACAAAAATTATTAAAGAGAAAAGTGATAAAAAAACAAATATCCAAAATTTAAAAAAACGAAATGACGAACTTGGAATTTTATCTAGCTCTCTTGATGATATGACACATGAACTTCAAAATAGAGCTAATAATGCCGAAAACTTTTCAACTGATTTAGTTCATGAAATAAGAAATCCATTAGCTTCTTTAAAGAGTGCATCTGAAATAATTTCAGAAACAGAGGATAAAAAACAAAGAGATAGGTTAGTTAGTATTCTTAGTCATGACGTAGAAAGAATTGAAAGGCTTATAACAGACTATTCGCAAATGTTAAAGGATGAGGTTGCAATTTCTAAAGAACAGATGAAAAAAATTGATTTAAAAATTATAGCTAGTTCAGTAGTTGATGACTTTAATAATATTTATTTATCTAAGAGGGGTATAAAAATATTATTAAATACAGATAATAAGATTAATAAATATGAGATTATTGGTATTGAAAATAGAATTGAACAAATTTTAGCTAACTTACTGGAAAATTCTATCTCATTTAGTGAAAATGATAAAAAAATTATAGTTAAATTATTTAAAAACAAAACAAAACAAGTTGTTTTAAATGTAATAGATGAAGGTTCGGGATTTAAGGAGAAGGATACAAAAAAAATTTTTAAAAGATTCTATAGCAATAGACCTGGAAAATTTGGAGAACATTCAGGACTAGGCCTTAACATTGTAAAAAACTTGATAGATTTGCATGGTGGAATAATTAATGCAGGAAATAATCTAAATGGAAAAGGGGCTAAAATTGAAATTATTTTTCCTCGGACATAATGTTAAGTTGATTATTTTAAGTTATACTGATAAGTAACTTGTCCATTATGCAAGATTTTAAAGTCAAAGACATATCTCAAGCAGAATTTGGAAGAAAAGAAATCTCTTTAGCAGAGACTGAGATGCCAGGACTAATGGCGCTAAGAAAAGAGTATAAAGGAAAAAGTCCATTAAAGGGAGCAAGGATTTTAGGATGCCTACATATGACAATTCAAACAGCAGTCCTTATTGAAACTCTCGTAGATTTAGGAGCAGAAGTAAGATGGTCTTCGTGTAATATTTTTTCAACGCAAGATCATGCAGCAGCAGCTATTGCTAAAGTTGGAATACCAGTTTTTGCGTGGAAAGGTGAGACTGAGGAAGAATATTGGTGGTGTGTGAAGCAAACAATTGAAGGAAAGAAAGATTGGAAACCAAACATGATACTTGACGATGGTGGTGACTTAACTGCTCTTATGCATAAAGATTATAAAGATTTATTAAAAAACATCAAAGGATTGTCAGAAGAAACAACTACAGGAGTATTAGCACTGAAAAAGATGGAAGCACAGGGAACATTATTAGTTCCAGCAATTAATGTAAATGATTCTGTCACAAAGTCTAAGTTTGATAATTTATATGGTTGTAGAGAAAGTTTAGTTGATGGAATAAAAAGAGCTACAGATGTAATGATGTCAGGAAAAGTAGCAATTGTTGCAGGATTTGGTGATGTGGGAAAAGGAAGTGCCGCTTCTTTAAGACAAAGCGGAGCAAGGGTTATGGTTACAGAAACTGATCCGATATGTGCTCTGCAAGCTGCAATGGAAGGTTATGAAGTTGTACTAATGGATGAAATGATTAAAGAGGCAGATATAGTCGTCACAGCCACAGGAAATAAAGACATAGTAACTGCTGATCATATGAGAGAAATGAAAGATAGAGCTATACTTTGTAATATTGGGCACTTTGATAATGAAATTCAAGTTGAAGCATTGAAAAATTATAAATGGGACGAAATCAAACCACAAGTTCATGAAATAACTTTGCCAAGTAAGAAAAGAATAATATTACTTGCCGAAGGAAGATTGGTTAACTTAGGATGCGCCACTGGACACCCAAGTTTTGTAATGAGTGCTTCATTTACTAATCAAGTAACTGCCCAGATAGAACTATGGAATAATTCAGATAAATATGAAAAGAAAGTTTATGTTTTACCAAAACACTTGGATGAAAAAGTTGCAAGGTTACACTTAGAAAAAGTAGGTGCCAAACTTACAAAAATGTCCAAAGACCAGGCAGACTATATAAGTGTAACACCAGATGGACCTTATAAACCAGATGCCTATCGCTACTAAAAGTAGCAAAGTTGATATAACTAAAGAAAGCTCGACAGCAAAAATTGCAAAAAAGTTTTCAAATATATTAAAAAAAGGCGATATAATTTTTTTATATGGAGAAATAGGTGTTGGAAAAACAACTTTTGTGAGATATTTGATAAATTCATTTCAAAAAAAAAATAAACAAAAATTAACCGAAGTTACCAGCCCGACCTTCAGTATTTTGAATGATTATAGGATTAAGGGAACTACAATAAAACATTATGATTTATTTAGAATAAAAAAAAAGAACGAAACTGAAAACATTGGTTTACTTGAGAATATGAATGAATTTATAACTATTATTGAGTGGCCCGAAAAGATAAAAAAAAAAATAAAAAAGAGATATGATTTATTTTTTAAATATAATTCAAATTCTAAAAAAAGGTTTATAAAAATTTATAAAATAAACTAGAAATATAAAATTATGAATTTAAAAAAATATAAAATTTCTAAAATTAAAGGCGATGCTTCATTTAGAGAATTCTTCAGAAAAAACGAAAATAAAAAGAATTCAATAATTATTTATTCAAAAAAAGAAAAAAAAAAAAATTTGCTTGATTACGATGCTATTAATAAAATATTAGACCTAAATAAAATACCTGTCCCAAAATTAATTAAACACGAATATAATCACAATTTTATAGAAGTTCAAGATTTAGGGAAAAAAACTGTCTTAGATACAATTAAGAATAAAAAAGAAAAAATAATAATTTTTAAAAAAATTATAAAGTTGCTAATCAGAATTCAGAAAATTCAAAATAAAAAAATAAAAAACTTCAAGAACAAATATTATAAAATTCCAATATATAGTCGTAAAATTTTATTTAAAGAAGCAAATCTTTTTTGTGATTGGTATGTCCCTTATAATATTTCGAAAAAAAAAAAATCCTATGTCACTAGAAAATTAAAAATAAAAATAAATTCTTTATTGTCATCTTTGAGACAAAAAAATAATACATTTGTTCATAGAGATTTTCATGTCTCAAATTTAATGTTTAAAAATAAAAATCTAGCTTTAATAGATTCTCAAGATGCAATGATAGGTAACAAAGCTTATGACTTGGCCTCATTAATTGATGACGTAAGACTTAAAACATCAAAACAAACTAAATCAAAAATTTATAATTTTTATTTAAAGTGCAATAAAAAAGAAATTAATTTTTTTAAGTTCAAAAATGATTTTGAAATACTTTCTGTGCTTAGAAATTTAAAAATTATCGGTATTTTTACAAGGTTAGCAGTTAGGGATAAAAAAACCAATTATCTAAAATTAATACCATATACCTGGAAATTAATAGATTTAAGATGTAACAATAATAATTTACTTAAGGATCTCAAATTTTTTTTATATCAAAACTTTACAAAAAAAATTAGAAATAAATATGCAAATTAAAACTGCTTTAATATTATGTGCTGGCTTTGGAAAAAGACTTAATCCCTTAACACTTGATACACCCAAGCCATTATTAAAAATTAATGATAAAGTATTATTAGAATATTCAATTAAATTAGTTAAAAATTTAAAAATTAATAAAATCAAGATAAATACTTTTTATCTTAAAAATAAAATAGATGAATTTTTCAAAAATCATAAAGTTGATTTAGACATAGAAGTAATTAGTGATGGAAAAGAAATACTTGATACAGGCGGGGGTATTTTAAACATGATAAAAAATTCGAAAGAAGAACATTTTCTAGTCTTAAATCCCGATACTATTTGGAATAAAAATTATGTTGATTCTATAAATGAAATGGAAAAAATTTACTTTAAAAATAGTCTTCAAAATATATTACTTGTAGTAAATAAAAGATTAAGTTTTGATAAATCTCTAAAAGGAGATTTTAATTTAAGTGAAAATTTTTTAAATAAACAGGAGCCAAGAGAATTTATTTATACTGGGTGTCAAATTTTAAATAAGAATATGTTTACTAATATAAATAAAAATAAATTTTCTATTAATCCCTTATGGGATGACTTAATTTATAAAAATAAGCTTTTTGGTTTAGAGAGCAAAGATAGATTTTTTCACATTACAGATCTGAAAATTTATAATGATTTATTAAAAAACCAATAAATCCTTTGCTCTAATTTTATCAAGGTAATGACACTCAGTAATTTTTCCATCTCTATCAATCTTTATTAACAGAGGATTTCCAGTTGGAATTTCTAATTTAGTAATTTGCTTTTCGTCCAATTTAAAGAGAAACTTACATAATGATCGTATAGAATTTCCATGTGCAGAAATTAGAATATTTTTTTCATTTTGTATTTTTTTTTCAATATTTGTTTTATAGTATTTTACTACACGATCATAAGTATCCTTTAAAGACTCAGTGTCAGGGATTTTTTCTTTTGGTATACTTTTGTAAATATCAATATTTAGTGGATGATAAGGATTATTTTTTTTAAGTGGATCAGGTTTTAAATTCCATGATCTTCTAAATTCGTGAACTTTTTTTTCGCCTAACTTTTTTTTCATTTCATCTTTATTTAATCCTGTTAAAGAACCATAATGTCTCTCATTTAATTCCCACGCCTTCTCAGGAGTTATCTTATTTCTCAATGTATCTTGTATTAACTTTAATGTATTTATTGATCGAATTTGGTAAGAGCAAAAAAAATAATCAATTTTTATACCAATCTTTTTTATCTCTTCACCTGATTTGCATGCCTCTAATTTTCCTTGTGCAGAAAGATCAACATCGACCCATCCAGTAAATTTATTCTGCAAGTTCCATTCACTTTGCCCATGTCGTACTAAAATTAAATGACTCATTTATAAAAATTATTTATAAGATGATTTTATATGCTTAAATTATTTTTTTATATAGTAAATATATTATTTATATTTTTTTATATATATCCTGGAAGTTTATTAGGATTATTTTTTTATGGAAACTTAAATAAACAACCAAAATTGACGAACGATTTTTCATTTATTTTATTGGATATTTCATCTAATCATATTTATGCATTTTTAATTTTATCATTATTGGGTTTTTTAAATTATTTTAAATCTCACAAAAAAATAATAATCTCTTACTTTCTTTTAACTTCAATAATTTTGGAGTTAATGCACTTAATTATACCAAATAGAAGTTTTGAATTTGAAGATCTTTATGGAAATATTTTAGGTGTTTTGATATCAATAATAATTTTCAATTTAATTCAATATGCAAAAAAAACTATTAATTAAAATATTTCTTTTATTATTATTTTTTCCCCAAGGTATAAAAAGTGAAATTATTTCAGGAATACCCAAGGTAATCGATGGCGACACAATTATAATTAATAAAAATAAAATTAGATTTTATGGTATCGATGCTCCTGAAAAAAAACAATTGTGTGTTAGAAATTATTTAAAACTATCTTTTTTTTCTTTTCAGAAAAAGTATAAGTGTGGAGAAATATCAGAAAAAAAATTAAAAAAATTAATAAAAAATAAAAATATAAAATGTTTTGTAGAAGGAAAAGATAGATATAGAAGGAAAATCGCAGAGTGTTATAGAGATAAGCTTAATATAAATTCTTGGATGGTAAGAAATGGATTTGCTGTAGCATATACTAAATACTCAAATAAATATTTGATACAAGAAGTACAAGCAAAACAAGAAAAACTGGGAATTTGGCAGGGAAAATTTGAAATGCCATGGGATTGGAGAAAAAATGTTAAAAAAAAATAAAATAATAGTTTTTTTGTTTTTTTTTGTTCTATCCTGTTCCTCAATACCTAAAAATACATCTGATGGTTGCTCTATATTTTCTGAAAAATATCTTTGGTATAAGCATGCAAAAAAAACAGAAAAAAAATGGGGAACTCCTATATATTTACAGCTAGCAATTATTAAAATGGAGTCTGATTTTGATTGGCTGGCTAAGCCAAAAAGACAAAAATTATTTAAAATTATTCCCTACAAAAGGCCATCGAGTTCTTTTGGATATTCTCAGGCAGTTAAAGGCACTTGGAAACAGTATAAAGAAGAAACAAATAGTCCTTTTGCAAGAAGAACTAGATTTAAAGATAGTGTAGATTTTATTGGGTGGTATACAAATAAAACAGAAAAAATATTGAAAATTTCAAAAAAAAATTCTTTTAAACAATATATTGCTTATCACGAGGGCTGGAAAAATTATAAAAATTATAAAAATAATCAAAAAGTCATACTTCTTGCAAGAAAAGTAGAAAAACAATCGAATAAATATAAAAGACAACTATCAAAATGTAATAAATCTTTAACTACTCAAAAGTATATTATTTTTTAATCTAGTTGTTTTTTTAATTCAATATCTATCGAGTCAATTCTTTTTGTTTTTTTAGCTAGCATCAAATACATTGTTGGTGTTACGTAAAGAGTAAAAAAAGTAGAAATTATCATACCACCAAGAATAGTTGAGCCTACAGCTAATCTAGATCCTTCTCCTGCACCGGGGCCAAAATTTCCAATAATTAATGGTACCATTGCAATCATAGTGCTTAGAGATGTCATCATAATTGGTCTAAATCTTAGATCACAAGATTCTTTAATTGCTACTTCAATATTTTTCCCCAAGGCTCTTAATTGATTTGCATAATCAATAATTAAAATACTATTTTTTGTCGATATACCTATTAATATTACAAGCGCTATTTGAGAGAAAATATTTATTGAGCTATTAAGGAATAAAATGAATACTAATCCACCAAATATAGCTAGTGGTACAGTTATTATGATTATAAAAGGGTGTACAAAAGAGTTAAAAGTTGCTGCCATAACTAGGTAAGCAGTTAATAAAGCTAGTGCAAAGATTATGAATAACTCATTTGTAGTTTCTTTAAGTTCTTCAGATTTTCCTTTCCAGCTAATTTGTTTATCAGGAGCAATTTCAGAAACAGTTTTTTCTAAAAAACTTATAGCCTCAGCTAACGAGTAATTTTCATTAATATTTGCAGATATAGTAACTGCACTTTGTCTATTATATCTTGAAAGAACTTTTGCAGATCCTTCTTCCTTAAAATCAACTAAATTTGCTAAAGAAATTAATTTTCCATTATTATTTGATCTGACAAAAATTTTAGAAATACTCTCTTTACTCCTTCTATCATCCAAATATTGTTGTAAAATTATAGGATATTCCCTGCCAAGTTTATTAAAGGTAGTTACAGTTTTTCCACCATAAAGTGTTTCCAAAGTCTTTCCAATTTGATCTGTAGAAATTCCAAGATCTTTAGATTTATTTTTATTAATAACAAGTTTCACCTCGGGTTTATTTTTTGAATAATCAGATTCTATACGAGTTAAATTTTTATTTTTCCTTAATTTTTGAATTATATTTTTTTGTACTATTTCCAAATCTTCATAAGAACTTCCCAATATAACCATTTGAACTGGTTTATTATAATTGGAAATCCTTATTGACTGTGGGGAAATCGGAAATGCGACAGCCTGAGGATTTGTAACTATTTTCCCAATCGCTTTTCTCATAATCACTTTTGAATCTTCTTTCCTATCATCCCAGTGATTTAATAAAGCTATAATTATAAAACTATTAAAAGAATTACTAGATCTGCCAAATCCTGGGACACGCATAATAAATCTTCTATAGGGACTATTATCTTCTTGTAATAGAGGTATTAATTTTTTTTCAATATCCTGGGCTCTTTGTTGTGTATATTCAAAAGAACTTCCTTCATCTGTTAAACCTATAATTAAATAAGCCCCCCTATCCTCTAGTGGTAAAAGTTCTTTTTTTGCAAAATTAAATAGTAGAGATGACGATAATATTATTATTAAAACAAAAGAAATTATTAATTTTTTTTTATACAGCCAATATGAAAGGGTGTCTTTGTAAAATTTAGAGAAAGAATTAAATAAATTTTCAAATTTAAGTAAAATTTTATTTCTTTTATTTTTTGAATTTAAAAATTTACTACCTAGCATCGGAGATAAAGTAAGCGCAACAAAAGAAGATACAATTATAGAAAAAGACAAAGCAATTGCTGTTTCTCGAAATAAAGTACCAGCTATACCTTCTATAAAAATTAGTGGAAGAAACACCGCAATAAGTATTAATGTTGTTGCAATAATTGCAAATGTAATTTGCCTTGAGCCTCTGTGCGCAGCCACTAAGGGCGTTTCACCATTTTCAATTCTCCTATATATTGCGTCGGTCATTATAACCGAGTCATCTGTTATTATCCCAATTGCTAAAATAAAACTTAAAAGAACAAAAATATTAATAGATAAATCAAATAGATAGATTCCAAGAAATGAGGCAATTAAACTTACAGGTAAAGCAACCGCCGGAACAATTACAGCTTTAATATTTCCAAGAAATAAGTAAATAATTATTACAACTAAAATAAAAGCAATTACTAGAGTTTTATAAACTTCTTGTATAGCCTCACTAACATAATTTGCCCTATTGAATGCAATTTCCAAATTTAATCCATCTGGTAAAGTTTTTTTAACTTCTTCAATTTTTTTTTTTATTTCATTGGATAATTCTACAGTTGATGCTCCACTTCTTGCGTATATTCCTATACCAACAGTTTTTAAATTTAAATTATCTTTCCTTTGTGCTTTAAAAAGAGTTTTTTCAGAGACTGGGCCATATTCAATATCCGCAATATCTGACAATCTTACGATATTATTTTTTTCTTTTTTAACTGCAAGGTTGTTAAGCTGATCTATATTTGTATATGATTTTTCTAAATTTAGAGTTAAGTCAATATTATCTGCTTCAAGCGTCCCTGCTGGCAAACTTACATTTTCATTTCTTAGAGCAGCCTCAACTTCTTGTATAGTCAAATTATTTGCAGCTAATTTTATTGGATCAATCCAAACTCTAATACTTAACTCTCTTAACCCGCCTGTTCTAATTCTACCGACATTTTTAACACTTGAAAATTGATCAACCAAATATCTTTCAGCATAATCTCCAAGTTCTAAATCACTCCATGTAGAGGAAGATAATGCTAACCACATAGTTGTTGTGAAGCCAGCAGCTTGTTTTAAAATTTGTGGCGCTTCAGCTTCGTCAGGTAAATTGTCAACAATTCGTGCTACCCTTTCTCTTATATCATTAGCAGCATTATCTAAATCTATCTCTGTATCAAATTCAATATTTATAGTACTTCTTCCACTTTCAGATATTGAGTCAATATTTTTTATACCTTCAGCACCTCCAATAACATCCTCTATTACTTGAGTTACCTCTTGGTTTATTATTGGTGCCGAAGCAGATTTGTAGTCCACTTTTATTTGAACTACCGGAGGCTGTATGCCAGTAGGTAGTTCTCTCACTGGCAGTTTCCAAAATACAAATATACCAAATACAATTAATATAAGAGACATAACCCATGCTACTACCGGTCTTCTTATACTTAAGTCAGTTATAAACATTATTTGTTAATTGGTTTAATTTTTCCTCTAGGATTAATTTTTTTTAATCCTTCGGCAACTACTGTATCTTGTGCCTCTAGCCCAGAGATAACTTCTACAATTCCCTCATTTCTTATCCCTACTTCAATTTTTGTTTTATTTACGCTATTGTCACCAAGAACTTTGTAGACATAAGCGCTATCTCCTTCTAAAATTATACTAGTATCAGGCACTCCTAGAGATGTTCTTTCATTATATTTAAGAGTAACTTCCAATAAAGAACCTGGTATTAACTCATATTGCTCATTATTAATTTTAATTCTTGTTAAAAGACTTCTGGTATCAGCGTTTATTCTGCTTGAATATCCATCAACTTCACCTTGATAAATTTTATTTTTATAACCTGAAAATTTTGCATCTACTTGCAATCCCTTTTTAATAAAATTTGCAAATGTTTCAGGCACCTTAACATCAGCAAAAATTATCGAACTATCATCTAAGGTAATAATTATTGATTTATCTGATCCAAGGACATCTTCAGTCAAACCTCTATACCCAAGGACTCCATCAAAAGGAGCTATTATATTTTTTTCTTTTAACTTCACAATAATACCTCCTTTTTTGATATAGTTTTTTAATTTGAGTTCAGATGCCAAGTCGCTTTTTTGAATTCTAAAAGACTTACTTTTTTTTGGTATAGCAGTTCCAAAACTTTCTATTTTTTCAGAAAATTTGCTTTCTGATACTTTTGTAACAATTATGCCTGGATCAGGTCTTTTACTAAATTTTTTTTTAAAATGATTTCCAACTAGAGTTCTTCCAATTATTACTAAAGCAATAACTAGAAAAAAAACTATAATTACAGATAGGACTTTCTTTGATTTCTTCATGTTTTAAATTCTTCCGTACTCTGACCACGATCCGTCATAAATAATTGGTCTATATTTATTATCAATTAAAGAATATGCAAGCGCTAAAACCGATGCTGTGACCCCAGATCCACATGAAAAAACAATTTTAGATGAATTCTCAATACCCAAAATATCAGAAAATATTTTTTTTAATTCTTTTTTATCTTTAAAAGTATTATTTTCAGTATTTATCAAATCTTTAAAAGGCAAACATTGAGATTTAGGTATTGATCCACTTTTTAAATTAGATCTAGGTTCTTTTTCTAAACCATTAAATCTAGCTTTGCTTCTAGCATCTATTAATTTGAATTTTTGTTGATTAATATTCTTATTTACTTCTTCTTTATTTACTACGAGATCTTTAAATTCATTTGCTTCGTATTTAGATTTATTAACTTTTGGAAATATATTTGTAGTTATTTTATTCTCTAATTTCCATTTTTTCAATCCTCCATTTAATACTTTTATATTTTTCGGGTCATGTCCAAAATAATAAAAAGTATACCAACATCTGCAAGAACTAATTAAATCAGAGTTATCATATATAATTATTTTGTCATCGTTTGAAATTCCCATTGAAGAAACAATATTCTCCCACCTTTTCTTTTCTGGAAGCATGTGGGGCAAATCAGTATTTTGATTTGAGTTTTTATCTAAATCAAAAAAAATTGCATTAGGAATGTGTGAATCTTTATACTCTCTAAATGGATTACGGTTCTGGCTTGGCATGTGCCACGAACATTCTACAAGTTTAACTTTATTAATATTTTTTTCCAGCCAATCTGTTTCAATTAGAGACATTCTAATTTTTTTCTAAATATTTTTGATGATATTCCTCAGCAGGGCAATAATTTCTAATTAATGATAATTTTGTGACTACATTACCAGAAAATTTTATATTATATTTTTTTATTACTTTTTGAGCAATATTTTTTTGATTTTCATTTAAATAAAATATTTCGCTTCGATATTGAGTCCCAAAATCTGGACCTTGAGAGTTAAGTGTAGTTGGATCGTGTATTTCAAAAAAATAATCTAAAATTTTTTCGTAAGAAATTAGATTCGGATCAAAATCTAACTTAACAACCTCTGCATGATTTGTGTTGCCAGTACAAACTTCTTTATAAGTCGTTTTTTCTTTTTCACCTCCGCAGTATCCAACTTCTGTTTTTACTATACCTTTTAATTTACTAAATTTAATTTCTGGTCCCCAAAAACATCCTAAAGCTAAAACTGCTATTTCCATTGATTATTGTTTTAATTACTCTAAAGTTAATCCTATGCTTTCTAAAAATCAATTAGGCTTTTTGTACATGTTTCTCTCAGTTTGTGCGTTTTCTGTGATGGATTTGATTGTAAAGTGGTCAGATAATTATCCATTAGGACAAGTAATATTTTTTAGAGGATTTTTTGGAATAGTTTTTTATTATTTTATTATTCCAAAACAAAGAATAAAAGATTTTTATATTACTAAAAGACCTTTATTACATTTATCAAGGTGCTTTTTTGGTTTATTAGCTTTGCTTTCTATATTTACTGCATTAAGAAATTTACCCCTGGCTACTGTGGTCAGCATTTCATTTGCAGCTCCAATTTTTACTACAATTTTCTCAATATTTTTTTTAAAAGAAAAAGTAGGATATTTTAGGTGGTTGGCTGTTCTTATTGGATTTATAGGAATTTTAATTATATCAGAACCTGGATTAAGCTCCTTGAATATTTACTACATCTTTCCAGTTATATTTGTTTTAGGAATGTCCTATGTCGCAATCAGTATAAGACAGTTATCTTCAACAGAGCCTGTATGGCTTATTTCACTATTTTTTTCAGCCACAATAACAATTGCCGGATTAGTAACAATACCTTTTGGTTGGTTATTACCAGATTTTAAAGATTTAGTTTTATTATCGATGATAGGATTGTTTGGAGGCATGGCAAATTTATGGCTGAGTCAATCATATAAATTTTCGGAAGTTTCTCTTGTTACTCCTCTGAAATATTTAGCCTTAGTTTTTGCAATAATTTTTGGCTTTTTAATTTGGGATGAAATTCCCTCTAACAAAACTTTAATTGGTGCTATACTTGTAATAGCATCTTCAGTGATTATTTTTAGAAGAGAAATAACTCTTAAAAAACAACTATCTTCCGCCAGACATGAGTAGTACTCCAAAATATTGGAACACAGCAAAAAAATATTTATCCTCAAAAGATGCTATAATGAAAAAGTTAATTAAAAAATATAATGATAAATCTCTTACCACCAGAGGGGATATTTTTTTCTCCCTATGTAAAAGCATTATTGGACAACAAATAAGTGTAGCTGCGGCTAATTCAGTTTTTTTAAAATTTAAAAGAACTTGCAACGGTAAAATACATCCAAAAGTTATTAATAGAATTAGTTCACAAAAATTGAAAAAATGTGGGCTGAGTAGACAAAAAGTTAAAGGAATTAAAGAACTTTCTAAAAAGTTTTTAAATAAAACATTTGATCCCAGGTTATTAAAGCATATGAAAGATGAAGACGCTATTATCTACTTGTCGGGCCTTAGGCAGATTGGAAGATGGTCAGCAGAGATGATTTTACTTTTTACATTAAATAGAAAAAATATCTGGCCTATACAGGATATTGGACTTCTTAGAGCAATTTCAAACAACTATAAAAAGAAATATTTACCCCCCAAAAGCTTTGTTAAAAAATTAAATACTAAATTTTCACCTTATTGTTCAGTTGCTACTTGGTATTTATGGCGATCAATCGATGATGAGCCAATTCAATATTAAATTCCTTCAACGATTTGTATTTGTCTATTAAAAATTTTACCAGCAACTTTTTTTGCTTTTTGATATTCTTCTGAATGGTAACAGTTTACGGCATCATCTAAACTTGAAAATTCTATAATTACAGTTCTTGGAGAGTCTGGTCCTTCAAGTGTTTTCGATTTTCCTCCTCTTACTAAAAATTTTCCATTAAAATTTTTTATTGCAGTGGCAGCTTTTTCTTTATATTTTTCAAGATTATCTGTGTTATCTAAACTTTTGTAAATAGCTACCCAATAAGCCTTCATTAATCCAACCAATCTTTATAAATTTTGGAATTGTATTGAATATATTCTGGCAATGTTGTCATTTCAACCTTCTCTAGTTTTTTTCCTTCATGAAATTTATTGTCTCTTTTATCAGCATGTAAATTATATATAGCTTTTTTATTTTTAATTAAATTTTCAATTTCCTGAGTTGTTAAAGGTTTAATTTCATACTCTACATGGTGTAAGTAGGATTTTAATTTAGTTTGTATTTCTTCGGCATTTTTTATATTTGTAAAATGCCATCCCCCATCCTTGACTATTTTTACATCAATATACTTATTATTTGAAAAAAAAGTATCTATTCTAAAAAAAGGAAATTTTTTATCTTTTATATTTCTTAACCATTGTGGACTATTCAAATATTTTTTTTTACATGCCTTGGTTCCAGTCCAAATAAAATTAGGAAGTTTTAAATTTAATTTGTAATAGAACATTATTTGATTAAAGAGAATAATTTTTTCATTAGTTTTTTTTAAGTCTAAATTTGTTAGATTTGGGATTTCATCAACATCTGAGACCATGATTATATCGTTGTCATCAGCATTCTTCAGTCCTTCACTTATAAAATTTCTCTGACCATTTTCTCTTTTTGCTGCATTAAAAATATATTTACTTCCTTTTGTAATATCATCATCCTCATTATTAATTTTATTTAAGTCATGTGGTTCATCAGATTTGACTAGATAAATAATTTTTTTTTTAAATTTTTCAAATTTTTTAATATCGAATTTTAAATTTCTTTTATCTCCTTTATGAGTAAAAGTGCTCTCTACAATTACAAAATAATCAACATATCGATTCAATGCATTAAGCCTTAGATCTAAAATCATATTTTCATCAAAATACATAAAACAATCAAAAATTTTCATAAATCTATTTAATTAAATCTAATACTATAATAAAAGCAATAAATGGATAAAAAATTAATAATAACTTTCGAGGAATATCTCACAACTGTAGAAAAGCTAGCTTTGGAAATTGATAAAAATTATAAACCTACAGTTCTGGTAGGCATTATGAGAGGAGCAGCTCCAATAATAGATATATTATCTAGAATTTTTAAACTTCCAACTGCTTATATAGTTATACAAAGTTATTCAGGAAAGGGAATTGAGGACAAACAGGGTGAACTCATTTTTTCGAGAGAAATAAGCTCAATCGCATCGGAAAAAGATTTTCAAAAAGTTTTGTTGGTTGATGATTTATCTGACACAGGATTAACACTTAATAAAAGCATAGACTGGTTAAAAAAGTATCCACCTGTAAAAAACTATATAAATGAAATTAAAACTGCATGTTTATGGAAAAAAAAATCCTCTAAATTTATTCCAGACTTTTGTCCAATTAATTTAGAAAATGATCCTTGGATAGTTCAGCCTACTGAACATTATGAGGAAATAGATTTAAAAGAAATTTCAAAAAAATATAAATAGGACTAGATGTATTTAATCTAGTCCTATTTAGTTAAATTTAAGCTATTGAGAAGCTTATCACACTTAATATAGCAATGACCCAAATAGCTGGGGAAGTATTCGAGAACTTGCCTGTAAAAATTTTTATTAAAGCGTAAGAAATAAATGCTAAAGCTATTCCATTACTAATACTATACGTTAGAGGCATAGTAATCATAGCTACAACTGCTGGGGCAGACTCAGCAATATCATCCCACTCTATATCTGTGATATTTCTAACAAACAGAACTGCAACATATAATAACGCTGCTCCATCTATTTCTTTAGGTAAGCTAGTTGCAAGAGGGGCAAAAAACAAACATAACAAAAATAAAACTCCAATAACTAAAGAAGTCATACCAGTTCTACCACCAGCTTTTACTCCTGCTCCTGACTCCACATAACTTGTAACTGTAGTTGTACCCATTAAAGCACCCGCAACAGTACCAACGCTGTCAGATAGCATAGCTTTATTAATATCTTGAACTCTACCTTTGCTATCAACTTTTCCCGCAACATTTGCAACGGAAGTTAAAGTTCCAGCGGTATCAAAAAAGTCAATGAAGAGTAATGTAAAAACTACAGTAGACATACTTGCCGATAATGCAGCTTTTAAATCAAAGTCGAAAAGATATGTCATAGGAGGTATTTCTCCAACTACACCGTAAAAATCTGACAAACCTGTAGCCCATGCAATTATACTAAAAACCAGAATACCAATTATAATATTCCCTTTAATCTTTAGTTTTTCCATAACAACCATTGATACAAAAGCTAGGCATCCTAAAAGAACTAAAGGATTTTTAATGTTACCTAAAGTAACTAACGTAACAGGATGATCTCCTACGACTCCCATTATTTCTAAACCGATAATTGCCAGGAATAAACCTATACCAGCACCTATGCCAAGTTTTAAACTCTTGGGTATTGAGTTGATGAGCCAAGCTCTTATAGGTGTTAATGATATAATCAAAAACAAAACACCAGCAACCAAAACAGCTCCTAAAGCTGCCTGAGGTGTATATCCCATTCCAGCAACCACTCCAAATGCAACAAATGCATTGATGCCCATACCTGGCGCTAAACCTATGGGCCAAGTTTTTCCATAAAAAGCCATTATAAAACAAGCTAATGCCGTTGCTAAAATCGTAGCCGTAAAAACAGCGCCAAAGTCAAAGAATCCTGCATCAACTCCTGCTTTTTCTCCTGATAAAATAAATGGATTTAAAAACATTATGTATGCCATCGTTAAAAAAGTAGTAACTCCTGCAATTACCTCTGTTTTAAAATCCGTTTTATTGCCTTTATAATTAAAATATTTTTCAAACATAATTTTTCTCCTTAAAATAATAGATAATTGATTCTCTTTTAAAATTCCCTTTAAATTAATACTTTATCAACATTATACAACCTAGAATTTAATATTTAATGAAATTTAATATGTTAAAATTATTAAATGTTCAAAATCAAAATATTTACAATAAGTATTTTTTTTGTTCTATTTGTAGTTGGGTGTCAAACTGTTTCAGATAAAACAGATGAAATTGTTAAAAAAGAAAACGATAAATTAAGCCAATTTATAGGTCAGCCAGTTTCAGAATTAAAAATAGCAATGGGGATACCCGACAAAGAATCTAAAACAGATGTAGGTTCTAAATTATTGATTTACAAAACAAAAAAATACGGAATTCCTTGTGAGAGAAAGTTTGAAGTTAATGATAATGAAATGGTAATTGGCTTTATTTCCAAGGGTTGTTTTTAATACTTGTGGGGTTAGGCCCCACAAGCAAGGATAAACTTATTTAATTTCGATAAGTTTCTTTTTTTTGTACTCTGGAACAATCCTTTCACAAGCTATAGTCAAAAGACCATCTTTAAGCTCTGCGGAATTTACTTTTACATCATCTGCAATAGTAAATGATCTCGCAAAATGTCTTTGAGAAATACCCTTATGAAGAATTTCACCATTTTCACCTTTGTCCTCAGACTTATTAATCTGTTTTGTTTTTACAGTTAATAAGTTGTCTTCAAACTCCACTTCAACATCTTTTTTTGTAAAACCAGCTAAAGCTACTTCTATAGAGTATTTTTCTTTGCCAGTTTTCCTAATGTTGTAAGGTGGATAGTTTGATTGCATTGTTAATCCACCATTACCCAACATATTTTCAAACTGCTCAAACATATCGTCGAAACCAATTGAAAATGGTCTAAGTGAATTAAATATAGATAAGTCCTTACTTGTCATTTTTCCTCCTTTGTTAGCAAGGTTATAAAAGTCCCATTAGGCAACTTTATAAGTCTTATATGATAATTAATTTTTAGAATTCAAGAGCTTGAGTCTAAATCTTTTTTGCAATTTTTAATATAAATGAATAGTCAAAAGCAATTTCTTCTATAGCGCCATCTCTTCCTGACTTTCCACCATGTCCTGCATTCATTTCAGTTTTTAATAAAAGCATATTTTTATCAGTTTTAAATTCTCTCAATTTGGCAGTAAATTTAAGGGGTTCATCAAACAAAACTCTATTATCGCTCAAGCTTGTTGTAATCAAAATATGTGGGTAATCCATTTTTTTAATATTATTATAAGGCGCATATGAATAAATATAATCAAAATGTTCTTTATTATCTTTTGCATTTCCAAATTCATCAAACTCTCCAACGGTTAATGGGAGAGAGTGGTCCAAATTTGTAGTTAAGCTATCTACGAAAGGTACTGCCATTACCATACCCAGAAATATTTCTGGACTCTGATTAACAACAGCGCCCATCAATAAACCACCAGCTGATCCACCCATACCAATGATTTTTCCTTTAGAAGTATACTTTTTTTCAATTAAAAATTTAGCAACAGCTATATAATCTTTAAATGTATTTTTTTTATTCATCAACTTTCCTTCTTTCCACCACCTCATACCTCTTTCCATTCCCCCTCTAATATGAGCTGTTACCCAAATAATATCTCTATTTACAAGACTGATTCTAGTTGATGAGAAAGAAGAAGACATAGAGGCACCATAAGATCCATATCCATACAAAAGAATATTTGCAGAACCATCTATGGGTGTATTTTTATGCCTTGTTAAAGTAATTGGGACTTTTCTTCCGTCATGGGAATTGCACTCAAGTCTTTCCACAATATAATTTTCTGAATTATGACCTGAAGGAATTATTTGTTCTTTTACTAATTTTTTTTCTTTCGTTTTTAAATTGTATAAGTAAGTTCTTGATTGAGTTTTTGGGGTAGAATATGAAATATAAATTAAATCTGTATCCTTGTCTTTTTGCATAAGAGACACGCCAGCATCATAAACAGCCTCATCAGTAAATATTAATTCTTCTTCTTTATTACTATTGATATTTCTTACATATATTTTATCTAAAGCATTAGTTACTTCAGATCTAATCATCCAATTTTTTAAAAAAGTAAGACCACCTATTAATGTTTCTTCTTTAGCTGGTATAAATGTTTCCCAATTTTGGGATAATAAATCATTACATCTCTCTATTTTAAAATCTTCAGCATTTTTATTTGTATGCATATAAAAATACCCATTCCAAGATCCAACGCTATATATTATGCCTTTCTCTCTTTTTTGAATAAGTTTTGGTTTTGGCAGTTCTTCTTCTACAGAAAAAAAATATTTTTCTGAAGTATTGTGGTCTGACGTATTTATAAAATAGTACTTTTCATCAGCACTAAGTCCTATGTTAACCGTAAACGCCTCTGTATCTTCTTCGAATATAAGTATGTCTTTGTCTAATTGAGAACCAAGCTCATGTCTAAAAATTTTTTTAGGTCTGTGATATTTGTCCAATTTTGAATAAAATATAAATTTATCATTTGGACTAAAAACTATTGATCCCGAGGTGTCTTTAATTTTTTCAGTAATGAGTTTATTCGTTTGAATATCTCTTACATGAATTGTAAAATATTCTGAACCTTTGAGATCTAACGAATAAGCTAAGTATTTATCATTAAAACTCACTTCAAGATCTCCAACTCCAAAATATTCTGTTTTATGTTTTTCTTTTTCTAAATCTCCATTCCATATTTCTTCGATTTTATCAGTTCCAATTTTTTTTCTTAATTTTATTGAGTAATTTCCTTTTTCTGTAGTTTTTGTCCAATACTCGTAAACTTTATCTTTAAATGGCAAAGACTCATCGTCTAATTTAATTCTGCCTTTTATTTCATTGAACAATTTTTTTTGTAAATTCTTTGTATCTTTAAGCTGATCTTCTGTATAGGAATTTTCATTATTCAAGTAATCTCTTACTTCTGGTTGAAGTTTAGAACTGTCTTTTAAGACTTCCAAAATATTTTTTTGGTGTACCCAGCTATAATGATCATCCCAAGTTTTATTGTGACATGTTTTCTTCTCAAGTTTTTTAGCTAATTGTGGTACTTTCATAGATATATTTATTACATGAATATTTTTTTCTTAACACTTATTATTTTTGTCATACTTTATCTTATCCTTAATTGGTTTGTAAAAACTTCAAGTTCAAAAATTTCTAAAAGTATAAGAACTTTTACTATCATTTCTTCAATAATTCTTGCTGTCATAATGGCCTATGCTGGTAGATTTATATTTTCTTTACCCTTTATAATGATGATTCTGCCATTAATAAAAACAAAAGCAGGACTTACTCTGCTACAAATATTTAGAATTTGGGGTCTTTTAAGATTTTTAAGGAGTTCAGGTAGATTTAATTTTAATAATTTAAATCAAAATTTAAATAACCAAAATATTTCAATTGAAGAAGCTTATAGAATTTTAAATTTAGATCCAAAAAAAAAATATTCTAAAGATCAAGTTTTAGTTTCATATAAAAAAATTATGAAAAAGATACACCCAGATATTAGTCCTGAACTTTCTAGACTTGCATCAATTGTTAATGAAGCCAAAGAAGTAGTACTTAAAAATTTAACTTAATAAATAATTTCTTTAAATTTTTTAAAAATTTTTTCAGGATTTATATTATTTTTCCCTAATGTATTATGACCAACAGTTTTAACGTTATCTGGAATTATTGGAAACATTTGAGGACTGTAACTTCCATAAAGTATAGGTGTATCTGCCATTAAAACAATTGTTGGAATTTTTATTGCCGCTGATAAATGACTAAAACTAGAATCATTGCAAATTGAGATGTCACAATTTTTTATAATTGGTAACGTTTTATTTATTTCAAGTTTATCTAGTCGTATACAATTTTTTTTGAATTTGGTATTTAATATTTCATTTAGAATTTTTTGTTCCCCAGTCCTACCTCCTGTTGCTAAAAAAAATTTACATTCAAATTCTTTAGTGCAGTACTCCATAAATTTTAAAAAAATTTTAGAAGGAATTCTTTTTGTTTCGCCCGATCCTCCAATACCCAATAAAATATTTTTTTGTTCCGGTGAAAAGTTATATTTTGACTTTGCATATTGAGCATCTTTATCATTTATGAGAATATAAGGGTTGCTATTGACTTGTATATTCAATTCTTTGTTTAAAAAATTTTGTGCTGTCAAAATTAAATGTTGCTTTTTTTTTTTAAATAAAGGGTATTGGTGTATAGACTTTATAGATGCAAACTGGCAAATTAATTTAAATCTAAGAGATGAATTAAAAATAAATACCTTATCAAAATTATAATTTTTTAATTCTTTAATTAATTTTATTGATCCCAAAAAACCGTCATGGATACCATTTTTTTTTTCATTATCCCTATCAAGTATTATGATATCTTTAATATTTTTATTGTTATCTAAAAAATGACTAGCTTTTGAGTTTTCTTTTACTAGCAAAGAAACAGGAGTATTGAATTTATTTGCTATCGCCTCAATAAACGGTAAAAAAATTACCATATCACCGATTCCCATTCTATTTTGAATAGTTAAAATTTTCATAAAATATCTTATAATCTTTACTAAATTTTTTTTTTATATAAGTTTTATTTATGAGTAAAATTAATGGCATTTATGCGGCTGCAGTATCTATTTTGGATAAAAATCTATCCCTAGATATTAATAAAACAATAAAGCATGCCGAAAATTTAATAGATCAAGGTTGCCATGGTGTTGTAATGCTGGGTAGCACTGGGCAGGCACAACTAATTTCGTTTAATGAAAAAATTAATTTAATTAAACAAAGTTCTAAAAGCAGGTACAAAGAAAATTTCATTTTTGGAACAGGTTTTAATTCATTAAACGACACCATAACATTTATGAGTGCTGCTAAATCTTTTAATTTTGATAAATTTTTAATTATGCCACCAGCTTATTATTTTTATGGAGATAAAGATGCAATTAATTTTTTTTCAAAAATAGTTGAGAAGGTGCCCTCGTCAAAAGTAATTTTATATAATTTTGAAAAATTATGTGGTTATAAATTTAGTGTAGAATGCGTGAGCGATTTAGCAAAAAAATATCCTAATCAAATAGTTGGTGTTAAGGATAGTTCGTATAATTTGTATGATAAAATTAATTTAGAAAATTTTTCTATTTTACCTGGATCAGAACTTAAACTTTTAAAAGGTCTTAAATTAGGATGTAGCGGTATTATAAGTGCAACATGCAATGTTACGGGAAATCTAGCAAGAAAAGTTTATGATGATTTTAAAAATAAAAAAAATCAAAATTTTGATGAAAAAATGTGCAATGTTAGAGATGTCTTTGATAATTTTAATTTAATATCAGGTGTACATACTTTTTTATCAGAATCAAACAGTTCTTATAAGAACCTTCTCCCCCCTCTAGGTTTATTGAATAAGCATGATAAACAAAAACTATTTAACGATTTAAATAAACTAAAATTTAAATCAGATTTTTTAAAGGTTGCATAAAATGAAATTAGTAAATTTTTTAAATAATCTTATTAAAACGGATGGATTTATTCTTATAGATGGTAACCAAAAAAAATATACTATTGGTATCCCTCAAAAAAAAATACCAATTACACTTAAAATTTTGGATAAAAAATTACATTATAAACTTCTTTTTCATCCAGATTTATATTTTGGCGAAGCATACGCTGACGGATCATTAGTCATTGAAAACGGAAGTTTGACAGAATTTTTAGAAATTGCTTTTAAAAATATAGGGAGAAAAGAAATTAATAATTATGGAATGATAATGAATAAAATTAAAGGAATATTTAGAACTTTTACTAATTTTAATTTTGCAAAAAAATCAAAAAAAAATGTGGCTCACCATTATGATATATCTGAGAAACTTTATGATTTATTTTTAGATGAAAAAAGACAATATTCATGTGCTTATTTTAAAAATGAAAATAATACTTTAGAGGAAGCTCAACAAGATAAGATAAATCATATTATTAAAAAACTTGATTTAAAAAAAAATCAAAGAGTTTTAGATATAGGAAGTGGATGGGGGACTTTAGCCCTTGATATTGCTCAAAAATCTAAATGTGAAGTATTGGGTATTACTCTTTCTGAGAACCAACTTAATTATAGTAAAAAAAAAGCAAAAGAATTAAATCTTGAAAACCAAGTTGAATTTAGACTACTGGATTATAGACATCTCGATGAAAAATTTGATAGAATTGTAAGCGTTGGTATGTTTGAACATGTGGGAAGAAAATTTTATAAAACTTTTTTTAATTCAGTTTATAAATTACTTAAAGAAGATGGTATTTCCCTTATACATACTATAGGATCAATTAATCCACCTAGAGACCCACAACCTTGGATTACTAAATATATTTTTCCTGGCGGCTACACTCCCAGTTTAAGTGAAATCACTTACCCAATCGAGAGATCGGGACTAGTGCTTTCTGATGTTGAAGTTTTAAGAATGCATTATGCGCACACATTAAGACATTGGAAAGAAAGATTTTTAAACAAAAAAAGTCAAGTTTTACAAATGTTTGATGAGAGATTTTTAAGAATGTGGGAATTTTATCTAGTTAGTTGCGAAATGGCTTTTAAATGGGGTGATCAGGTTGTATTTCAATTACAACTTTCAAAAAAACTTTCTTCAACACCCAATACAAGAGACTATATTTATCAAAAATAAATTGATAAATCTTAATACAAGCCAGGTATTAAAAAAAATAAAAAAAAAAATAAAATTAAGTTAAAAAAAAAAAAATTAAAAAAAAATAAATTTTTAAATAGAAAAATAAAAAAAACAAGGAAAAAATCTTCTATTAAAAGACTCAAAAAATTTAAAAACCTTAAATATACATTAAAAAAAAAAAATCAAATCCTTCTTAAAATTATAAATTTTCAAGACTCATTAAAACCAGATTTTAAAATTAATTTTAATCCTTTCGTATCAATTGATAATTTTCTCCAAAAGTTTTTTGAGAGGGTTTCAACTACAATAAATGAATACAAAATTCTTAGAAAAGATGAAACTAGAAGAAAAAAAATTGAGGAACTAGAGAGAATTGAGGAGGAAAAAATTAAAGCACAAAAGAAAATAAAAGATGAAAATGAAATAAAGAAGAAACTCAAAGAACAAATGCTTAAAGATGAAATTAAAATTGAAAAAGAAAGAGCTAGAGATATAAAATTATTTTTACGAAAAGAACAGGCAATTATCAGACAGGAGCAAGCAGAAAAACAAAGAAAATTCCTTGAGCAGCTAAAAATTGAAAAACAAATTGAAAAATTTAGAATAAGAGAAATAAAGGAACTTGAACAACTTGAAAAACTATCACTTAAGGAAGAAAGACAAGATTATTCCAGTCTACAAGATAGAATAGAAAAATTAAAAGATAAATATAGAGTAATTAGGGATCAAAAAATACGTGAAAGAGTGGAGGCTTTGGGTGTTAAGATTCAAGGTGACGAAGATAGAGAAACTCTTCTCAAAAAAGAAAGAGACTATACAATTGCTAGACAAAAAATTGAGTTTGCTCTCGAGAGTTACTATAGAAGTGCATCAAGTTTAGTATTTCAATTAAATAAAAAGCATATAACTAGGCAAATGTCTATTTTAAGATGTATTGACCATAGATTTGAAACTGGAGAAATTTTTATAAAATGGGATGAAAGTGATGATGATCAGTGGCTACTATTAATATATATTAAAAATAACTCTCCTGATGAAGGAATTGTAATTGAAGATAAGACTAATCAAGATAAAAATTTATCGTATGAGTTTAAACCAAGTGAAATTTTTAAAGCATCAGATTTAATGGTTGATTCTTTAACACAATTAATAGCGAATAAGAGAAAAAAAAATAATAATTAAAATTTAATTCAAAGTTTTCAATCTATATTCCCAAGTTCCCATTCTATTATAAGAAACCTTAAGAATTAAATTATTTTTTGGATTAATCCAAATATCAAAATCTAATTTTTTATCTTTCGGCAAGTTTGTATCTAAAGATTTTAATTTAAACTTGTGTGTATTGTATTCTTTTCCGTAAAGTTCTATTTTTTCTTTTTGAATAAAACTTACCACCTGTTTTTTTATGCTACCAGATAAAGGGCTTATTTGTGTATCCGTTTTTAAAAGATCATGATTCCACCAGTTTCCAACTACATTATTCAAACTAGCAAAACCAACAAAAGAAGAGCCTTCTATAAAAAAATTGTTTGTTTTTTTTTTGAAATTAAGATTTACAAACTTTTGTTTTTTATTTTGATAAGTTTTAGACTTAAAAGAAATTAATTTATTATTTTTGTAAACTTCTGTACCATGACTATCAATTGTGAAAATTTTTAACCCTAACAGATCTACATTAAATTTAGTGATATTTTGAACTTCTAAAAAACTATCTTTTTGTATAAATTTATATTCACAAAAACCAATATTTTTACCGTCCTTAAAAATTTCCATATATATTTTTTTTAAATTTAAATAGTCAGCTATATGCCCATTTGCATTAGTTGTGAAAATAATAAATATAAAAAAAAATAAAATATTCTTCATTTAATTATTGGTATTTAACACCAACAAATAGTAAATAGCATTATAAATATGTTTTTATCTATAAAAAAAATACCCAAAGTTTCATGGAGTTCAAGCAAACCATTGAATTTAAAACCAAAATTTTCATCATTTTTTTTCTTGTGTTTTGGTCTTACATTATTTGGTTTGGGTGAAGGACTTTTAATAGTTTCTTACTCAGGAGCTTCTCCTTGGAGTGTTTTAGCTCAAGGCATTTCTCTAAACGTAAATTTATCAATAGGTACAATCACTTTAATTATAAGTCTTATCGTATTATTTTTTTGGATACCTTTAAGACAAAAACCCGGGATGGGAACCATACTAAATGCATTAATAATTGCTCTAATGATAGATTTAAGTATAAGATTTGTCCCAACACCTGAAAGCTATTTAATAAAATTATTTTTAGCTATAGTAGCTGTTGTGACTGTTGGAATAGGTGGGGGTATTTATTTAGTTGCAAATTTAGGTGCAGGACCAAGAGACGGTTTGATGGTTGGGTTGCAAAAAAAAACAAATCTACCTATTGCCCTTGTAAGAGCATTTCTAGAGATATCTGTTGTTAGCATAGGCTGGTATCTTGGCGGTACAGTAGGTTTAGGTACTTTAATTTTTGCATTTGGTATAGGACCAGCTGTGGCTTTTGGTTTGTATTTGGTAAAAATTATTTTTGTTTAATTACAAGCTTTTTTTAAGGACGATTTACCATTTGAATTACTTTTTAAAAAGTAATAGTCATATAAAATGAAAGATTTAGTAAAATATTTACAACTTAGTTTACTAAGTATTATCTTAGTTAGCACAATAATTGCTGTAATTCTAGAAATTAAATTAATGGCTAACAATCAGTCGGTAACTTTAGCAGACCTACTTTTAATGTTTCTTTATTTAGAAGTTTTGGCAATGGTAAGAGTTTTTTGGGATCAACAATCTATTAGTATTACATTACCTCTTTTAATTGCAATTACTGCACTTTCTCGGTTTATAATATTACAGGGCAAAGAGATGGATCCATCAGCACTAGTTTATGAGGCAATAGCAATTGTTCTAATAGCATCTGCAATTGTTATATTAAGACTACGTCACAGTGAAAAACTTGGAATAAGTAAGAAAAGGAGAAAATAAAAATTTCTAAAGAAAAAAAACCCCCGAAATTTATTATCCGAGGGTTTTTTATATAAATTTTAGTATTTTAATTGGGGAAACTTTTTACATTCTCATACTGGTTTCTAATAATACTTGATTTACTTAACATTTTGAAAATTCCTTCATCACTGTTCATCACTATTTAAAGCAATTTCAAAGCAATTCAAAAGATGATTTTTTTGATGCGTGAACGAAAGCATCTTTCTCCTATATTTTATCAGTTAAAAACAAGCGTGAACGAAAGCATCTTTCTCCTATATTTTATCAGTTAAAAACAAGCGTGAACGAAAGCATCTTTCTCCTATATTTTATCAGTTAAAAACAAGCGTGAACGAAAGCATCTTTCTCCTCATATTTTAGAACAATGCTCGACTTCATTTTAGTGGTAGGTTAAAATTTGAAATGGATAACTCTGAATTTAAAAGCAAAAATCAATATGGTTCTTTTAAAACTGAAAAACCTATTGGCACACCACCTCAGTACGAAACTATTAACTCTACTGAGGTAATTAAGATTAAAAAAAGACTTAAAGATTGTCCTGGATTGAAAATATATGAGTACGGAAAAAAAGGATCTGGAAGATATACTATTAAACTTAAAGTAGAGAAAGATGGGGAAATTATTCAGGAAGATCTGGCATATAGTAAGGATAATTTATCTATCATGTTAAAAAAATATGATATCGCTGTAAAAACTTTATTTCCTAATAGAATAACTGATGAAAAATTTAAAGAATTGAGATTATTAAATGACAAACTCACGGACTCTGAATTTGCGGACTTATTAAATGAAAAGGATTATTTAACCAGCAAAGGAAATAAATTTACATCTGTAAGCGCATATAATTATAAAAAAAGATTAAATATTGGTTCATTAGGTCCAAGAAATTTTAGAACTATTAAAGAAGCAGAAAAAATAGTCATAGATAAATTTGGCAAAGACTTCAAAAAAGTATTTAAAAAAAAGAAACTTAAAATATTAAAAAAAAGCGACAGATCTCTAATTTTTGCTAAAGCAACTCAAATAATAAATGATTCAAAAAAAAATAGTGATTAAAATTTACGCATGAATGAATGAATTAATAAAATTAGATATAAATTTTACTGCTGATATAGGAAATAAACTTAAGAAAAATAAAAAATTTATGTCTAAAGTAAATAAATTGTTACCTAAAAAATAAACAATCCTTCATCATTCCTTCATCACTAATGATTTTCGTATAGATAAAAAAAAAGGGCAGTAAAAACTGCCCTTTTTGAATTTTTGTTTGAGATTAATGGGGATTACATTCCCATTCCACCCATTCCACCCATTCCACCCATTCCACCAGGAGGCATTGCTGGTCCAGAGTCTTTTTCCTCAGGCTTGTCTGCGATCATTGCTTCGGTTGTTACTAGCAATCCAGAAATTGATGCAGCATCTTGTAATGCTGTTCTAACTACTTTTACAGGGTCAATTATTCCTTCTTTGAACATATCAACATATTGTTCTGTTTGTGCATCGTAGCCATGTGAAGCTTTATTTTGTTCTAGAAGTTTTCCAACTATTACTGAGCCATCAACACCAGCATTTTTTGTAATTTGTCTTATCGGAGCTTGTAGAGCACTTTTAACTATTTCAACCCCAGCTTTTTGGTCATCACCTTTAACTTTGACTGCTTTATCCAGATCTTGGGAAGCATAAAGAAGTGCACAACCACCGCCAACTACGATTCCTTCTTCAACGGCTGCTCGCGTCGCGTTAAGAGCATCTTCAACTCTATCTTTTCTCTCCTTAACTTCAACTTCTGTGGCACCACCTACTTTAATAACCGCAACACCACCAGCAAGTTTAGCTAATCTTTCTTGAAGTTTTTCTTTATCATAGTCAGAAGTTGTTTCATCGATTTGTTGTTTTATCTGACCACATCTAGCTTCAATATCTGATTTTTTACCTGATCCACTTACAATTGTAGAATTTTCTTTATCAACTTTAACTCTTTTTGCAGAACCCAAATCATTCAATTTTACATTTTCCAGTTTAATTCCTAAGTCTTCAGAGATAACTTGTCCCCCAGTTAAAATAGCTATATCCTCTAACATAGCTTTTCTTCTATCTCCAAAACCTGGAGCTTTAACAGCTACAACTTTTAAACCTCCTCTTAATTTATTTACAACTAAAGTTGCTAAAGCCTCTCCTTCAACATCTTCAGAAATTATCATTAATGGTCTACCTGCTTGAACTACAGCTTCTAACAGTGGAACCATAGGTTGTAAGTTTGTCAATTTTTTCTCATGCAAAAGTATTAGAGGGTTTTCCAATTCAGTTGTCATCTTATCTCCATTAGTTATGAAATAAGGAGATAAATATCCTCTATCAAATTGCATTCCTTCAACTACGTCCAGTTCAGTTTCAATTCCTTTAGCTTCTTCAACTGTAATAACACCTTCATTACCAACTTTTTGCATTGCTTTAGAAATCATATTGCCAATTTCTTTATCTCCGTTTGCAGAAATAGTTCCAACTTGAGCTATTTCATCACTATCTTTTACCTTCTTAGCTGATGAAATTAATTTTTGTTTTACTTGATCTACAGCTGCATCAATTCCTCTTTTTACATCCATAGGGTTCATACCTGCTGTAACGTATTTACAGCCCTCTTTAACTATAGCTTGTGCTAAAATTGTTGCAGTAGTGGTACCATCTCCAGCCTCATCGTTTGTTTTGCTTGCAACCTCTTTAACCATTTGAGCACCCATGTTTTCAAATTTATCTTCAAGATCAATCTCTTTTGCAACTGTAACACCATCTTTTGTAGTTCTTGGTGCTCCATAAGATTTATCTATAACAACATTTCTACCTTTTGGACCTAATGTAGTTTTTACTGTGTTAGCAAGAATATCAACACCCTTTAACATTGATGCTCTTGCTTCTGAGTCGAATTTTACTATTTTTGCCATTATATTCTCCTTAATTTATTTTTTATTTTTTACTCGAAATACCCATTATGTCTGACTCTTTCATTATGCTATATTCCTTACCATCAATCTTAACTTCTGTGCCAGACCATTTTCCAAACAAAACTTTATCACCAACTTTAACATCCATCGGTAAAATTTTTCCATCTTCGGTTTTTGCTCCTCCACCCACAGCAACAACTTTTCCTTCTTGTGGTTTTTCTTGGGCCGTATCAGGTATAATAATTCCGCCAGCCGTTTTCTCGCTACTATCTAAAACTTCAATAAGCACTCTGTCGTGCAAAGGTTTAAATTTCATATAAAACTCCTTTAAATATGAGGTTCATATAAAGGCAGAAACTGATTATTTCAAGATACTTGGTAAAATTTATAAACGTCAAAAAAACAAAGAAATATTGAGATTTTTAAGTTATATGTCCATGATGACCATTAATTTAGACAACAAAGGACTTAAATCTGTTGTAGATGAGTTTGACATTTTTTTTATTGACATCTGGGGCGTGCTACATGATGGAATAAATTTATTTGATGATGCAGTTAATGTAATTAACAAACTTGAAAAAAAAAATAAAAAATATGTTTTGTTAACCAATGCCCCAAGGCCTAATAAATCAGTAATAAGTTTTTTGGAAAAAATGGGATTGGATAGTGAAAAATGTAAAAATGTTTATACCTCGGGTCAAGCAGCTCTTAATTATTTAAATGACAATTGTAAGGATTTAAAATTTTATCATATTGGACCTTTTAGAGATTTTGATCTCTTTAAATTATTTGAAAAAAACAAAGTAGACAATATTGAACAATCTGATTTTTTGCTGTGTACCGGATTATTTGAAGATCGCGAAGACTCATTAGATTATTATAAAAAATTATTTAAAAATAAAATAAATAAAAAAATGATTTGTACCAATCCTGATTTAATTGTTGACAGAGGTCATCAAAGAGAGTTTTGTGCAGGATCGATTGCTAAAATATTTCAAGATCTTGGTGGTAAAGTAGATTATTTTGGTAAGCCTTATCCCTTGGTTTACAATCAATCTATTGATTTAAAGAATAAAAAAATTTTATGTATAGGAGATAATTTAAATACAGATATAAGAGGTGCAAATAATCAAAATTTTAATTCTTTATTGATATCAAGTGGTATTCATAAAAAAGAAATAAAGAGTAATTTAAATAAATTATTAGATAGGTATAATGTTGAAGTTGATTATATTCAGTCAAAATTAAAATGGTAAAAATAACTAGTTACAAAAACTTTAATATAAAAAAAGTTCATAGGGGATCTATACTTCTGATCGGTAATTTTGACGGAATGCATTTAGGTCACCAAAAATTATTTAAAAAAGCACAAATCTATAAACGGAAACTTAAACTTAAAATTGGAGTAATAACCTTTGACCCTATTCCTAAAATGTTTTTTAATAAAAAAATTAAAAATTATAGAATCTCTAATTTTGATCAAAAAATTGAACTATTTAAAAATTTTAAGGTCGATTTTGTAATAAATAAAAATTTTAACAAAAAATTCTCTAAAATTAATTGTAATGATTTTATAAAAAAAGTAATTTTTAAAAAACTTTCCGCCAAATTTATTTTTGTTAGTAACAATTTTAGATTTGGTAATAAAAGAGAAGGAAATGTTAAACTACTTAAAAATCTAGAAAAAAAATATAGATATAAAATAATTAATCCCTCACCGCTTAAAAAAAATAAAAAAATTATTTCGTCATCTGTAATAAGAAAACTTTTGGAAAAAGGAAAACTTGAAAGAGCTAATAGATTTTTAAATAGAAAATGGTCTATAGAGGGGATTGTTAAGAAGGGAAGAATGATTGGAAAAAAAATAGGTTATCCAACATGTAATATCGATATTGGAAATTATGTGATTGCAAAACCTGGCGTATATGCTGTTAGTTTAAACATTGAAAATAGTAAGAAAAAATTAAAAGGTATTGCAAATTTGGGTTATAGGCCTACTTTTAATGAAAAAAAAATTCTTTTAGAAGTAAATATATTTAATTTTTCAAAAAATCTTTATAATAAAAAAATAACTGTAAATTTTACAAAATTTATAAGAAGTGAAAAAAAATTTAATGGAGTTGATCAACTTAGGAAACAAATTAAGTTAGATTTAATTAAAGCAAAAAAGTTATAATTTTATGAGCAAAGAACATATTAATCTTCCAAAAACTGCATTTTTAATGAAAGCTAATCTTCCTACAAGGGAGCCTGAACTAGTTGAATACTGGGATAAGATTAATTTATACAAAAAATTAAGAACTGAAAAAAAGGGAAATAAAAAATTCGTTCTTCATGACGGCCCGCCATATGCTAATGGGAATATACATATGGGTACAGCGCTTAATAAAATATTGAAAGATATTGTCACAAAATTTCACCAAATGAACGGAGAGGATTCCGTTTATGTACCAGGTTGGGACTGCCACGGTTTACCAATTGAGTGGAAAATAGAGGAACAGTATAAAAAAAATAAAAAAAATAAAAAAGAAGTTCCAATAAATGAATTTAGAAAAGAGTGTAGAGACTTTGCCAAAAAATGGATTGAGGTACATAAGACACAATTTAAGAGGCTAGGCGTAATAGGTGACTGGGATAATTACTATTCAACAATGAGTTTTGATGCCGAGGCACAAATTGTGAGGGAACTTGGAAAATTTTTAAAAGAAGGTAGTCTTTACAGAGGTTACAAACCAGTTCTTTGGTCAACAGTAGAAAAAACTGCATTGGCCGATGCAGAGGTTGAATACATGGACCACAAGTCTGATACGATTTATGCTGCCTTTAATGTAAAAAAATCACAAAATAAAAATCTTGTTAATAAAGAAATTATAATTTGGACAACAACCCCATGGACAATTCCAGCAAATAGAGCTTTAGCGTACAATCCAAATTTAAAGTATTCAATTATAAAAATAGAGGACGAAACAGATTTTAAAAACAAAAATATTGTTCTTGCAGATGATTTGCTTAAATCTTTAATTGAAGAATGTAATATTAAAAAATTTAGCAAAGTTGATACTTTTTTAGGAAAGGATTTTAATGGCACTATATGTGAGCATCCGTTTTCAAGTATTGGATTTGACTATGAAATACCAATGTTAGAAGCAAACTTCGTGACTATCGAACAAGGTTCTGGCATTGTACACTGCGCTCCTAGCCATGGACCTGATGATTTTAATTTATGTTTAAAGAATAAAATTAAAGCCGAGGAAACAGTTGATGACGATGGTAAATATACAAAGCATGTACCAGTATTTGAGGGAATACATATTTTTAAAGCAAATAAAATAGTTATAGAAAAATTAAAAGAACATAAAAAGTTACTATCTAACGGTGAATTAATTCACTCTTATCCACATTCTTGGCGATCTAAAGCACCTCTAGTTCATAGAGCAACGCCACAATGGTTTATTTCAATGGAGAGTCATGGATTAAGGGCTAAGGCTTTAAAATCTATTGATGAAACAAGTTTTTTTCCAAATAAAGGAAAAGAAAGATTAAGATCAATGATCGAACTAAGACCAGACTGGTGTGTCTCTAGACAAAGAGTGTGGGGAGTACCAATTCCAGTATTTTTATCAAAAAAAACAAATCAAGTTTTAATTGATGAAGAGGTAACAGAAAATATTGCTAAAATATTTGAAAAGGAGGGAGCCGACTGTTGGTTTGAGGGAGATACGCAAAAATTCTTGGGAAAAAAATATAAAAGTGAGGACTACATAAAAATGACAGATATAGTTGAGGTTTGGTTTGATAGTGGATCTACTCATGCTTATGTTCTCGAAAAAAGAGAAGATCTAAAATGGCCAGCATCTATGTATCTAGAAGGTTCTGACCAACATAGAGGGTGGTTTCATTCATCCTTACTTGAGTCGTGCGGAACGAGAGGAAGAGCTCCGTTCGATTCAATTCTGTCTCATGGTTTTGTTGTTGATGGCAAAGGTCTAAAAATGTCAAAGTCAATGGGAAATGTTATTTCGCCTGATGAAATACTTAAAAAGTACGGAGCAGATATTCTGAGAATTTGGGTTGCATCTTCTGATTATGCAGAAGATCTTCGAATTGATTATTCAATTTTAGAACAACATGCTGAAGCTTATAGAAAAATAAGAAATACATTTAGATATTTAATGGGAAACTTAAATGATAATTTTTCTAATATTGATTTAAACAAAATTAAAATTGATGATTTGCCAGAGCTAGAACAATATATGCTACATAAAATATCTGTATTAAACGATAATTTCAAAAAAAACTTTAAGATATACAACTTCCACAACATGTATAAGGATTTACTAAATTTTTGTACTGTAGATTTATCATCATTTTATTTTGATATAAGAAAAGATACACTTTATTGTGATGAAAAAAATTCTAAAAAAAGATTAAATTGTATTTTAATTCTAAACGTTATTCTAGATTGCTTGTTAAAGTGGTTCGCTCCAATTTTATCATTTACAACTGAAGAAATTTTTAAATTACTAAACAAAAATGCCAATAGCAGTATTCATTTAAAAGAATTTCCTGAAATACCTGAAAATTGGAAAAACCAAACTATTGATAAAAATTGGATTAAATTAATAACAATAAGAAATTTTGTTAATTCAAGTATAGAAACTTTAAGATCAAAAAAAATAATTGGTTCTAGTCTAGAAGCAAATGTTAAAATAAATTTAAATAAAAATTACTTCAGTTTGGCAAAAAACTACAATTTTTCCGAGATTTGTATTACTTCTCATGCTGAAGTTAAATTAGATGAAAAATCTTCAGAGGAAATTAATGTAGAGGCTTTAAAAGCCGAAGGTGAAAAATGTAAAATATGTTGGAAAATATCAAAAGATAAATGTGAGAGGCACGGACATTTAAAATAAATGAAAGCAATATCTTTAAAGAAAATTTTAATTTATTTTCTACTTATTATTGTAATTTTTTTTTTAGACAGAATATCAAAATATCATATTTTAAATATTGCTGAGAGAGACGGTTTAGTAGATATTTTTATTAATAACTATTTAAATATTATTTTAGTTTGGAATAGTGGAATTGGGTTTGGTTTATTATCATTCGAAAATGACTTTATATATAATTTAATTACTTCGCTAATAGTTATAATAAATATAATCATTTGTTATTTTGTAGTTACTTCAAAAGATCTAAGAGGTTATTTTTTTGCTATGATTTTAGGAGGTTCATTAGGAAACTTATTTGATAGATTATATTACTCTGCTGTTCCAGATTTTATCGATTTAAACTATAATAATATTCATTGGTTTGTTTTTAACATTGCTGATATATTTATTACTATAGGAATATTTTGCCTTATTTTTGTTGAATTATTTTACGATAAGAAAAAATTACAAAATGAATAAAATAAATTTTAAATTACTAGTTTTATTAATACTCATAACATCGTGCCAATCTGTAAAAGATGGTTTAACTGGAGCAAAGCGAGAGAATAGTGATGAATTTTTAATTGAAAAAAAAAATCCTCTTGAACTACCACCACAATATGGAGAGTTACCAGTTCCAAAAAAAAAAGTAAGTGAAGATAGTGAAGAAATATCTGAAAAAATAGACGAAGATATAGAGAAATTATTTGAAAATGAGGACTCAGAAAACACTTCTAATATATCAAATTCAACGGATAAATCTGTAGAGGATTTTGTTTTGAAGCAAATTAAAAAATAATTGATGTTAACGAAAAATATAACTTTAAAAAAGTTTGGTGTTAAGAATAATTTTTCAAGTAATAGAAAAAAAATTAAAGTGATATTAAAAAACTTATCAAGTAGTCAATTTTTCAATAGTTTAACAAATCAATATAAATATAGTTTTGATAAAAATAAAATTCAAAAATATAAAAAATTTTCAAATTTTAGTATAATTGGTATTGGTGGTTCTGCTTTAGGAATAAAGGCTATATATAATTTTTTAAAGTTTAAAATTAAAAAAAATTTTACTTTTTTTGATAATTTAGTTTTATCAAAGAAAAACTATAAACCAAAGAAAAATCTTAACATTGTTATTTCGAAGTCTGGAAATACTTTAGAAACAATCTCAAATTTTTATACATTACAAAATAAAAAAAACAGTATTTTTATTTGTGAGAAATCGAATAATTACCTACGAAATCTCGCCAACAAACTTAAGTGTGAAATAATAGATCATAGGAATTATATTGGCGGAAGATACTCAGTATTATCTGAAGTAGGTATGCTGCCATCTATTTTAATGGGATTGAATGAGAAAAAATTTAAGAATTATAATAACCTTGTTAAAAATAAAGTTTTTATAAATGGGTTAGTCGATAGCGTTTTTTCTACAATTTTTTATATCAAGAAGAAAAAGCTAAATTCAATAATTTTAAATTATGATGAGAGTTCTGATGATTTATTTAGGTGGTACCAGCAATTAATAGCCGAAAGTCTTGGAAAAAAATCCAAAGGTTTATTACCTTTTATTTCTTTAATGCCAAGAGATAATCATAGTTTAATGCAATTCTATCTTGATGGACCAAAAAATAGTTTTTATACTTTTTATGATGTAGTAGAAAAAAGTAAAAAAAAAATTAATTTTTCACAAGTATTAAAATCCTACGATTATATTAAAAATAAGAGTCTATCTGAAATTAAAATAGCGCAAAAGAATGCAACAATGACAGTTTTTGAAAAAAAACAAATTCCATTTAGAAATTTTAATATACTTAATAGATCTGAGAAATCTTTAGGTGAAATTTTTACATTTTTTATGCTTGAAACAATATTGCTTGGGAAATTTTTAAATGTTAATCCTTTTGACCAGCCTTCAGTAGAATTAATAAAAAAAGAAACTAGAAAAGTTTTAAGTAATTAGTAATTTCCAAATATTATTTTTGATAAACCATATTTTTTACTTATTATAATTTTGAACTTTTCTGTAAAAACATCTTTGTTTTTTTTACTTCTATGTAAAATAATTATTCCATTTTTCGTTAATAACTTTTTGTCTATTAAAATTTCCAATAAACTGTTAATTTCTTTTTCTAGAAATGGAGGGTCGAGAAAAATAATTTCAAAACTATTTTCCAAAAATTCATGTTTTTTTAATATATCAAATACATTTTTTTTTAATATTTCTGCCTTTTCGTTGCAATTTAAAATATCTATATTTTTTTTAAGAACATTAATAGCTGGAATATAATTTTCAAAAAAAAAAACTTTTTTAGCTCCCCTAGATATACATTCTAGACCAAAAGATCCTGTGCCTGAAAATAAATCTAAAACTTTAGAGTTTTTAATATTTATTTTTATAAATTTTGAATGTTCAATGATATTAAAAATTGATTCTTTTACCAAATCTTTCAAAGGTCTAGTTGACTTATCTTTTGGTTGAAATATTTTTTTATTTTTAAATTGACCAGA
Source organism: uncultured Pelagibacteraceae bacterium (assembly GCA_902588965.1). Lineage (GTDB taxonomy): Bacteria > Pseudomonadota > Alphaproteobacteria > Pelagibacterales > Pelagibacteraceae > Pelagibacter. Next base: position 39,556 of record CACIRD010000005.1, read on the forward strand.
AATAATTCTCATTTAATAACTTTAAAACCTATATCTTTTCTAAAAAAACCTTTAGACCAATCTATTTTTTTAATGATATCTAAAGCTTGATTTTTACATTTTTTAAAATCATCCGACAAAGTGACTATATTTAAAACCCTACCTCCAACCGCTGTAAATTTATTTTCATGAAATTTTGTTCCAGCGTGAAACATGAATTGATTATGAGTTAGTTTTATTTTTTCAAGATTTTCAATTATTACATTTTTTTCGTATTTATCTGGATACCCCTTAGAACATAAAACGAAGCATAAGCTTTTTTTAGTAGACCATTCAATTTTTACAGTTGATAACTTTTTTTCACAACATGAAATAATTATTTCTCCGAGGTCTGAATTTATTAAAGGTAAAATTGTTTGACATTCTGGATCTCCCATTCTGACATTAAATTCTATTAAAAACGGTTCATCACTTACTATCATTAGTCCGACATACAAAAATCCGATATATTTAGAATTTAATTTTTTTAGCCCATTAAGTGTAGGTTTAATTATTTTTTCATTTATTTTTTTATCCAAGCTTTCATTGATTAGTCTAGATGGTGTGTACGCTCCCATACCACCTGTGTTCTTTCCAGTATCTCCTTCACCAACTCTTTTGTGGTCTTGTGCTGTTTGAAAATTTTTATATGTTTCACCATCACTTATTATAAAATAGCTCATTTCTTCACCTTTCAGAAATTCTTCAACTAATACACAGTCAGCTTTTCCAAATCGTCCATCAAAGATTTCATTAACAGCTTCATGAGATTCTTTTTTTGAATTACAAATGTAAACCCCTTTTCCTGCCGCTAAGCCATCAGCTTTAATAACAATTGGATAATTTGAATTTGATAAAAAATTTATTGCTTTTTCTCTATCTGTAAAAATTTCAAATTTTGATGTTGGTATATTATATTTTTTACACAATTTTTTTGTGAATATTTTTGAACCTTCTAATTGAGATGCGATTTTATCTGGTCCAAATATTTTTATATCTGTATTTTTAAAGTAATCTACTATTCCATTAACTAATGGCTGTTCAGGCCCAACTACTATTAAGTCAATTTTTTTTTCTATTGATATTTTTTTAATATTTTCAAAGTTGTTTACGTCTATATCTATATTCTTAGCAATTAAGTTTGTGCCTGCATTTCCAGGAAAGCAGTATATTTTATCAATAATTTTTGACTGTTGAAGTTTAAAACATAGAGCATGTTCTCTACCTCCACTTCCAATAATTCCAATGTTCATATATACATTTTATATATCTTAATAATGAAAAATAAATTAGCTAAATTAAAATATTTACCCAATAATTTTGAAATTATTGAAAATGGTGATTATGTAATTTGCGCAGTTTCGGGCAAGGAAATACCCCTTGAAAAACTTCATTATTGGAATGTTAATCTTCAAGAACCGTATTATTCTTATGTAGAAGCTTCTTTGAAGAGAGATAAAGAAAACAATTAATTTATAATTTCCATCTGTTATGCGTCCAAATCCACTGATCTGGATTTTTTGCAATCATTTTTTCTAAGCATTTATTTAAGTGCAAGGTAATAGATTCTATACTTTCATGTGAGTCAAAATAAATAGGTTTATCGACTGTCATTTCAAAATTTATTTTATCTTTTCTCTCAATATAGACATTTACAACTGGGCAGTTAAATTTTTTAATAAGTTGGGCTGGAATAGTCGTAGTGTAAGCTTCTTTATTAAAAAATTTACTTTCAATACCTTCCGTTACTCTTTGGTCAATCATTAATGCAATTGATATATTTTCTTTGAAGAATTTTAATATTTCTTTTACACCTGAAATTCCTTTTTTAACTTGATTTTTACAAATATAATTTTTTCTTATTTTTTCCATAGTTTTATTTAAAAAAAAGTTATTAAGAGGCCTGTATATTGCTGCAAGGTTTACCCCAGACTTTTCAATTTGCATCGCCATTAATTCGAAATTACTAAAGTGACCTGACACGAATATCACGGGTTTGTTTTTTTTTTTTATATCAATTAGATTTTCAATACCTGATATTTGGATATGTTTACTAAGAATTTCTGATCTAAAATCTTTTAAAAAAATGTATTCAGCAAAAATTCTTCCATAGTTTTCCCACATTTTCTTACTGATTTTATCAATTGTAATATCATCTATATTTTTTGAAAAATTTTTTAAGTTACTTTTAATTATTTTTTTTGATTTTAGAAAAGGCCCTATTGATAAACCTATAAAAGCACCAAAATTTGATGCATTTTTGTATCCTAGAATTTTAAAAATATAAAAAAAAATTTTAATCAATATATACTGAAAAAAATACTTTAATGTTTTCATTTTTTTTTATTTATTATTTGTAAAAGTTTGTCCTCATTATCAATTATTAAATCAATTTTTAAAAAATTAATTTTCTTTTGTTGTAAATCGTAAATTCTTTCATAATCTTTTTCAGTTGTAATAAGTAAAGCATTCTTTTTTTCTGCATATTTAATAATTTTATTTATATCATTTTTATTAAAACTATAGTGGTCAGGAAATATAAATTCTCTAATTATTTTAAATTTATTTTCAATTAATGTATTATAAAAATTTTTTGGATTCCCTATTCCTGAAAATGCAACATAATCTCTATTTAGATCAAATTCATCTAGGTTAGAAGGCTCATAATGAGAATAAAAAATATTTGGCTTATCTATAATTTTTCTAATCTCATTTTCAACTTTTAAATTTTTTCCCTTATCACCATTTAAAAAAATTAGATCATATTTTTTTATTGATTCAATATTTTCTCTCAAAGGACCTGCTGGTATCAAAAAACCATTTCCTTTCCACTGGTTCACATTAAAACAAACAACTTTGATATCATAATTAATAGAGCTATCTTGTAAACCATCATCAAATATTGCAATTTCAAAATTTTCTTCTATTGAATTATTCAAAGCGTCTGATCTTTTTTTTTCACAAATTAAATTTGTATATTTTTTTATTAGTTTTTGTTCATCAACCTGATCTTGGTAAAATTTTTTTATTATAACTGATTTAAATCCCTGTTTATTTAACAATATGTTAATTTTTATAGATAATGGCGTTTTTCCAGTTCCGCCAAGATAAATATTTCCAACACAAATAGTCTTAATTCTTGTTTCTTTATTTATATTATTTTTTTTCTGAAATAAATTCTTTATAAAAACTGGAAATGTAAATGGTAATAAAATATAGGCTAATAAGTTTGGCTTTTCATAATCCCAAAATTTTGGTTTTACAAATTTCATTTTAAGATAAATCTTTATTAACTTCTTTTAATGTAAATGAGAGTATTTTTACTCCCAGATTTCTAATTTTTTTAATTACTAATCTTGATCCAGATTTGTTTTTAATTAATTTTTTTACATTTTTAGTTAAGGTGGTCTCTGACAATACCTTATTTGATATTTTTAAATTTTTTAACAACTTATATATTTCTTTAAAGTTTTCTATATGTGGCCCGTGAATCACTCTGCATCCAAATCTTACAGGCTCTAGTGGATTTTGGCCACCGTGTTTAATTAAAGATCCTCCAACAAAAACAACTTTACTTAAATTAAAAAATAAATTTGTTTCTCCATAAGTATCAACTAAGTAAATATCGGTGTTTTTTGAGATATCTTGAGACCAGCTATGGCAATGAACTGTCAGTTTATTTTTCTTAAAAGTTTCAATTAAATCTTCACATCTGTTTGTATGTCTTGGTATAATTATTGTGACAAAATTTTTATATTTTTTTTTTAAACTTATGTGACTTTTAATACAATATAATTCTTCGGTTTCATGAGTACTTGAGGCACACCATGATATTTTATTAGAAAAAAATTTCTTTACTTTTCCTGGAATGATTAATTTTGAAGAATTATTTTGAGAAAATTTTAAATTACCAATAAATCTAATTTTTTTTAAACCTAAAAAATTTAGATATCTAATAGTTTCTTTATTACTTGGTATAGCTTTGGTAAAACATTGAAAAATTTCTTTTGAAAAATTTTTAAAAAATTTCCATCTTTTAAATGATTTATTTGTAATTCTCGCATTAAGTAACACTGATGGTACAGAATTTTTTTTTAAGTTTAATAACATATTAGGCCAAATTTCAGAGTCTATAAATATTGCCAGAGATGGTTTCCAGTAATTTAGGAAACTATTTGATAAAAAATTTGTATCAATGGGAAAAAATTGATGAATAGTTTTTTTAAATTTAAATTTTTTAAAAACTTTTGAAGAACTAAGAGTAGAGGATGTCACCAATATTTGGCTTATTTTTTTATTTTTTTCTAATTTTTCTATTAATGGAATTACGCTTAAAAGTTCACCAACACTTGCTCCGTGAAACCAGATTAATTTAGATCCATTCTTTTTTTTTGAAAAAAGACAGTATTTTTCTTTAAATCTAAATAAATCTTCTTTATTTTTGAAAAGTCTAATTAAAACTATAAAAGGGGATATTATAAAAACTATATTTATTAAGATTCTATATAAAAACAAAAGCATTATTCTTTTCTAATTTGTTTTTCGTAAAAATTTTTATAAATGGAAGATTTTTTAATTAGTTCATCATGTGTGCCTTCAGCTGAAACTTCACCTTTATTAATTACAAAAATTTTATTGGAGTTTAGGATTGTCGAAAGCCTGTGAGCAATAACTATTGTTGTTTTATTTTTTGTTAAAAAACTAATTGCCTCTTGAATTTTACTCTCTGTTTCCGCATCCAAAGAAGATGTTGCTTCATCTAATAGAATAATAGGTGCTTTTTTAAGCATAGCACGAGCTATAGATAATCTTTGTTTTTCTCCACCTGACAAACGAACTCCATTTTCTCCAATTATAGTATTGTATTTGTTAGGCAGCTTCTCAATAAACTCGTGCGCAAAAGACTTTTTAGATGCTTCATGAATTTCTTCATCACTAGCATCTAAATTAGCATACTGAATATTATTCTTTATTGTATCGTCGAACAAAGTAGTATCTTGTGTTACTATTGAAATACTTCTTCTTAAATCATTTATTTTTGCTGAATAAATTGACTGTCCATCAATAGTAATATCACCAGTGTCACAATTGAAAAATCTTGGTATTAGATTAAGAATAGATGATTTACCAGCACCACTATGACCGACCAAGGCCGTCATTTTACCACCTTTTATTTTCATATTTAAATTTTTTAAAACTAAATTTTCTGATTTATTGTATTTAAAATTACAATTAGCAAAATTAATTTCGCAGTTACTTAAATCTAACTTTTTACTATTAGCCTCATCAACAATCTCGTTTTTAGTATCAATAATTGGTAAGATCCTTTTTGCTGCAGAAAGCCCTGTATTTATAGTCATGTTTAATGTAGCTAGAGACCGCACTGGTTGGTATGCCAACATCATTGCAGCCAAAAATGAAAAAAAATTATTTATATCTAGTTCATTATTAATAATTAATTTACCAGAATAAAATATAAGAAGTGCAATCATTATACCGGTAAGGGTTTCCATTATTGGAGAAGCTCTGACAAATACAATTGCAATTTTTTTTGATTTTTCTTTTAATGAATTTAGAAATTTATTAGATCTTTCAGTTTCATAAATTTCCTTTTGAAATATTTTAATTAGTTTGTGATTTTTAAATATTTCCATAAGGTAAGTATTTAATTCTCCTGATTTAATTTGAGCTTCAGATGAAACTTTTCCAATTCTTTTTCCCAATGTTCTTGCTGCCAATGATGCGAGAGGTATCATTATAATTGCTATTAAAGAAAGTTTCCAGTTTTGATAAAACATCACTACTAACAATCCTAATAAAGTAAGTGTGTCTTTGAAAAGACTTAATATTGCTGTACTAACTAAAGTAGTAATTAAGCTTGTGTCATAGGTAAGGTTAGATACAAACTTTCCGGTATGTTTGTTATCAATCAATCCAGTATCAGCTTTAATTAGAGATTTCAACATATCGATTTGAACATTTTTTTTTACATCTTCAGCCACGCCAATCATAATTACTTTTGCAAGATAAAGAGAGATACCTTTAGCAGTAAAAGCTACAATTATTGCTGCCGGAATTAATAAAATTAAAGTTTGATCTTTCTCTAAGAATATTTTTTTTATCGCAGGATCTAGAAGCCAAGCAATAGCAGAGGTAGCTGCAGCTACAATTATAGATAAAAACATAGCGATAATTATTTTTTTTACAAACGATTTTGTATAGTCATTATAAAGTCTTTTTATAATTTTAAAATTGCTTGTCATTGTATAATTTTACCAACTAGTAAATTTAAAAAAATAAGTAAACCTAAAAAATTATTTGATTTAAAAATATTTAAGCAGCTTTTATGTGAGCTGATATCAAGGTTTTTAATTTGAAATAAAAATAAATGCATACTTATTATTATTAGTCCTCCATAATAAATTTTAGAAAAGTTCATAAAAATTCCCAAATAAATTAAAGTTAAAATAAAAATTAAATAACATAAAAGTATGAATAATTTTGGATTTTTTTTAAATTTTATTGATGTAGATTTTACTCCTATAATTTCATCATCTTTAATATCTTGAAATCCATATATTGTGTCGTAACCTAATGTCCAAAATATGGCTCCAAAATAAAAAATTGTAGCTACACTACCAATTTCAGAGTTTATTGAGGCCCAACCTAAAATTAATCCATAATTAAATGTAATACCCAAAAATAACTGAGGCCAATAAGTATATCTTTTCATCAAAGGATATGTAAATGCAAAAGGCATAGAAAGCAAAGCAAGAACAATTGTAAAAAAATTGAACTGAATTAAAACCATAAAGGCTATGATGCAAAGCATTGAAGCATAAACTAAGCTTAATTTTATTGAAATCTTTCCTGAAGCAATTGGTCTATCTTTAGTTCTTTCTACCTTAGTGTCAAAATCTTTGTCTAATATATCATTTATAATACAACCTGCTGATCTCATTAAAACTGATCCAAAAAAAAACAATAAACCAAATTTTATGAAAGTTTTTATATCATTTGAAAAATCATATCCGATTGTAAGTCCCCAAATACAAGGCCAAAATAAAAGCATGTAACCTATTGGTCTAGTTATTCTAGTAAGCTGGATAAAAAGATAAATTTGATTCATTAAATTTTACTTGTAAATAGCAAAGCATAGTTTCATAATCAAACTGATTCGTATGAATATAGATTACACTGTAACGGCCTTGATGTTTCCTGCAATACCTTTATTAATGAGTGTTTATAGTAATAGATTCCATACTCTGAGCAAACTAATAAGAGAGTTACATGACGAGCATGTATACGAAAAACATGTCCCACCAGAATGGCAAAAACAGTTTATAAATTTGAGTGGAAGAATTGAAATACTTAGGTGGACAATAATGTTTGCCGCTTTTGGTTTTTTATTTAATATGTTGACTGTTTTCGCTCTCTATTTAGATGAGGTATTTACGGCTAGAGTTATATTTGGGTCTTGCTGTTTATCTATGATTATATCTATAATTTTTTTTATAAGGGAAATTCAAATATCAACGAATGCTCTTAAGCTGCATATGTCAGATATGGATGTCTAATTAATCAGGAACAATTATTGCTGGTCCAATTATTTTTCTGCTTTCCAAGTCTTTATGTGCTTGAACAGCATTTGATAGAGAATATTTTTTAAATAATTTAATTTGAACCTTATTAGATTTAATCATACTAAAAAGCTTATCAGCAGCTTCATCAAGTTCTTTCCTTGTAGAAGTATAATGAGCTATACTTGGCCGAGTAAAAAATAATCCTTTAGGCGATATTAATTTTCCTACATCTAATGGATCTAGCTTTCCTGAAGCGTTTCCAAAAGATACAAATGTACCTCTCATTTTTAAACAAGCTAGAGATTTTTCCATAGTACTCTTTCCAACACCATCATAAACAACTGGCAATCCTTCATTATTGGTTATTTTCATAACCTCTTCCTGAAAATTTTTTTTAGAATAGTTAATAACATGCGCACACCCATTTTTTTTTGCGATTTCTATTTTTTCCTCAGAACCTACAGTCCCAATGACTTTACAACCTAGGCTTTTTGCCCACTGGCAAAATATTTGTCCAACACCTCCAGCAGCAGCATGAAACAATATAGTTTGACCTGGTTTAACTTTGTATGTTTTGTGAAGCAAATAAAATGTTGTTAAACCTTTAGTCATTAAAGATGCTACAATTTCTAAATCAACACCATCAGGAACTTTTACAAGATTTTTTATTGGATAAATTCTATGTGTTGCGTAAGAGCCAATAGGTGCTGCTGCATAGGCAACTTTATCACCTTCCTTAAAGCCGTTAGTGTTTGTTCCTACTTTTTCTATTATACCCGCACCTTCTAATCCTAAGCCCGAAGGCAGAGGAACAGGATATAATCCTGAGCGGTGATATGTATCAATATAGTTTAAACCAATAGCATGATGTTTAATTAAAACCTCACCATCTTTAGGGTTACCTAGTTTAATATCTTCAATTTTCAGAACCTCAGGACCGCCGTTTTTTTTTATTTCAATAGCTTTCATTTTTATTTTACAAATGTACCATTATGAAAATCATTTACAGCCTCTAATATCTCAGATTTTGTATTCATTACAAAAGGACCACCTCTGGCTATTTTTTCGTTAATAGGCTTTCCTGAAATAAGTAAGAATTTCGAGTCTGATCCGGCTTTTAACTGAAGATTTTTTCCTTGAGTTAATAAAATTAAAGTAGAATTTTTAATAACCTCATGGTTTCCTTCGCCAATTTTAATTTCTCCAGATATTAAATAAATTAGTGAATTATGTGTTGAGGGTAGATCAAAATTAAATTCTTTATTTTTTTTAAGTTCTACATCAAAGTAAATAGGCTGGATATTATGTCCTTTAATAGGTCCTTCTGCATTCATAAATTTTCCTGCTATTGTTTTTACTTTTTTTTCATCATCTTTGTAAGTTTGCATTTCTTCTGAGTTTATATAAATGTAATTGGGCTTACTCATTTTCAATTTAGATGGCATATTGATCCATAATTGAAATCCTTGAAGTTTGCCATTAGTCATTGCTGGCATTTCAGAATGAATTATACCACTACCAGTTTTCATCCACTGTACATCCCCGGCTTTCATTCTCCCTTTTGATCCAGTACTATCCTCATGTTCAAATTCACCGTGCAACATGTAAGTCACTGTCTCTATTCCTCTATGAGGATGAGCAGGAAAACCACCAACATAATCTTCTTTATTCTCTGATCCAAATTCATCTAACATTAAAAAAGGATCATAGTAGCTTGGTTCAACACCAATACTTCTTTTTAATTTTACTCCGGCACCGTCAGAAGAATTTACCGGCTTTATAATTTTTTGAACTTCAATATTTTTCATATTTTTATTTAGCAAATTTTTTATCTAAACTGAAATCTTTTGCACCATTTATAATTAAAAATAAAAAACCTCCTGCCAGCGCAATATTTTTCATAAATGCTATAAATTGAGTTTGATTTGAAAAATCATTATGAAAAATAACTGCAGTCATTATGCAGAAAATGCAAAGTAAAGCAGCAGATATTTTAACTTTATATCCAATTACAATTAAAATTGGTGAAATAACTTCTAAAATAATTGCGGGAATTAAAAAAATCCCCGGCATTCCCATTGACTCCATCCATTGAACAGTTCCTTCGTAATTTTTTATTTTATTTAAGCCACTAATAAAAAAAATAATTGAAATAAATGTTCTGCCAATAAAATCAAGAATATTTGCCATCTAGGGTATTTAACTCACTATTTAATAATATCAAGTAGACCATTTAGACTTTTAATCTCATTTTTTGCCGAATAATCAAGTTTATCAAAAAAATTATTATTTCTATTTACCCAAATGCTATTATAACCGTAATTACCACCACCAGAAACATCCCAAGTATTAGCACTTAAATAAACAACCTCATCTTTTTTAATACTATATTTTTTAATTGGTATATCGTAGACTTTTGAATCTGGCTTATATATTCCTACTTCCTCTATAGAAAAAATATCATCAAATAATTCATTTAAATTATTGCTTTCAACTAATTCTTTCAGAAGAGAAGGAGTTCCATTTGAAAGTATTGCCAATTTATAATTCTTATATTTTAGATTTTTTAAAATTTCGCTTACTTCTGGGTAAGTTTGTAATATTTTGTAAAGATCCAATAGTTCATTTTTCATTGAAACATCTATTTTAAATATCTTCATTGATTTTTCCAGACTATCCTCAGTTATTTGCCAAAAGTCTTTATGTCTTTTCATTAAACTTCTAAGCCAAGTATATTCCAATTGAGTAGTTCTCCAATAATTTGCAAAATTTTCCCATTTATCCCCTATCTTGCCTTTACATCTCTCAGCTGCTGAGTTCACATCAAATAAAGTGCCATAAGCATCAAATATTATTGCTTTAATATTTTTCATAAACTATTTTGTAATAATGAGCAATGTTAGACTATTTTATCAAGAAAGTTTATATAAAAATTTAATTTCAGTTTTAGACAAACCACAATCTCATTACTTGATTAAAGTAATGAGAATAAAAATCGGACAAAATTTTTCTTTGTTTAACCAAGACGGTGAATGGGAAGCTAAAATAAATCAAGTGAATAAAGGAATGGTAGAGTTTCAAGTGACTAAAAAATTGAGATCAATTATAAGTGAAAGAGAAGTTCATCTAGCATTTGCGCCTATAAAATCAAACTATTTAAATGTCATGATACAAAAAGCTACCGAATTAGGTGTAACAAAATTTATACCAATAATTAGTGACAGAACAATAGTAAGAAAGATAAATGAAAAACGTTTAAAAAAAATTATCATTGAAGCTTCAGAACAAAGCAATAGAATTAAAGTCCCGACTTTAGAAAAAACTTTAAAACTTAAAGATTTTTTAAAAATTAATTATAAAACAAATATCATGTTTGGAGATCTAAACACTGATAATATAAAGTTTGATATAAAAAAAATAGACCCTATATGTGTATTGGTAGGACCGGAGGGGGACTTTACCACGAAGGAAAGAAGCGATATTTTAAAATTAAAAAATGTTAAACCTGTTAAAATAAATAGAAATATTTTAAGATCTGAAACTGCAGCAATTTCAATGATATCTATATTAAGTTATAATCTTTTATCTTAAATATTTATTTATAGTTTTAAAAATTTCTTCATAACTTGCATGATGACTAATGCGAGCAAGATATTTACCATCTTCAAGCAACATTATGGATGAGCTGTGATTAATTAAATAATTACCATCTTCAGTAAATATTTTTTCAGATAAGACACCCCATGATTGCGATAAAAGCCAAACTTTTTGTGGATCGCCAGTAATACCATAAATTTGATTTTCAAATGTATTTAAATAGTCTTTTATTACTTTTGTGGTATCTCTCTCCGGATCAATACTAACAAAAAAAATTTTAAACTTATTTTTCTTTTTATTTTCTAAATTTTTTACTACAAGGTCTAAATTATTTAATGTCATTGGACAAATATCTGGACAATTTGTAAAACCAAAAAAAATTGCTGTTAGTGGTCCATCAAAAGATTTTTCTGTAATTGTGTTATTGTTAACATCTTTTAAAGAAAATTCAGAACCCTTTAAAGATGCGACAAACTCATCCTTCGCACCTTTGAGTGATAAAAAAGTTGGTAGTGCAATAAATAAAAAAATAAAAAGACAACCAGATATAATTATAATTGAGGTTTTTAGTTTCATTATTGATTTATTAATTTATAGTATTATATAAATTCTATGATTAGTATTTTAAAGAAACTTTTTGGCACATTGCTTGAAAAACCTTGGGAAAGTGAACAAGCATCAATTGATAATACCCACGAAGGAAAAACTTTTAACATTTCGGTACAAAAGTCTGCTGTTATAATTATTTTTGGTATTGCCACATGTTTGTTTAGTTTAATATTTACCAGCTACCTTTATACTCTCCCGCCTGATCAAGATACTAGATATCTTCTTAGACCAAATTTGCTATGGATAAATACGTTAATTCTTTTTTTTGTAACTTTTTTTTTCGCTAAAATAACTAATGATTTGGAAAAAAAAGTAACTATAAAAATAAAAAAAAATCTTATAATTGTTGGAGGCCTAACTTATTTATTTTTATTTGGTCAAATAATTTTTTGGTTTCAACTAATGAAAAGTGGAAAGTTTATATCTACAAATTCGTATTTTTCCTCTTTTTATATTTTTACTGCATTACATGGATTACATCTTTTGGGTGGATTATTTTTTTGGGGAAAAGTCGCTTCAAAAGTTTTAAAATTAGAACAAAATAAAATTTTAGAAGAAGAAAAAAATATATCAGCATTGTCTATGTATTGGACGTACTTATTAATAATATGGTTAGCGTTTTTTTTAATGATTTTTATTTTTAATGATGCAGTTATAGATTGGTGTAAATCTTTAATTTCTTAAAATTTTATAAAAACAAAACTAAAATTGATCCAACAACAGCTATAATAGCCAATAAAATATTTACAGATTTTAAATATCTTTTTGTCTCTGGTTTTAAAGGACCCTTTGAAAACACTCCAGCTCCTAAAGAGATAACGATAAAGAATAAAAATACTAATACGAGTATTGTTACTAGAATCCCGAGTTTGCTTAACATCTAAATTGAATATACTTGTTATTTTAACTAAGTTCTAAGACATTTTGTCATAGGTTTTACATTAAATTTCTTCTATATATACTCTCACATATGCACGTAGGTATTATATTATTTTTAGTCATACTTGGTTCGGTTTTGTTTCATATATTTACACCATGGTACTGGACCGATATTGCTTCAAACTGGGGAGGTATGGATGACACAATAACACTGACCTTTTGGGTTGGTGGAGGAGTTTTTGTGGCAGTTTGTCTTTTCATGATCTACTGTGTATTTAAATTTTCTTATAAAGAAAACAGAAGATCTGAGTACAAACCAGAAGATAAGAGATTAGAAAAAATTCTTACTTGGGCTACAACATTAGGAGTTGTTGCACTTTTAGCACCAGGTTTAATGATTTGGAATCAGTATGTTAACGTTCCCAAAAATGCAAGAGAGGTAGATGTAATGGCTTGGCAATGGGGTTGGCAATATAGATTACCAGGAGAAGATGGAAAATTAGGTACAACAAAAATTACGAATATAAATGATGAAAACCCTTTTGGCATAAACCCTGAAGATCCTTTTGGAAAAGACGATGTAATGATTCAAAGCGATGTATTGAACTTGGAGAACAACCAACCTGTAAAAATATTGTTAAGATCGGTAGATGTTCTTCATAACTGGTATGTTCCTCAATTCAGAGCAAAAATGGATGCTGTCCCAGGAATTGTTACTTATTATTGGTTTGAACCTAATAAAGCAGGAGAATATGAAGTATTGTGTGTTGAGTATTGTGGTGTAGGCCACTACGCTATGAGAGGAACAGTCATTGTCCAAGATAATCAAGAATATGAAAATTGGTTGAAAGAACAAGAAACTTTCTCAGATTTAATAGCCAATCAAGAGAATAACATTGAAATAAACAAGAAAAAATTAGCAAAAAAATAATTTGAATGAATAAAAAATTTATATAAAACAGGGGATTAGATTATGTCTGAAGATTATAATGATAACAAAACTATACAAGCTCAATCATCAGAGGCTATTTCTGGTGGTGGCTCAGTGTCTCCAGATTTAGATTATGTTAGGCCAGCTGAGATACCTGATCAAGATCTATATCATGGACACAGTTTTTTAACCAAGTGGGTTTTTTGTCAAGATGCCAAAGTTATTGGAGTTCAATATTTTCTTTTAGCAACTTTTACAGGAATAATTGGACTAATTCTTTCATGGTTGATGCGTTTACAACTTGGATTTCCAGGCGCTGCAGGTTTTATGACAGCAGAACATTATTATCAATTTGTAACAATGCATGGAATGATAATGGTAGTTTATTTTTTAACAGCTCTTTTTCTTGGAGGATTTGGTAATTTTTTAATTCCTTTAATGGTAGGTGCTAGAGATATGGTCTTTCCATATCTTAATATGGTAAGTTTTTGGTCTTTTTTTGTAGCTGTTGCAGTTCTATTAGCAAGTTTTTTTGTACCAGGTGGACCAACTGGTGCCGGCTGGACATTATATCCTCCTCAAACAATTTTAGAAGGTACTCCAGGATCAGGTTGGGGAATATTGCTAATGTGTATTTCACTTATTTTATTTGTAGCTGGTTTTACAATGGGCGGACTTAACTATTTAATTACTGTACTGCAGGCACGAACAAGAGGGATGACATTAATGAGAATGCCGCTAACAGTTTGGGGAATTTTTACGGCGACTGTTTTAGCAATGTTAGCATTTCCAGCATTACTAGTAGGCGCTTTGATGATGACTTTAGATAAAGTACTACAAACTAGCTTCTTTATGCCAACAATACTTAAAGCAGGTGAAGTATTGGAATATGGTGGAGGAAGTCCAATTTTATTTCAACACTTATTTTGGTTTTTCGGGCATCCAGAGGTATATATAGTTGCACTTCCAGCATTTGGAATTGTCTCGGACTTGATATCAGTTCATGCTAGAAAAAATATTTTTGGTTATAGAATGATGGTTTGGGCAATTGTTGGTATCGGTGCTTTAAGCTTTTTTGTTTGGGCACACCATATGTATGTTAGTGGAATGAACCCTTGGTTTGGATTCTTTTTTGCTACAACAACTTTAATAATTGCAGTCCCTACTGCTATGAAGGTGTATAATTGGATTTTAACTTTATGGAGAGGTAATATTAGAATGAATGTGGTGATGCTATGGTGTTTAGGCTTCATTATAACATTTGTTAACGGAGGTATAACTGGTATTTTTTTAGGGAATGTTTCAGTTGATGTTCCACTTTCAGATACTTACTTTGTAATCGCCCATTTCCATATGGTTATGGGAATAGCTCCACTTATGGTAATAATGGGAGCCGTTTATCATTGGTTTCCTCTAGTTTCTGGGAGATTTTTAGATGAAAAATTAGGCAAATGGCACTTTTGGTTAACTTTTTTAGGAGCTTATTCAATTTATTTTCCAATGCACTACTTAGGTTTTATTGGAGTTCCAAGAAGATATTTTGAAATGTACGATAGTCCATATATGACTTCAGCTGTTGGAATGAATGAATTTATAAGTACTGCAGCTTTTATAGTGGGAGCTGCGCAATTTATTTTAATTTATAATATAATTAAAACTTTAAAAACTGGAAAACCAGCTGGACACAATCCTTGGAAAGCAAATTCTCTAGAATGGCTCACACCAAAGGTACCACCAGAACACGGAAACTGGGGTGAAAGATTGCCAGTAGTGCATAGATGGCCATATGATTTTAGTGTTCCAGGCGCAAAGGAAGATTTTATTCCTCAAACTACTCCTCCAAGCGAAGTAGCACATACCGAGGCAGAGAAAACATAACTTTTTATGTCTGATCCAAAAATAGAAGGTTTAGCATTAAAGCCAGGGTTTAAAGGCATGGCTGAGGACACTAGCTCTGACCAGACAATGTTTAAGGGCGTTCATTGGGGTAAAGCGATGATGTGGATTTTTTTGTTAAGTGATACATTTATATTTAGCTGTTTTCTTATTTCCTACATGAAAGGTAGGGGCTCAACTCCTGTGGAGTGGCCAAATCCAAGTGAAGTTTTTGCTTTAGATGCTTTTGGTGTTCCAGTACCTTTGCTTTTAATTGCAATAATGACGTTTGTTTTAATTACTAGCAGCGGAACTATGGCTCTAGCAGTTAAATATGGGTATGAGAAAAACAGGAAAATGTGTGGATGGCTAGTTTTAGCAACAGCTATCGGAGGATTAACTTTTGTTGGTATGCAGGCTTTTGAATGGTCTAAACTAATACATGAAGGCGTAAGACCATGGGAAAACCCATTTGGCGCTGCTCAATTTGGATCATTCTTTTTTATGATAACCGGTTTTCATGGCACGCACGTTTCAATTGGTGTAATTTTTTTATTTATATATGCCTATAAAGTTTTTGCTGGACATTACGATAGCGGCAAAAGAGGATGGTTTACCTCGATGAAAGGTGATTATGTAGAAATAGAAATTCTTGGTCTTTACTGGCACTTTGTAGATTTAGTATGGGTTTTTATTTTTGCATTTTTCTATTTATGGTAAGATAACTTATGAGCGAAACAGATAAACAAGATCAAACTACAACTCACAAAATAGGTATATATCTTTGGATATGGGGTCTTCTGTTTGTGCTAAGTTTTTTTTCTTACATGGTAGACTGGTATCAATTTCAAGGAATGCTTAGATGGTCTCTTATATTATTTTTTATGTTTCTTAAAGCTGGGCTTATAATGGCTTTTTTCATGCATTTATTTTGGGAGCGTTACGCACTTGTAAATGTTCTTTTATGGCCAATGACAGCAATAGCCTGCTTTATTTTTTTAATGGTAGCGGAA
Source organism: uncultured Pelagibacteraceae bacterium (assembly GCA_902588965.1). GTDB lineage: Bacteria > Pseudomonadota > Alphaproteobacteria > Pelagibacterales > Pelagibacteraceae > Pelagibacter. The sequence continues at coordinate 56,061 of CACIRD010000005.1, forward strand.
TATCAATATACACTATTTACAAGATTATTTTATTTCTTTGTGGGAGGTTAAAGATAATGGATGGATACACTATACTTGCAGGTTTATTGATATTTTTTGTTTTTTTCATTTATATTACCTGGTTCGGGTTTTCAATTAAAGTAGAGAATGAAAAAAATGAAGGTTCTAAGATTAAAATAAATCCTTATGATCAACTGCCAATACATAGAAAAATAATTGATAAAAAAAATAGTCGTGTTGGCATATTTGACCTTGGCAATCATGTTTTAATTATAGGGTTAATTCTAATTGTAATATTTGTATCACTGAATGTAGATTAAAAGTGACAACAAATACAATAAATAAAAAAACCGTCTCATTTAATATTTTATCTTACTTCAAATCGTTAGTTCTTTTGATGAAGCCAAGAGTAATGTCCCTAGTAATATTTACTTGTGCTGTAGGATTATTAACATCGCCGGATACAGTACCGTTATTAAAAGCCATGACGAGTATTTTTTTTGTTGCAATAGGAGCGGGTGCAGCTGGGACATTAAATATGTGGTATGAAGCCGACCTTGATAAGTTAATGACGAGAACATGTTTGAGACCTATACCTACAGGAAAAATTAACAGAAAAGATGCTTTATGGTTTGGAATAATTCTATCGATTGTTTCAATTTGTGGGCTTTATTATTTTTCAAATTTTTTATCAGCATCATTATTATTTTTTACAATTGCCTTCTATGTTTTTGTCTATACGATTTGGCTAAAAAGAAAGACACCACAAAATATTGTAATAGGAGGTGCATCAGGCGCTCTGCCGCCGGTTATAGGCTGGACTATAGCGACAAATTCTCTGACCTTTGAACCTTTGACATTTTTTTTGATTATATTTTATTGGACACCTTCTCATTTTTGGGCTTTAAGTCTTTATAAAGCCAAGGATTACGAAAAAGCAAAAATTCCAATGCTGCCAATTACAAATGGAATTGAAGCTACGAAAAAGAAAATTTTTGTTTATTCCTTGTTTATGCTACCAATAGTCATACTGCCTTACTATATTGGTTTTAGTGGTAATTTGTATCTTGTTATTTCACTGTTTCTTACCCTGTATTATAATTTTATTTGTTATGATTTATTTAGATTTAAAAAAAATAGATTTGAATTAAAAAAGGCGAAAAAAGTATTCTCTTATTCAATATTTTATCTATTTTTAATTTTTGTTTTATTTTTAGTAGACAAATTAATTTAATTTATAAACTGAAATTTAAATTTATTTATCATTTTAAATATTGTATTAATAAACTACAATTTAAATGAATAATAAAAAAAAGTTGAACCAAGTAGGTTTGCCTGTAATTTTTATTATATTAATACTTTTCTCATTTTTAATAGCTATGTTCTCAGAATTAAGAGAAAAGAACATTCCAGTTAAAACTATTACTTTAAAATTTGATACTGTTGTGGATAATAGTTTAAACTTGAAATTTGATTCTATGGAAAGTTCAATAAAAGCAAAAATTGGACAAGTTTATAAGATAAATTTTTTTATAGAAAATCAGGATTTTAAGGAAATATATGGAAAAGCTATATATGAAGTAAAGCCAAGTTTTTTTAAAGAGTATTTTGTTGAAATTGACTGCTTTTGTTATAAACAACAAACATTATTACCAGGAGAAAAGTCAAAATACTCTATTACTTTTTATGTAGATAAGAATATTTTTAAAAATTTAAAATTTAAAGATTCTTTTGATTTTAATATTATTTATACTTTTTTAAATACAAAAAAAAATTAGAAAAACTTATGAAATATACAAGTACAAGAAATAATACAAACGAATTTACATTTGAAAAAGTATTTATCAAAGGGTTATCAGATGAAGGTGGATTGTTTGTGCCTAAAGATTTAAAAAAATTTTCAGATGAAGATTTAAAAAAGTTTGCAAAATTAGACTATAACAATTTAGCAACCGAAATAATATTTCAGTTCTCCGGTAGTTTTATTACAAAAGAAAAATTACATCAACTTATTATAAAATCTTACAAAAAGTTTAGAGAAAAAAATATTGTTAAAATAATTGATATTGAAGGTATTAAATTACTTGAACTATTTCATGGTCCTACATTAGCATTTAAAGATATAGCAATGCAATTTATTGGAAATTTATATGAATATTATTTAGAAAAAAATAATCATAAAATAAATATTATAGTTGCTACATCAGGCGATACTGGCGCTGCAGCTATAGATGCTATAAAAGGAAAAAAAAATATCAATATTTTTGTCCTTCATCCTCAAAATAAAATTTCTTCTGTTCAAAGAAAAATAATGACTACTGTAGATGAAAATAATGTTTTTAATATTGCAGTTGATGGAAACTTTGATGATTGTCAAAATATCGTAAAACAAATGTTTTCCGATCTTGATTTTTCTAAATCTATAAATATGTCGGGAGTGAATTCAATTAATTGGGCAAGAATTATTGCCCAATCAGTATATTATTTTTACACTTATTTTAAACTTGGAAAAGAAACTATCTCTTTTTCAGTTCCAACAGGAAACTTTGGTGATGTTTTTGCAGGTTACCTTGCAAAAAAAATGGGACTACCAATTGATAAATTAATTGTTGCAACAAACGATAACGATATTTTGCACAGAGCGATTTCAAAAGGAGATTATATTTCAAAAGAAGTTAAAGAAACATTCTCACCTAGTATGGATATTCAATTAGCAAGTAACTTTGAAAGATTAATATATTATATAAATGATTCTGACTCTCAAAAAACATCAGAAATAATGAAAAAAGTTAAAAAAAATTCTTATAAAATTGAAAAGAATAATTTAGATATCATTCAAAAGGATTTTTTATCTGAAAGTTGTAATGAAAAAGAAACTTTAGACATTATTAAAAAAAATTATAAAGAAAATAATATAATATTAGATCCACATACAGCTGTTGGAGTAGGGGCTGCAAAAAAACTATCTTTTAATGATTGTGTAGTTTTATCAACTGCACATCCATGTAAATTCCCAGATGCTACAAAAAAGGCCATAAATGTACATGAAAAATTACCAAAAGAACTTCGACACGTACTAGATAAAGATGAAAATTTTCAAGTATTAAAAAACAATACAGAAGATGTAAAAAACTTTATTAAAAGCAAAATTTAGAAGCTTGTGTTCAAAAGAATTATAATCATCTTTTTTATTGGAGTTTTAAACATCAATAACAGCGCCTTCTCTGAAGATAAAATTTTAAAATCTCTTAAAGAAGGTAAAAAATTAATTTTTATAAGACATGCTATCGCACCTGGAAATGGTGATCCAAATAATTTTGATATAAATGACTGCTCTACTCAAAGAAATTTGGATGAAAATGGAATTGAGGAGTCTAAAAAAATTGGTCTATTTTTTAGAAATAATAAAATACAAATTGATAAAGTACTTTCAAGTCAATGGTGCAGATGTAAAGACACAGCAGAGCACGCATTTAAAAATTTTGAAATATTTGATGCTTTAAACTCATTTTATGATGTGAAATTTGCCGCAAATGAAGAAAAACAAATTAAAGATTTGAAAAATTATATAAAAAACTGGAATAGTGATAAAAATTTAGTTTTAATAACTCACTTCGTAGTTATTTCATCAATTTTAAATACAGGATCATCCTCTGGAGAAATTATAATTTCTGACAAAAATTTTAATATTATTGGTAGTATTGATATGATGTAAGAGACGTTCTGTTGCCAGGTGCCCTGAACTTTGTACCATTATTCGCGAATAATTTGAATTGAAAAGCCCAGAATATAATAAATAGTATGCCACTACTGTGCCAAAATTCATACTTTTAAATCTTTAAATGAATTTTATGTTTGAGTATGAAAAAAATTCTAGTAGTTACTATATTTTTTTTAATATTATTTATTAATTATAATTATTTATCAGCTGAAAATTTAGTCTGTAAAAATGAAAAAAATAATGAAACTATTAATGTATTCTATACTTTTGATAAAATAGAAGTAGAAGATAAAGTATTCTCAGAAATTTTTGTTTTTGGAAATGGTATGTCAGGAGAATATTATAAATATAAAAGTCTTTTTTTGGGACTTGGTAAAACCTTAGATGAGAAGTGGGAAATTGACATTGAATTGAGAAACCCTAAAACTGTATCTTTAAGTAAGTTTAAATATTATGCTGATGAACCGAAAAAAATAAGTGATAATTCTTTTTTGTGTAGATAGTTGAAGTGGCGTTCTGTTGCCAGGTGCCCCAACTACAAGTTTGCAGCTTCCTTAGCAATTAAGTCTACTTCATTATTTAACTTATCAGTAGAATGTGCTTTTACCCAATTCCAACTTATATCAAATTCATTAGTTAAAAGATCTAATGCAGTCCATAATTCTTTGTTTTTAACATCTTGTTTATTTGCGGTTTTCCATCCATTCTTTTTCCAATTATGGATCCACTCAGTTATTCCTGACTTTACATATTTAGAGTCTGTAAATATTTGAACTTTGCTACCTTTAGGAATTTTCTTTAAAGCTTCAATTGGAGCAAGTAGTTCCATCTGATTGTTTGTAGTATTTTTGTAGCTTCCTTTTATCTGAGTTTTTTTTCCATCATCGATAATTATTGCTGCCCATCCACCATTTCCTGGATTTTCTAAACAAGAACCATCAGTATAAATTTTAATCATTATCTTAAATATTGGTTAAAGGAATTTATTTTTCTATGGAAATTTAATTTTTGCACATACTCTTTAGGATCTTTAATTTTAATAAGTGCACTTTTTGGGGTATTTAAATAATCATAAGCTCTTGTTAAAAGATACCTTAAAGCCGAACCTTTGCACATTGTGTTAAAATTTCTTTTTTCAATATCTTTTAATTTTCTAATACTTTCATAACCTTTAAGAAGATTTGAAGATTTTCTTAGATTTAGAATATATTTACTACCTTTTTTTTCAAAACAAAGTGCATTTACGCAAGTGGCAAGTTCATATGATAAATAATCATTACATGAAAAATAAAAATCAATGAAACCATGAAATTTTTTTTTATGAAAAATAATGTTATCAACGAATAAATCTGAATGTATTATTCCCTTTGGTAAATTTTTTGGCCATGATTTTTTTATTTGTTTAAATTCATTTTTCATAAAACTTTTTAAGTTCCTTGATATTTTGTCTATTTTAATACTTATTTTTGATAATAAGTTAGGCCAAGATGAAATAGATAAAGAATTTCTTCTATAAAGATTAATTTTTTTCGATGCCAAATGAAGCTTGGCTACGTTTTTACCAACCATAAAACAATCGTTATAATTTAATTCTTTTTTATCCTTACCTTCTAGGAATGATACAATACAGGCATTCTTATTTTTAATTTTAAAAATAAATTTACCTTTTTTACTTTTAACTGGATTTGGACACTTTACTTTCAATTTAGATAATCTCGACATTAGATTCATAAAATAAGGAAGATCAGTGGAATTTACTCTCCTTTCAAAGATTGTAAGAATATATTTTCTATTTTTTATAGTTAAAAAGTAGTTGGTATTTTCAATACCTTTCTTAATACCTTTAAATTTTTTTATTTTTCCAATATTAAATTGATTTTCTATATTTAATATATCTTTATAATTAATTTTAGTGAAAACCGCCATTAGTTTAATCTTCCAGGAATTTTAAAAGTAATATCTTCTTTTATAATTTCTACCTCTTCGATATTAACTTTAAACTGTTCTTTTAATTTTCTAATAAAATTTTCAACTAATATTTCAGGAGCTGATGCACCTGAGGATATTCCTATAGTTTTACATTTTGTAATTTTTTCCAGCGGTATGTTGCTTTCAGAGTGAATTAAAACTGCCTGAGAACATCCAGAATTATTTGCTACTTCTACTAGTCTTAATGAATTGGATGAGTTTCTACTACCAATAACAAAAAACATATCACAAAGTTTTGCGATTTTCTTGACTGCTGCCTGCCTGTTTGTTGTTGCATAACAAATATCCTCTTTTTTTGGTTCTTTTATATTAGAAAATTTTTCTTTAAGAGTATTAATAATATCCCGAGTATCATCCACTGATAAAGTAGTTTGTGTAATATATGCTAATTTTTTATTTTCCTCGTTTTTAAATTTTTTAACATCATCAATATTTTCAATTAAATTTATTGAACCAATTGGAATTTGACCCATTGTTCCAATTACTTCAGGATGATTTTTGTGACCAATAAGCAAAACATGGTAACCATTTTTATTTAAATTTTCAGCTTCTCTATGAACTTTTGAAACTAACGGACATGTTGCATCAATATAGTCCATTTTTAAGTTTTTTGCTTCTGCAGGAACTACTTTTGGAACCCCATGAGCTGAAAAAATAACTGGTCTTGTTTTATCTTCTATCTCATTTAACTCTTCTACAAAAATCGCACCAATTTTCTTTAAACTTTCAACAACGTGTTTGTTATGCACTATCTCATGTCTGACATAAACTGGTGCACCATATTTCTCTATGCTTTTTTTTACTATTTCAATTGCACGATCTACACCCGCACAAAAACCTCTTGGGGCTGCTAATAAAATTTTAATTTCTTTATTTTTCATTTTTCTCAATTAAATATTCGAGCAATATATGCGGAAAAGTTAAAGACGCCAAACCTATAAATATCACCTTTAAAATAGCATCATTTAAAACATAGTAATTTGTAAGAACATAAACACTCAATATGAATAATACTGCTGTGACCAAAGTTAAAGGTAAGGCTTTTCTTAAAAATTTTTTAATTCCATTATTAAAGTTTTTATTATCTAAAAGATAAATAAGAGAAACAGAATGTTTGAAAGAATGAATAAAACAAAAATACACTGTAAATGCTAACAAGGGTGTTAGCACCGCATTAAGAATTACAATTGGTATAAAATCAAAACAGTGAGCTGCTTTGTAACCTCCATCTTTAAAGTTTATATAGATAAAAACAATATAACCAGTCAATGAAATCCATCCTAAAATTTTGTGATATTCCCACATTAAATCATTTTGAAACTTTATAAGAAATAAGCTATCCGCACCAAGTAATTTGAAGATAGATAAAGTTTCTTCATTGTGAAAATAAAGAGGAGCAACTATTATTAAAAGTCCTTTTGAAAAATAAACAAAACTATTAGCTCCAATAGACTCAAAAAACTTTTCTTTCTCTAATAAAAAAGCTGTATCTTCTTTTCCAAAGTGATAACAAGCAACAAGTAAAAAAATGCTTAATGTTATAGTTGGAAAAATTATCCATAATAAAATTACAAATAATGAAATTAAAATGTAGAACAAATAAAAGATTATAATATTTTTATAACCAAAATAATTTATTAATTTTTTCCCTTTAAAATTATCTAGTGCTCCGTGGCTAATACCGAAAGTAATAATTAGAAAAAAACATATCAAATTTGTAAAATTATTTGCTTCTACAACGTTAAATGATAAGTAAATGAATAATCCAATAACTAAACTTACTAACTGAGTTACTATTGTGTGTTTGTCTAATATTTTCATTTTATCTGAATAAAGCTTTAACAAAAATCCATTTAGGCATTTTCAAAATAATTGATAAATCCTCTAAAAAATTACTTTTGTTAGATAAAAATTTTATAACAGTCTTTGGTGAACTCTTAAACATTTTAAAGAATATATTAGGCATCATTTTAGGATTTTTATTTAGAACTCTTAAAAAAATATCATCTAAAAATTGATATTTTTTACTTATCTCGAATCTTTTAGTCTTGGAAATGTTTTCAATATTTCTACATATGTATTTGCTATGTTCTTGAATATTTAAAAAAGTATAACCTGTGCTTAATCTGGTCATGCCTCCAGCAGTTCCAATATTTATTTTATTTTTTGTTTCTTGGTATATAGGGTAAAATAGGGGTATCGCACCTTCTTCTTTATAAGTTATTTTATAATTTTTTAAATTTAAATGATTTTCAATGTAATCCTTTATTTGATGGTCATAATCTTTTTGAGAATCATCATTCATTTTTGATAGCCAAGTTGTTTCAACTAAAGCCTTAGTTTTTGAGTAAGGCAAGGTATAAAAAAAATGAACATTTTCTCTTTGATCGCAGTCAAAATCCATAAGATTAAAAATTTCATCATCAAAAAAATCATTTTGAGTTTCAATTTCTACTCCACAAAAATGTTGCCAAAGGTTAAGATGATTCTTTTTAATAGATGGAACACTATTAAAAATGAAAGAATTCTTTGAATTTATTTCACTTATATCTTTAAAGAAGGAAATATTTTTATTTTCTTTTAATCTATTATTAATTTTTTCATAAAATAAACCACTATCAACACTTTGGTATGGATAACTGCCACATTCTAAATGATTAGTTTTTTTTGGTATATTAACTGTAAAATTTTTCCAAGTCTTTTTAACACAATCATCAAAATTATGGTTCGTCACCTTCCAAAAAGACCAAGTTTTATCTTTTTTATACTCAGTTCTTGGCTCTATAATAGCTAAAGTTTTATCTCTTAATTTTTGATTTATTTCAAGTTCATATGCGAGCGATAAACCCGCACAACCACCACCAATGATAATATAATCAAATTCTTTCATCTAAATTTATTTCTTCATTTATCAAATTATGATCATGCTGTATTTGATCATTGTTTTTATTACTGAATGATAGTTTTATTAAGTCAAAAATCGAAAGAAAAGTCTCTAAGATCTTTTCTATATTTGAAACATATATCTTTCCTGAATTTTGATAATTTTCTAAATTTTTTTTGTTTAAAATCTTATAACCTATTTTTCTATAAACCCTTCTAGCAACCAAAATGGAAAAACGAAAATTTATCGGTATATCTTTAATGGAATAAAATGAATTTTTATAAAAAGTATCAGCAAGATAAATAGTTGATGAAATTTCTTCAAAATTTTCATCTATATAGAAACGATTATTTTTTGAATCTTCGATTACATCTCTTGATATATTAGTAAGTTGCATTGCAATTCCGAGGTCGATAGCTGAATTTAGTGAACTTTTTTTATTAACTTTTAGAATTTTAGCCATCATTAATCCAACAGTTCCCGCTACTCTGTATGAGTAAATTAAAAGATCTTTTTTAGAGTTTAATTTAACTTTATCTTTAATATCTGATTTAATTCCAATCAATAGATCTTGAACAATTTTCAAAGATATCTTGAACTCTTCAATAAGATCCCACATATTTTTGATAACAGGATCATCAAATTTTTTTTGATTAAAATCATTTTCAAATTGATCAAATTTTTTTTTTTTACTTTCTAATTCACCATCATCATCTGCAATGTTGTCTGCAACTCTGCAAAAATCATACAAAGCTGAACATTTTTTAAACGTTTCTTTAGGTAAAAAATAACCTGCCCAACTGAATGACTTAGCATAAACAGATAAATAATTTTTGTTAGACATCATAAAATTTTATCTAATACTTTTGCTGAAGAAAGCACTCCTGGTACACCAGCTCCTGGATGTGTACCTGCTCCTACAAAATAAAGTCCATCATATATCTCAGATTTATTGTGAAATCTAAAATAAGCAGATTGAGAAAATTTTGGCTGAATTGAAAAACCTGAACCATATTTAGTATTTAAATCTTTTTCAAAGTAATCTGGTGTTAAATAAAAATCCTCAACAATGTTATCCTTAAGATTTGGCATCAAATCTTTTTCCATTTTATCAATTACTAAATTTTTCATTTTTTCACCTTCAATAGACCAATTAATTTTTGATTGATTATTAGGCACTGGAACCAAAACATAAAAACAATCTTGTCCCTGAGGTGCCATGGACTTATCTGTAGCAGAAGGTCTATGAAGATAATAACTTATATCATTATTTAATTTTTTATTATTAAATATATCATGAAGATGTTCTTTATATTTGTTACCAAATTTTATTGTATGATGTTCTACATTATCATATACTTTTTTGGTTCCAAAATAGTAAACGAATAATCCCATAGAATATTCCATTCTATTTTTTTTCCATTTGAATAAGAGTGATTTATTTGAGTCTTCATTTAACATTTTTTCATAAACACCTGGTGGATCTGCATTGCATATAACATTATTTGTTTCAATATTAGTTTGATTATCTAATTGAACACCTGTTATTTTATTTCTATTAGAAATAATTTTTTTTACTTCGCGACCTTTAATTATTTCTATGCTTACTTCATTCATTAATTTTTCTAGACCTTTTATTATGTTGCCTGTGCCGCCCATGGAATAATGTATTCCCCATTTTTTCTCTAAATATAAAATTAAGCCGTAAATAGAGGTTGTCGTGAAGGGGTTGCCACCAACTAAAAGTGGATGCATGCTCAAAATTCTTCTTAATTTTTCATTCTTTATATAAGATGAAACTAAAGAATAAACTGATTTATAACTTTTGAGTTTTAATAGTGCTGGTAGTTGTTGCATCATCACAAAAGGCTTATCAAAGGGTACATCCGCAAGTTCTGTAAATCCTTTGTCAAAAATTTTTTTTGTAAAACTAACCAATTTTTCATATCCTTTTACATCTTCCTTATTTATTTTTTCAATTTGATTTTTCATTTTAATTTCATCACCTGAATAATTAAATTTTGAATTATCTTCAAAAATAAATTGGTACCAAACATTGAGAGGGGATAATTTAATATAATCTTTCGGATTTTTTTTGAATAATTCAAATAATTCGTTAATTAAATATGGTGCAGTAATGACGGTTGGTCCACCATCATAAGTAAATCCATTCCTTTTAAAGACTCTAGCTCTTCCCCCAAGATCTGGGTGTTTTTCAATCAAAGTTACCTCATGACCTTTAGCTTTTAGGCGGAGAGCAGCGGCTATGCCACCGAATCCAGAACCTATAACAACTGATTTCATTATATATAATTTATATTATTTTTTAAAAAAGTAACGAAATTATACTTCTTATTTTACGAATTGATTTTTTTTAGCAAAGATTTGGTTTGTTCTAGATCTTTTTTGAACAAATTTTCCATCTTAGACTTATCTACAGAAGTAGAGATAACTTTTTTAACAGACTCAACAGCTATTTTAACCGAGGCATTTTTTATTTCCTTGATCGCATTGTTTTTCATTTGAGTTATTTTTAGTTGTGCTAAATTTTTTTTTATTTCTGAACTTTTATGGAATTTTTCGTTCATTGTAATTATTAATTCCTCACTGTCTTTTTTAGCTTGATCTAAAATCTCTTTTGTTTCTTTTTTAGCACTTTCAAGTTTGCTTTGAGCTTTATCCAAAAGTACTTTTGAATCATTTCTTAGCTTTTCACTTTCCCCAATCTCATTTTTAATATCCAAGATCATTTTATTTAAAGCTTCATTTATTTTATGGGGAACTTTTAAGTAAACCAATCCTCCAATAAAAATAACAAATGAAACAGCTACCCAAAATGTTGCGTCAATTACCATAATATTTACTCATTTTTTTTTTTGATAAATCTTCTGCTATTGCAGAAATACTGCTACTATTTATTTCTTCACCAATTAAATATTTAATTAAATTGGAAGATGTCTCGATAGATATTTTATTTATTTTTTCAGGAGCATTTTTCTTTAAATCAATAATTTCTTTCTCAACATCAACTATCTCATTGTTAATTTCTTGTTCTAGTTGCTCTCTTTTTTTATCTATATCAAATAATATTTTTTTTCTAGCTTCATTGAAAAAATTTCTAGCTTCATTTTTACTTTTAGCTATTAAATCTTCGTACTCTTTAATTTTATCCTCGCTTTCTTTTTTTTGTTTTTCTGCCATTTCAACATTTTCTAAGATTTGAGATTTTCTTAATTCAAGGTTATTACTTATTTTAGGTAAAATAAATTTCGACAATATTATAAATAAAGTTCCAAATGTTAAAATTAACCAGAATATCTGAGAAATCCAAAATTCTGGATTTAATTGAGGCATACCTCCACTTTCTGCACTGTATAATTTTGAAAACAGTAAAGTGTTTAAGATTAAAGAGTAAAAAAATATTCTTTTCAACATTAACTAAAATGCAAATAAGATTATTAATGCAACAACCAAACCAAATAATCCAGTCGCCTCAGCTAAAGCAAAGCCTAAAAGCAAATTAGGAAATTGCTTTTGGGCCGCTGATGGATTTCGCATTGCACCAGATAAGTAATTACCAAAAATAATTCCTATCCCAACTCCTGCACCGGCTAGAGCAATTGCCGCTAGTCCTGCGCCTATCATTTTTGCTGCTTCTAATTCCATTATTCCTCCTTTTTTAATTAATGGTGTAAATTTAATGCATCGTTTAAATAAATGCATGTTAAAATTGCAAAAACATAAGCTTGAAGAAAAGCAACTAGTATCTCCAAGCCTGTTAAAGCAACTGAAAAACTCAGTGGAAGCCAACCACCGACTATTCCGAGGCTTATAACAAAACCTCCGAAAACTTTCATCATTGTATGTCCAGCCATCATATTAGCAAATAACCTTACAGATAAACTAATTGGACGACTAAGATATGATATAATTTCTATAATAACTATTAACGGCAACAAAACAATTGGAACTCCACTTGGAACAAATAACTTGAGATATCCTATACCATGTTTTAGAAATCCAATAATTGTTACACCCACAAAAATAAACGACGCAAGAACAAATGTTACTATTATGTGACTTGTTACTGTAAAGGCGTACGGAAGCATTCCAAACATATTACAAAACAAAACAAACATAAAAAGTGAAAATATAAATGCAAAGTAAGGTTTTCCTTTTGAACCAGCAGTGTCATTAATCATTTTTGATATAAAAGTATAACTGAGTTCGGCAAATAGTTGGATCTTGTTTGGTACGATATTTTTTTTTGAAGATCCTAGAGAGAAAATAAACAATATAGATATAGAACTTATAATCATAAACAAGCTTGCGTTTGTAAATGAAATATCAATTTGATCTATTTTTATTTCAGGACCAATTCTATAAACATTGAATTGGTACATAGGGTTTGTAGCCATATTTTAAATCACTTTTGCATATTCTTCGCAGATCTTATTACATTCATTACTCCTGCAATAACTCCTACAAAAAAAAAAGTTAAAATTAACCATGGTTTAGTACCAAACCAAGTGTCAAAAATAAACCCTATAATAGTCCCAACTACGACTGCGGCGACAAGTTCAGTGCTCATTTTAAAAGCAATACCCAATAAAGAGGATTTCTTATTATTGGTTTTTTCAATTTTTGAGGATATTTTTTTTTTTGCAATTTCTAGGCGAGTTTTGAAATTTTCATCGTCCATCAGTTTTTTTTAAGCAACCATACTTTCGGCTTTTTGTAAATCAACAGCAACTAGTTGACTAATACCTTTTTCTGGCATTGTAACTCCGTATAATTTATTCATTTTAGACATCGTTAGGGCATGGTGAGTTACAATTACAAATCGAGTGCGAGTAATTTTAATAAGTTCCTCAAGCAAATTACAAAACCTAGTAACATTTGCATCATCTAATGGTGCATCCACTTCGTCTAAGACACAGATAGGGGAAGGATTTGTCAAAAAAACTGCAAAAATTAATGATAGAGCAGTCAGAGCCTGTTCTCCTCCAGAAAGCAAAGTTATAGATTGAAGTCTTTTTCCAGGAGGACTTACTAACATTTCAAGTCCTGCTTCCAGAGGATCTTCTGAGTCTACTAACTCCAACTTAGCATTACCCCCGTTAAAAAGTTTTGTATAAACTTCATTAAATTTTCTATTAACTTTTTCAAATGCTTCCAATAACCTTTCTCTTCCCTTTTGATTAAGTTCATTAATACTTTCCTTCAATTTTACAATAGCTTGTACAAGATCTTGTCTATCTTTTTCCATTTTTTTAATTTCAATTTCGTACTTAGTTGTTTCTTCATCTGCTCTTAGGTTTACAGATCCTAACTTATCTCTATCTCTTTTTTTTGCATCTAATAGTTCTTCTTGCGTTACTGCATCAGGAAACTCATCTTCGTTTTCTAAATTAGAAAATTCTAAAATATTATTTTCATTTAAATTTAATTCTGTATCAATTCTTTCCAGCAAATCGTTTCTTCTTTTATTAAGACCTTCAATTGTTGCGCTGGAACTTGCTTTTCTTTCTCTAATTTCAATGGAGTTTTCTTTTGTTGAATCTAGTTCTTTTCTTAACTCTTTAATTTTTTTATCAACTTCATTAATAAGATTTTCATTTTCATTTTTTTCTTTTTCAGAAATTCTCAAATTTTCTGAAATTTGACCTTTTCTTTCTGCCTGTGATTGAGGCTGTTTATCTAAATCTTCTAACTTAATATTTAATTTTTGTTTTCTCTCATTAAGCTCACCAATCATTTTATCTGAATTTTTTAGAAGATTTCTCCAACTATCAATCTCAGTTTCAATTGTTTTAATTCTTTCATTTCTTTTTATAGAATCTTTTTTTATATTTTGATTTTTACTATAACTGTCAGCGTATAATTCCTGGAGTTCTTTAATATTTTCATTTTTCAAATTGATGTTTGATAATTTTTTATTATCGTCATTTTCACCTATTGTTTGAACCAAAAAACCAAGCATTGTTTTGCAGCTATCTAATATATTTAACGCTTCTCTATTATTATTATTTTCAACAAGATTTATAATTTTTTCCACATTAGATTTAATCTCATTTATTGTCTGAAGGTTTTTTTTAAGATTTTCTGAATTAAAATTTTTTAGTAAATGATCAACATTTTCTTGTTCTTCTTTAAGATTTTTTTTCGCAATATCTAGATCTTGACTCGATTGTTTTTCAGTTTGATAATACATCGAGTCTATTTCAATTAATTCTTGTTTTTCTTCTTTAAGCCTTTTTTCATTTGAATTAGCATCTATTACAATGCTTTTTTCTCTATCAATATCGTTATCAATAATTTTAAGTGAATTTTTTATATCCTCTATTTCACTTTTAATTCTTTCATTTTCTTCGTCTAAATTTTTTAACTCTAGGTTAAGTCTTTGAATTTTAGATAGGTTTTCAATATTTTTATCTCTAATAGGATTTACTTTGTTAGTCTCATCGCTAATTTTTTTTTCAATTACTTCTAGTTTGTCATTAAAACTTTTGACCTCGTTATCAGCTTCATTATTGATTTCGTTCTCTAATTTAATTTCTTGATCAATATCTTTTAGTCTTAAATAGTATAGACCAGCTTCAATTTTTTTTATTTCCTCAGAAATTAATTTATATTTTGTTGCCTCTTCAGCTTGTTTTTGAAGACTCAATAGTTGTTTTTCTTGTTGTCTTCTAAGCTCATCAGCTCTCTTCAAATTATTTTCTGCTGCATCCAATCTTAACTCAGCTTCATGTCTTCTAACATGAAGCCCTGCAATTCCAGCAGCTTCCTCAAGTACCGCTCTTCTATCTGTTGGTTTAGCTGTAACAAGTGCACCTATTCTTCCTTGGCTTATTATAGATGGCGAGTGCGCACCGGTAGATAAATCTGCAAAAAACATTTGAGCATCTTTTGCTCTAACTTCTTTATCATTGATATAAAATTTAGATCCTTTATCTTTTTCTATTTTACGCCTTATCTCTATGTTGTCTAAATTTTTATATTGAATAGGACCATCTTTTTTTTCATTAGAAATACTTATAGATACTTCTGCAATATTTTTAGATGGCTTATTCGAGGTTCCAGAAAAAATTACATCTTCCATACCTGAGCCCCTCATACTCTTTGCAGATGTTTCTCCCATACACCACTTCAGAGACTCTACAATGTTAGATTTTCCACAACCATTAGGACCCACAACTCCCGTCAGGCCTTCATCTATTATAAAGGTTGTTTTTTCAGCAAATGATTTAAAACCATTTAGCTGGATTTTTTTAAACTCCATTCTTAAACTATACCAGTTTTTCTAAGAATTTTTTTAAATTTTTAAATGTTAAAGGTTTTTCAAACTTTTCTTCATTAATTATAATCGTAGGAGTAGCATTTACCTTGTATTTTTTTATACCTTCGACTCGATCCTCTAGTACATAATCTTCTATATTTTTGTTATTGATACATTTATCAAAATCAAGACCCAAATTTTGGTCATTTATAATATTTTTTAAATTTAAATTTAATTCCTCAATTGTATTTCCTTTTATCCAATTGTTTTGTTCCTTATATAACAAATGTAATATTTGAGATTTTCCATCATTTTTACAATGAGCCAGTTTTGAGGCATTTAGGGCAGCCAAATCTAATGGGAAACTTTTGAATTCTATATATGCCAATCCAGTATCAATGTAATTTTCTTTTAACTGGGGATAAACATTTTTATGAAAATCAGCACAATGCCCACATGTAAGGGATTCGTAAACAATAATTTTAATTTTTGCTTTTTTATTACCTTCAAATATTGGTTTTACTAATATATCTGACTTTACAGGAACGAATATAAATAATGTAAATATTAATAAAGTTAATTTTTTCATTTTTTTTTAAAGTTTTTACTTAACTCTAAAAGAGAGTTTTTAATCTTATCATTTTTTATTTTAGATATTTTTTCTAAATAATGACTTTTTGTCACACTTTTTTTTTCTATTTTAGTAAATTTTTTTTGATCTCCTTCAAAAGTAATTAATTTTATTTTTCCTACTACATTACGACCAAAATAATTATTCATTTTTTGAATAATATGATTTTTTGAATACTCCATATCAACCTCATGACCTCTTTTGACCATAACATTTAATATGTTGGTATTTAATTTATTTTCACTCTTGTACGATTTCGGATAGCAAACCTTAAAAAGTTCATCACCAACTATAAACCTCCAGTTGTCTAATGTTTCGGAGAATATATGGCCTCTTTTTTTTAAAATTTTTCTTACCTTTGTTGGCAAAGTGTCTTTAAAAGATCTTAACCCTTGAATGGATCTATATCTCTGCTTAAAATTAGATTTAAATTGCATATGAATAAACAAAATATATCAAAAAAAATTCTACATTGGTACGATAATAATAAAAGAATATTACCTTGGAGAAAGCCAGTTTCAAAAAAACAGAAACAATATTTTACTTTAGTAAGTGAATTTATGTTACAACAAACACAAGTTAAAACTGTTATACCCTATTTTAATAACTTTATAAAAAAAATTCCTAATATGCATTCACTTGCAACAGTAAGTGATAATAAATTAATGGGTTGTTGGGAAGGGTTAGGTTACTACTCTAGAGCGAGAAACTTAAAAAAAACTTCACAAAAAGTTATCTCTGACTTTGATGGTAATTTACCTAACAACTTAGAAGATCTTAAAACTTTACCTGGAATAGGAGAATATACTGCTAGTGCGATAATGGCTATTGCTTTTAATAAACCAATTATACCTTTGGATGGAAATGTAGAGAGAATTTTAAAAAGGATTTTCTATCTAAAAAAAGATTGGGAAGCAACTAAAGAAAACTTAAATGTGAAAAAAGATTTTTTTGGTTACTCAAATAGATCAAGCGATTATGCACAAGCAATTATGGAAATCGGTGCTTTAATTTGTAAACCTAAATTACCTATTTGTAAAATGTGCCCTATTTCCAAATCATGTTCTTCACTAAAAAAGAAAGATTTTGAGTTAAAATCAAAAAATAAATTTAATAAGATAAAGTATTTTGAAGCTGACATTTTTAAAGAAAAAAATAAATATTTATTAATTAAAAATAAAAAATTTAATTTTTTAAAAAACTTATTAATTTTTCCAATGAGAGAAATAAATAAAAAGAAATTTAAATCTTCTTTAAATAAAAGAATTAACATTAAAATATCTAATATGGATATGAGGATTACAATTAATGAAAAAAATAAAAAAAAATTTTTAAGCAATAGTCTTTTATTAGATAAAGACGATATTAAAAATCATATTCTCCCAACATTTACTAAAAAAATTTTTAAATCAATTGTAAGATATTAATGAAAAAAATTGCAATAATTGGTGCGGGAATTTCAGGTTTGTTTCTTGCCAATCTTCTAGAGCAAGATAAATCATACTCATATAAAATTTTTGAAAAAAAAACTTCATTAGATTTAAGCGATGGATATGGAATACAGCTGTCGGTGAATAGTATTACTTTATTGAATAAAATAGGTTTTCAAAAAATAAATGCACACGATATTTGTTTTCCAAAAAAAGTAAATTTTTTTGATGCCAAAAATTCAAAAAAAATATGTGATATTGATTTGTCTCAATTTAATAATGAAAGCATTCGATATACAACATTAAAACGATCAAAACTTATAGAATTTCTTTTAAAAAATATTCCTTCAAATAAGCTAGTTTTTAATTCTGATCTTATTGATATTAAACATCAAGCCAAGTTATCATTACAGTTAAGAGATAAAATGAATGAGGAGTTTGATTATATAGTAGCTGCAGATGGGGTTTACTCAAGAACTAAACAAATTTTGTTTAAAAAAGAAGGTCTTCCAAAATATTTTAACTCAATTGCTTTAAGAGGAAATATCAATAAATTCGAAAATTTTGATATTTCATTATATTTAGGACCAAATTTTCACTTCGTAATTTATCCAATCAACCAAAAAGAAGAATTTAATTTTATCTCTATTATTAGAAAAGAATTAGTTGAAGAGGAAATCTCAAATAAAAATTTATTTAATGATGACACCTTTGCAAATAATTTATTAAATCAAATTTCCTCAAAATCAAAAGTAAATTTAAATAAATATGTTGAAAAAATTAAATGTTTCCCAATTTTTGTAAGTGAAAAATTTCACGTACCCGAGTCAAAAAATATATTTTTAACTGGCGATGCACTTTATTCACTTCCACCATCATTCGCACAAGGCGCATCACAATCAATAGAAGCTGCAAATGAACTCTTTAATGAGTTAAAAAATAATCCTTCAAACTACTATAAAAAAAGGATTTTGAAGATTAAGCAAATAAAATTCAGATCTTCAATCAATCACTTTGCTTTTCATCTTTCAAATCCATTAAATATTTTTTTTAGAAATACTTTTTTAAAATATCTGTCTAGAAATAAAAAGTTTTTAGAAAATTATTTAGGTAAAATTTATAATAGTTAATTTTTAGGTCTTAAACGTTGTCTAAGCTCATCGATTGGTTTTAGGGTATTTCCTGACTGATAATACCAGTATGTCCAGCCATTACAACTTTCAGAACCCAATATTTGAGCTGCTACTTTATGAATTGATCCTTCATTTTGCTTACATTTTATACTTCCATCTATCATAACCTTTGCATAAATTTTTTTTTTTTGATCATAGATTTCTGTACCTGGTTTTATTACTCCTAGTTCAATTAATGAACCAAATGGAATTCTAGGTTTAGACCTGTTATTTTTTATTGTATCTAAATATTCATCTTTAATTATATTTGCATTTTTAATTCTTTTATTGGCAGCTTCAAAATAAACTTTTTCTTTTTCTATCCCAAAATAAGACCTGCCTAATTTTTTTGAAACTACTGCTGTTGTTCCCGATCCTAAAAAAGGATCTAGTACAAAATCACCTTTGTTTGAAGATGCTAGTATAATTCTATGAAGTAAAGATTCTGGTTTTTGTGTTGAGTGAACTTTTTTACCATTATTCTTTAATCTTTCTTTTCCATTACATATTGGGAAGTTCCAAGTTGACCTCATTTGTAAATCATCATTAAAAGATTTCATTGATTGGTAATTAAATGTATATTTCGATTTTTTATTTTTAGATGCCCAAATTAATGTTTCATGTGCATTAGTAAATCTGGTACCTCTGAAGTTTGGCATTGGGTTATTTTTATTCCAAATTACATCATTCAGAATCCAAAAGCCTAAATCTTGAATTATTTTGCCTACTCTAAATATATTGTGATAACTTCCGATTACCCAGATAGATCCATTTTTTTTTAATACTCTTCTACATTGAATTAACCATTCGTTTGTAAATTTATCGTATGTTTGAAAATTTTCAAATTGATCCCATTTGTCATTTACCGGATTAACTCTTGATCTATCCGGCCTGACTAAATTATTCTGTAATTGTAAATTGTAAGGTGGATCTGCAAAAACTGTATCAAATGTCTCATCAGGAATTTTTTTTAATTCTTCAAGACTATCACCGTTGATAATTTTGTTATGTAAATTTTTAGTTATCATTTTTAAAAAAACAATTAGACTCCAGGGTAGATTCCACGTCAACCAGAGATTGAAAAAAATATGAGCTTTTTGTTGTAAGATTTATTTATGACTCAATATATTGTGTATAGGACTGAAAGTTTTTCTATGGTGCTTTGTTATACCAAATTTCTTAATTGCCTTTAAATGAAATTTAGTTCCATAGCCTGCATTTTTATCCCAAGAATATTTAGTAAATTTTTTAGACATTTTTGTAATAATTCTATCTCTAGCGACCTTAGCGATAATTGATGCAGCAGATATCTCCGGTATTTTTTCGTCCCCTTTAATAACACATATTAAATTATAATTTTTTATTTTTGGAATTTTATTTCCATCAATAAATACTTGAGAGGGTTTTTTATTTAATTTTTTAATTGCTCTTTTCATAGCCAACAAACTTGCATTTAAAATATTCAATTTTTCTATTTCTTTCAAAGATGCAGAACCGATAGACCAAGAAGAATTTTTTTTAATATATTTTTCTAATATTTCACGACTTTTTTTTGTTAATTTTTTTGAGTCTTTTAATTTTTTTTTATCTAACTTTTTTTTTAAAATAACTGCTGCAGCGTATACTGGTCCAACAAGACTACCTCTACCTACCTCATCAACTCCAGCAATAATACTCCTCATTTCATATTTTCAATTTAAGTTCATCAATTTTTTTTCTTATTTTTTTTAAATCTATCCATGAATACTTTTTTTGATCAGCTTGTCTCAGTAAATATGCAGGATGAAAAGTTGTTATTGCAAGATAGGTTTTATTATAAATGATTACTTCTTTCCACACTCCTCTTTCTTTTGAAATTTTAATTTTATATCCAAATAATGATTCCATCGCTGTACTTCCCATTAATATTATTATTTTTGGATCAATAATTGATATATGTTCTCTTAAAAATTCAGAATATCTATTGATTTCTGATTGCTCAGGTTTTCTATTATTAGGGGGTCTGTAGTTAACAACATTAGTTATATAAACATTTTCTCTATTTAAATTTATTGACACAAGCATTTTATTTAGTAGTTGTCCAGCATCACCAACAAAGGGCTTTCCTTGCTCATCTTCCTTTTGTCCTGGTCCTTCTCCAATAATCATTACGGGACTTTTATAACTGCCGTCACTAAATACTATTTTTTTAGAATTTTTTTTTAATTCACAGTTTTTAATGTTAATTATTTTTTTTTTTAATAATTCTAGTTTTTCTTTATTATCTTCGATATTGATAGTTTTTTTATAGCGGTTTATTGGCGCTTTGCTAAAATTATAAACAGATTCTATTGATTTTAAAATCTCTTGATCTAATATTTCTTTTTTATTCATATTAAAAATGATGATATCAAACTTTTTAAAAATTATCTTTACTCTACTAATGTTTTTTTTATCCACAGAAGTAAATTCAAAAACCATTAAAAATAGCTCTTTTAATACAAGTGAACTATCGAATTTTTTTTCAGGAGTTATAGCAGATAAAAATCAAGAAAATCAAAAGGCATTAAAATTTTTAAAGTCTGCAAAGAGTGTATCGAATAAATATGATCAATATTCAAAAAAGTATATAATTTCACTTGTTCTTAATCAAAATTTAGACAGAGCAATTCAAGAGGTAAAATTTATAAGAGACAAAAAAAATGACTTTTTTGAAGCTCAACTCCTTCTTCTTTTAGATAGTATTAAGAAACAAAATTTTAAAAAAACTGATTTATACTTAAAAAAAATTTCAAAGTTCAAAGATTACGGTATGTTTGAACAAGTTATTTACGAAAGCCTTAGAGATTATACTTTTGTCTTTAAAAATAAAAACTACAGTGAGCACAAATCAAATTTCGGAAATTTATCTTTGATTAATAAAGCTTTTTTTAGTTGTTATTTAGATGATAAAAATACAATTGCTTACTTTGAAAATTTAAACAATTCTCAATCTGCTGATTATTCCCGATATATTTTTTTTTATACTGGATATTTGTTGAAAAAGAATAAAACAAGTATGGCAAAAAATCTATTAGGCCAGAAAGATGACTTAAATAGTAGTTTAATTGTTTTGCAGTCTAAATCATGGATTGACCAAAAAAAGGTTGAAAATTTTGAAGAGTTTTTTTCCTGTAAGAATGAGCTTGATCTTCTTGCAGAATTTTTTTTTCTAATATCAAACCTTTACTCTAGCGAAGGTTACTTTAAAAAATCTAACTTTTATTTAAATATATCTCATTATTTAAACGATAAATTTAAATTCAATTTAACACTAATGGCGGAGAATTTTTATTCAATTGGTAATTTTAAAGAAACAAAAAATATATTAAGCAACTTTAGTGAACAAGATGAACTTTATTATTGGTATAAAATAAAAAAAATATCCAACATTATTTCTAAAGAAGAGTCAGATGATTTAGCTCTAGATTATATAGAAAAAAAATTTAAAAAAATTAAAAATCCACAATTAAAAATTGTTTACGATACAGCAAATATTTATAAAAATTTTAAGAAGTATGAAAAGGCAATTGAACTATATTCAAAACTAATGGAAAATATTAATAAAAAAAGTGATACGTTTGCTGACTTGCTTTATAAAAGAGGTGGTTGTTATGAAAGGTTAGGATATTACAAAAAAGCTGATAAAGATTTATTAGATGCATTAAATATAATTCCAGATAACTCTTATGTATTAAATTATCTAGCTTACTCATGGCTTGAACGGGGCTATAATATTAATAATGCAATTCTGATGTTGGAAAAAGCTTATAGTCAAAATGAAAATGACCCATACATTATTGACTCTGTAGGCTGGGGTTACTATTTAATAGGAAAATTTGATGATGCAGAAAAACTTATGAAAAAAGCTTTGGAACAAATGCCAAACGATCCAATCGTAAACGATCATTACGGTGATATTTTGTGGAGTCTTAATAAAAAAATACAAGCATCATATTTTTGGAAAAATGCTCTTAAGTCGGAAGAGGCAGATAAGGAAATGAAAAAAAAAATTAAAGCTAAATTACTTTTAGGACCAGAAAATATAAATGAAAGTTTATAAACTACATTCTTACGCTAAAATTAATTTAAATTTAAATGTTATTAAAAAATTAAAAAATAAAAATCTACATGCAATCGAAAGTTTGGTTGTATTTATAAATTTGTCAGATTTAATAGAAATTAAAAGAATTAACTATCATCATCATAGAGTTATATTTCAAGGTAAATTTTCAAAAGGTATAAAAAAAAAGAATTCGGTTACAAATTTACTTAATTTTTTAGATAAAAAAAAACTCCTAGGTGAAAAAAAATATAAAATTTTTATTAAAAAAAATATTCCCCAACAGTCTGGCATGGGAGGGGGATCTATGAATGCAGCCTCAATATTAAATTTTTTTTATAAAAAAGGTATAATAAATTTAACCAATGTAAGACTATGCTCAAAAAAAATTGGCTCAGATGTTTTACTCGGCATAAATAAAAAACCAAAAATTCTTTTTTCTGATGGCAAAATAAAGGAAACTAAGAAAAATTTTAATTATTGGATTGTTTTAATTAAACCTTTGAAAGGTTGTTCAACCAAAGAAATTTATTCCAAGAATAAATCTTTCTCAAAAAAAGAGTATAAATATAATAAAAATTTCCAAATTTCAGAAAGTCTTATTTTGAAAGGTAAAAATGACCTAGAAAAAGCTGCATTTCAAAAGTACCCCCTATTAAAGCATTTAAAAAATAAGCTTTTAAAGAATCAAAAAGCTAAATTTGTAAGAATGACAGGTTCTGGGTCGACATTAGTGGTGTATTTTAAGTCGAAAGTTTATGCAAAAAATGCTTTTAAATTATATAAAAGGAAATTAAATAATTGCTGGTGTTTTTTAACAAAAATAATATAAAAATTTACTTTTTAAAAAGTAACAACTTAACTTTGGGGCGTAGCCAAGTGGTAAGGCAGCGGTTTTTGGTACCGCCATTCCTAGGTTCGAATCCTAGCGCCCCAGCCAAATATGTTTAATATATTAATTAAATTTTTAAAAAAAAAGAATAACAATATAATTTTTGAATTTTCCGAAATAAAAAAAAAAAATAATATTAAAAAAATATTTAATGCGATTGATGACTATTCATCTACTAGCGAAATAAGATATGTAGGTGGCTGTGTAAGAAAAGTTCTGAACAATGAAAATATAGATGATATAGATTTAGCAGTTAATATTGATCCTGCCAAGGTTAAAGAGGCCTTAGAAAAAAAAGGGATTAAGTATTACGAGACAGGTATTGATCATGGAACAATTACAGCTGTAATAGAAAATGACAAGTATGAAATTACTTCTCTAAGAAGTGATATTTCTACAGATGGAAGACATGCAAAAGTCAAATTCACAAATGACTGGCTAAAGGATGCCCAAAGAAGAGATTTTACAATAAATTCAATTTATTCTGATAAGTCTGGCAATTTATTTGATCCGTTTGATGGAAAAAAAGATTTAAAAAATGGTAAAGTTATATTCATTGGAGATATAGAAAATCGCATTAAGGAGGATTACTTAAGAATTTTACGTTATCTAAGATTTTTTTCAATTTATAGCAATGATGATCATGAACTTAAAGTAAAAAAAATATTAAAAAAAAATATCAAAGGTATTAAAAAAATATCTCATGAAAGATTGCTTGATGAATTCAAAAAAATATTAAAATCTAATATTTTAGTAAAATTGTGTGACGATGAATTCTCCTTAGAAATGATTAAATTTATTTTTCCACAATTTATAAATATTGATAGTGTGAAAAAATTCAACCAGTTTAATAAAAATAGAATTAATGAAATGGATTTTTGTTTTATTCTATCTTTATTAATTATAGACGGGACAGACAACCTAGATTACTTTAATTATAAATTTAATATTTCTAAGCAGTATCAAAAAAGGATGAAATTTATTAAAAACTTTTTTTTTAATAAAAATAAAGAAAATAAATTCAATACAACAAACTTATGGAAAATTTTTTATAAATTTGGTAAGGACAGTTTATTTGATGTATTGAATTACCAACTTTTTACATCTAAAAATATTGATAAAAAAATCATAAAACATTTAAATTTTTTTAAAGATAAAAGTATCCCAATTTTTCCTATCAAAGGTCATACATTAATTAAAAAATTTGGGATTCCCGAGGGTGAAAAAATAGGAGAAAATTTAAAATTGATTGAAAATTTTTGGTTAGACAATAATTTTAAGATCTCTGAAAAAGACCTAAAGAGAATAGTTAAACACTAGATATACTTAACGTCCTTAATTTCAAAATTTTTTAGGCCAGCTGGAGTGTTTACCTCAACTAGATCTCCTTTAGTTTTTCCAATTAAGCCTTTTCCAATCGGAGATTTAAAATAAATTAATTTATTTTCAATATTGGCTTCATCTTTCCCAACAATTTTATAGTTTACATTCTCATTGGTATCTAAATTTATAAGATACACTGTAGATCCAAATATTACTTTTCCGTCATTTGATATTTTAGTAACATCAATTACATTAGCTCTTGCAATTATATCATTAATCTCTTCTATTCTACCTTCGTTATGTGATTGCTGTTCTTTAGCTGCGTGATACTCCGCATTTTCTTTTAAATCTCCATGGGACCTTGCTTCAGAAATTGCACTCACAATTTCTGGCCTTTTTTTTTCCTTTAAAAAAGTCAATTCCTTTTTTAAATTTTCTAGTCCTTGTATGGTTATCGGTTCTTTATCCATATTATTTCCATTTTGCTAGTGGAGGTAAGGACATTAAAATTGCCTCTGTGTTACCGCCAGTTTGTAATCCAAATTTCGTTCCTCTGTCATAAAGTAAATTGAATTCAACATATCTTCCTCTTTTTAAATATTGAATATTTTTTTCTTTTTTTGTCCATTTTTTTTGTTTCTTTTTTTCTATAATATTATTAAATATTTTTTTAAACGTAATTCCAATATCTCTTACAAAAGCAAAATCTTTTTTCCAGTTATCTTTTTTATAATCAAAAAATATTCCCCCAATACCTCTTGGCTCTTTTCTATGTGGAAGATAGAAGTATAAATCACACCATTTTTTAAATTTTTTATAATAATTTTTATTATGCCTATCACATGATTTTTTAAGTTCTTGGTGTAACCATTTTTTTAATTTTTCATCTTTTAAACAAGGTGTAACATCCATACCTCCCCCAAACCACCCATGAGATGTATAGATAAACCTAGTATTAAAATGTATTGCAGGGATATGAGGATTTTTCATATGCATAACTACTGATATACCAGACGCCCAAAATTTTGAACTTTTACTTGTTCCAGGCACTGAACTTTTAAATTTTTTTGAAAGATTTCCGTAAACCTCAGAAAAATTTACG
This sequence comes from uncultured Pelagibacteraceae bacterium, assembly GCA_902588965.1. Lineage (GTDB taxonomy): Bacteria > Pseudomonadota > Alphaproteobacteria > Pelagibacterales > Pelagibacteraceae > Pelagibacter. The sequence continues at coordinate 82,568 of CACIRD010000005.1, forward strand.
CCAACTTTATCAAATACTTTACCATTTTCAAAAATTCTAAACTCTCCACCACCTTCTTTTTTATTCTTTCCTCTAGACCATTTTTTTGAAACAAATATTTTTTTTTTTCCTTCTATTTTTTCGATATCATTACAAATAATGTTTTGAAGAAGCATAAACCATTCTTTTACGACTTTTTTTTTTACTCTATTTTGCATTTATTTTGTTTGTCTTAAACTTTCTGCCAATATAATCGCAACAGAGGTTGATAAATTTAGGGATCTTCTTTCTTTTACCATGGGTATCTTAACTTTATTTTTGAGCAATTCGTGAATCTTTTTGGGCACTCCTTTGCTTTCCCTTCCAAATAAAATTGTATCATTTTTTTTAAATTTAAAGTCAGTATATAATTTTTTTGCTTTTGTAGTAACTAAAATAACCCTCTTGTTTTTTTTTGTTTTAAAAAATTCATCAGCGCTTAAGTAAAACTTAATATTTTTTAAATCAATATAATCCATTGCAACTCTTTTAAATCTTTTATCGTTAAACAAAAAACCACAAGGCTCTATAATCTCCAAAGATGCACCGAGACAAGAACAAGTCCTGATTATTGAAGCAGTATTTTGAGGTATATCTGGCTCATATAGGGCTATTTTTGGAGTAAAATTAGAGCGTTTATGTGTCATTCTTTCAGTGGAAATTATACTTTTTTAATATAAGAAATCATATATTAAATAGCTTTTTAATAACTAATAAATGTCAGAAAAAAAACACAAAAGAAGAGAATTTATATTCACTGCATCATATGCTTTGGGTGCTGTGGGTATAGGCGCAACAGTATGGCCGTTAATTGACCAGATGAACCCAGATGCTTCTGTGAAAGCACTTGCCAGTACGGAAGTAGACATAAGCAATGTTGAAAAAGGTAAATCAATAACAGTATTATGGAGAGGAAAACCTGTTTTTATTAAGAGAAGAACAGACGAAGAAATATCGGAAGCAAGAAATGTTAAAATTGATGAATTAAAACATCCCGAGAAGGACGAAGACAGGGCTAAAAATCCTGAGTGGCTAGTAATGCTCGGAGTATGTACACATTTAGGATGTGTACCTTTAGGTGATAAGGGTGAATATGGCGGATGGTTTTGTCCTTGTCATGGATCTCACTACGATACATCGGGTAGAATTAGAAAAGGCCCAGCACCAACAAATATGGAGATTCCTAAATACGAATTTTTAAACAACAATACGATTAAAATTGGATAAATAATTTATGAGCGAACATAATTACACCCCTGAATCAAAATTTGGCAAATGGTTTAATGATCGTTTGCCCTTACTAACATTAAGCAAACATCTAACAGATTATCCAACTCCTAAAAATTTAAATTATTGGTGGACTTTTGGCGGTATTTTGACCTTTTGTCTTATTACTCAAATTGTAACAGGTTTAATACTGGCAATGCACTATGTTGCTCATGCTGGATTAGCATTTAGTAGTGTTGAACATATAATGAGGAATGTAAATTATGGATGGTTAATAAGATATGTTCATGCTAACGGCGCATCTATGTTTTTTTTAGCTGTTTATATTCATATTTTTAGATCTCTTTATTATGGATCATATAAATCCCCTAGAGAAATAATATGGATATTAGGGATGATAATTTATATACTCATGATGGCTGCTGCATTTATGGGTTACGTGCTTCCATGGGGACAGATGAGTTTTTGGGGAGCAACTGTCATAACAAATTTATTTAGCGCGATACCACTGGTAGGGGAGAGCATTGTAACATGGTTATGGGGAGGTTACTCTGTAGATAATCCAACTTTAACAAGATTTTTTAGCTTACATTATTTAATACCTTTTTTAATATTAGGTTTAGTCGTGCTTCATATATGGGCACTTCATGTTCCGGGAAATAATAATCCAATAGGAATAGATTTGAAAAAACCATCTAAAGATACAGTCCCATTTCACCCATACATAGTTATAAAGGATTTATTTGCTTTATTATTATTTTTAATAGTATTTGCTTTTTTTGTTTTTTATTCACCAAATATTTTAGGACATGCAGATAATTATATTGAAGCAAACCCAATGGTCACACCAGCTCATATTGTTCCTGAGTGGTATCTTTTACCTTTTTACGCAATTTTGCGATCAGTTCCTGACAAGTTGCTTGGTGTTATTGCTATGTTTGGAGCTCTATTTGTTTTGATAATCTTACCGTGGCTTGATACATCAAAAACAAGATCTGCTATTTTTAGACCTTTGTATAAACAATTTTATTGGTTCTTGGTAATTGATGTTTTAGTTTTAGGTTATGTAGGAGCTATGCCAGCAGAAGGAACTTATCTACTTATTGCAAGAGTTGCAACTGCTTACTACTTTGCTCATTTTTTAATAATTTTACCCTTATTAGGGAAGAAAGAGAAAGCTCTAGAAGTTCCACTGAGTATAACAGAACCAATTTTAGGCGGCTCTGTAGCAACATCATCCATGAAAAGGCAAAAAGAAAAAATATGAATAAAAAATTTCTAAAATTTTTTTCTTTATTCTTATTTTTCATATTTAGTTTATCTGCTACGGCAGCTGAAAAAACTGCCGATTTATTAAACCCAGGCTGGAGTTTTAAAGGTTTTTTCGGAAAATTTGATAGAGGATCTTTGCAAAGAGGATATCAGGTTTACACTGAAGTATGTGCAGCTTGCCACTCAATGAAGCATTTGAGTTATAGAAATTTATCTGAGCCAGGAGGACCAGAATTCAGCAAAGACCAAGTAAAAATTATTGCTTCACAGTTTGAAGTTACTGATGGACCAAATGATGATGGTGAAATGTTTGTTAGACCAGCAAGACCATCAGATAGTTTTGTAAGTCCCTATGAAAATAATAAAGCCGCAGCCGCAGCAAATGGTGGAGCTTACCCGCCTGATATGTCCGTACTAGTAAAAGCGAGAAAAGGAGGTGCAGACTACATATATTCGTTATTACTTGGCTATGACGATCCGCCTTCAGGTGTCACGCTTGATGATGGAGTATATTATAACAAATACATGGCTGGAAATAAAATTAAAATGTCAAATCCTTTAGAAGATGACTTACTTGAATATTCTGATGGCACATCTGCTACACAAGAACAAATGGCCAGGGATGTTACGACGTTTTTAGCTTGGGCAGCTGAACCACATTTAGAACAAAGACACAAAATTGGATTTAGAGCAATAATATATTTAATTATATTGAGTGTTTTAGTTTATTTTAGTATGAAAAAAATATGGTCACGTGTTGAATCTGAAGTTTAAAATATCTCCATCTTTGACAATATAATCTTTGCCCTCCAGTCTCATTTTTCCATTATTTTTGCAATTTAACCAACCTTTATTTTTAACAAAATCATTATAAGAAATAGCTTCAGCTCTAATAAAGCCTTTTTCAAAATCGGTATGTATTTCACCTGCAGCTTTTGGAGCAATACAATTTTTATTAATAGTCCAGGCTCTTGTTTCCTTTGGACCTGATGTAAAATAAGTTTCTAAATTTAAAATCTTATAACCTTTTCTTATAAGTTTATTTAATCCGTTTTCTTCCATTCCCAAAATACTCATGTAATTTTTTTTTTCATCACCATTAAGTTCATTAATTTGATTTTCTATATCTGCTGAAATTATTAAGGTATTTTCTTCACCAAATTTTTTAATAAAAGCTTTAGTATAATTATTTCCAGTTTGGATACTTTTTTCATCTACATTACATACAAATATTTTTGGTTTTATCGAAAGTAAACCAACTTGATTTAGACTTTTAGTATCAAATTCGTTCAGTAAATTAGATAAACCCAGATTATTGTTCAAACAGTCCAGAGCTATTTGTAATATTTTTAAATGTTTTTCGTCAATATTTTTTTTGTTTTTTTTATCTAATCTTTTTTGAATAGAATCTAAATCTGCAAGCATCATTTCAGTTTCAATGATTTCTAAATCTCTTACAGGGTCAACATTTTTATTTACATTTTGGATATCATCAGAATCAAAACATCGAATCATATGTATTACTGCATCAACTTCTCTAATATGTGATAAAAATTTATTTCCTAAACCTTCTCCTTTAGACGCACCTTTAACTAGTCCTGCAATATCTACAAATGATATGAAAGCATTAATTTTTTTTTTTGAAGATGAAATTTCCGTTAATATATCTAGTCTCTCATCTGGAACAGGAACTATTCCAATGTTAGGATCGATAGTACAAAATGGAAAATTTTCTGCTTGTGCTTTATTTGAGTTAGTTAAAGCATTAAACAATGTAGATTTTCCTACGTTAGGCAAACCTACAATTCCACATTTAAAACCCATTTACTTATTATTTACTGTGCTTGAGAATAAATCTAATTTTTTATCAATAAGAATTGCAAGAGATTCTGTTATATTTTTTGTAATAGAATCAAGTTCTAATTTTTCATCATCGTTAAAATCTTGCAAAACATGTTCCGATACACCCTCTTTATTTTTTGGATGACCTATTCCGATTCTGACTCTTGAATAGTCTTTTCCAATGAACTTGTCTATAGACTCAATTCCATTATGGCCAGCGCTAGATCCTCCAAATTTGGTTTTGACTTTTCCAAAATCAATATCTAGATCGTCATGAAAAACTATGACATTCTCAGAATCTATCTTAAAATATTCAATTAATTCTCTTATACAAATTCCAGAATTGTTCATAAAAGTTAAAGGTTTTATTGCATACACTTTTTTTCCACCTATTGTGCCAGTTGTCAGTAGACCTTTAAATTTTGGTTTTTGCTTAGATAAACCAAACTTTTGATTTATAGCATCGATGATTTTGAAACCTATATTATGCCTATTATTTTCTGAATTTGGTGTTGGATTTCCTAGACCTACAAATAAAAGCATAATTTAGTTATGGAATAAATTTTCTGTATGATTATTTTTTTTCACCGGGAGATTTTTTTTCATCTCCTTTTTTCGACTCGTCTTTTTTCTCACCTTTTTCAGCTTCAGGACTGGCAGTTTTAGCATCGCCTTCTCCACCTTCAGTAGTCGCTGCACCTTCTGCTCCTTCAGTGCCTTCTGCTCCCTCAGTAGTTTCCGCTGGTTTTTCTGGCTCTTTAATTATTGTCGGGGCAGCTACAGTTGCAACAACAAAGTCTCTACCTTGAATTGTTGGTGTAACTTTATCTGGTAATTTAATTGATGAAATTTTGATACTTTGACCAATGTCTGTTCCATCCAAATCAACAATTAGTTCAGTTGGAATGTTTTCCGTAGGACATTTTAATTCAATTTTTCTTCTAACTATATTTAAAACACCACCCCTTTTTAGCCCAGGTGAATTTTCGTTATTTATAAATTTTACAGGAATTTCTAAAATAATCGTTCCTCCTTTTACGATCCTTAAAAAATCGACATGTATTGGTTCATCTGACAATGTATCAAATATAACCTCTCTCGGTAAGACGTTTTGATCTTTTCCTTCAATTTTTAAATTTATAATATTTGATAAAAAATTTTCTTTTTCCAATAAAATTTTTAAAGTTTTTTTTGATATAGCAACATTTTGATTTTGTTCTTTTCCACCATAAATCACACCTGGCACGTTACCACTTGATCTTAGTACATGCAGTTCACCCTTAGTTTTGGTATTTCTAATGTTTGCTTCAACTGAATTCATAAAAGTTAGGGTATTTAACCCAAGTTAATTAATAACTCAAGTAAATTATTTGAAAAGATCTGATACTGATGTTGAATTGGAAATTCTTTTTAAGGCCTCCCCTAATAAATTTGAAATACTTAATATTTCTATATTTTTAGCGTTGTTTACTTTTTTTGAGTTATCGATCGTATCAGTAATTACTAAATTTTTGATCGGGGAATTTTTAATTTTTTTTACAGCTTCGCCACTTAATACTCCGTGAGTTATATAAACATGTATTTCTTTAGCTCCTTTTGATTTTAGCATTTTGGCTGCATTTACTATAGTTCCACCGGAGTCAATTATGTCGTCAACAATTATACAAACTTTATTTTTAATATTACCAATAATATTCATAACTTCAGATTTTCCAGGCGAAGGTCTTCTTTTATCAACAATAGCTAAGCCTACATTTAAAAGTTTACTCAATCCTCTTGTTCTAGCTACACCTCCCACATCAGGGGAAACACAAACCACATTATTTAATTTTAATCTTTTTTTAATATGTCTATAAAAAATTGGTGTAGCGTAAAGGTTATCTACAGGTATATCAAAAAAACCTTGGATTTGTCCCGTATGCAAATCTACAGTAACGACTCTATCCGCTCCAGCTTTAGTTATTAGATTTGAAACAAGTTTTGCAGAAATTGAGGTTCTAGGCACAACCTTCCTATCTTGTCTAGCATATCCAAAGTATGGAATTACAGCTGTGATATTCTTTGCAGAGGATCTCTTCAAAGCATCTATGCATAAAAGCATTTCTAAAAGATTATCATTTGCTGGAGAAGATATAGATTGAATTATAAATATATTATTACCTCTTATATTTTCATTTATTTCTACATATATTTCTCCATCAGCAAATTTTCTTATATGAGAATTTACCAGTCTAGTTTTAAGAAATTTCGAAATTTTCTCGCTTAATTTTTTGTTACTGTTTCCAGTTAATAATTTCATTGAGATACCCTAATTAATCATAATTAATGAAATATTTCTACCATAATCATTTTGTTTTTTTAGCAGCGATCTTCTTGCGCTAAAAAAAGTCCTTTTTTCCATAAAAGTGTCTTTATTAATTACTTCTAGCTTACTTATACCCAACTTTTTTATCTCAAAAGATACGTATTTTTTTAGGTCAAAGTAAATTTTTTTATTATTAAATTTAAAAAAAATATTATTTTTTCTATTTTTTCTTAGAAATTTTTTTAAAAGATCTCCTTTTACTTCATAGCTATTTATTGAAATGCAGGGACCGATTGCAACTACCAAATCTTTTATATTACTGCCCTTATTTTTTAAAAAATTAATAACATTTGTTAATATACCCTTGTAAGCACCTTTCCAACCAGCATGAACAACGCAAATAAATTTTCTTGTGGGGTCATAAATTAATATTGGAGCACAATCGGCAGTCAAAACACCAATTAATATATTTTTTTTATTTGTAATTAAAGCATCACATTCTATTCTTTTTTTCAGATTTTTATTTTTTAAGAAATAAAATTTATTACTGTGTTTTTGCTTTGGTAAAAAAATAGTATTTTTTTTTAAACCAATACTTGATTGAACAATTTTTAAATTTTTTTGGATATTGTGTTTTTTATCTTTTGACCCAATTCCACAGTTTAAACTTTTATAAATCCCTTTGGATACACCACCTTTTGACCCAAAAAACCCATGAGATATATTTTTGAATTTTGATAGTTTTTTTGATTTAATCAGTTTCAAATCCTAATTTAAAATTAATTTTTTTATTTGTTAAAAGTAAAACCTTAAAAACTTCTCCCATAAATTTTTTATCTACTAATTTATTTAATCTATAATAGATATTTGATTTTTCCATAAATGATAAATTTTTAGATACAATTTCAGCTCTTTCTAAAATTCCCATTTTTTTTAAGAAAGATCCTTGACTTGTCATACCCGAAACTTTTAATTTATTAAGTAATCCAATTTTTTTTAAAAATTCAAATGATAAACTGTGAGTAATATCACATTTTTTATAATTACTTATAAAATTGACTATTTTATGTCTTTTTATACCTCTTAAGGTATTTTTCATTTTTATATCTGAGTAGCCATAATCAATAATTAGCAAGCCACCGTTATATTTTCTTATTTTTTTTGATATTAATTTAAAAATATCGATCATATCTTTGGATATTTCCAAGAAATTCTGATTTTTAGACACATTAATTCCAACTAATTTTTCAATTTTTTTAATACTTACTTTAATGTCAATAAATTCTGGATTTCTCCCTTTGTATATTTTTATTTTTCTTTCAAACCATAAGTTCTTTTTTTTTACAAATTGTTTTATAGGCAGAGCATCAAAAAACTCATTAGCTAAAAATATACAAGGGCTACTTTTTAATTTATTCAAATTATTTATCCAGACTACATTTTTATTTTTGATTTTTTTTTTCTGCATCTTTTTAAGATATGGACTTTTTTCTAAAATAAATATCCTGCATGCTTTTTCTGCAGATGGGAAATTTTTTAAAGTTTTTAAGATAGTATTTATCATTTCTCCATTGCCAGCGCCAATTTCAATTAAATTAAATTTTTTTGGTTTTTTTAAAGTTTCCCAAAAACTTACAATCCAAACAGCTAAAATTTCTGAGAAGAATATAGAAATATTTGGGGATGTTATAAAATCACCTTTTTTGCCAAATGGATTACTTGACATGTAATACCCATCTTTTTTGTCATATAAAGATTGATGAATAAATTTATCAAGACCTAAAACTGAAAAATTTTTACTTTTCATTTTTTTGTTTTAATAAGAAAACACCAAAAATAAATAAAAAAACACTTAATATTTGTCCCATTGTCATTTGTAGAAAAAGATATCCCAAATGAAAATCTGGCTCTCTTAAAAATTCTAACAAAAACCTAAATATAGAGTATAAGATTAGAAAGTATGATGAAATTATTCCAGGTTTATCAAGAAAATTTTTTTTAACTAAGTAATTAAGAATTATAAAAATTACCAATCCTTCTAATATAGCTTCATAAATTTGTGTAGGGTGACGAACAATATTGTCAATTTTAATAAATAGTACACCAAAAAATAAATCGGTTTCTTTTCCATATAATTCAGAATTTAAAAAATTTGCTATTCTACCTAAAAAGATTCCTATTGGCGCTACACATGAAATTAAATCTAAAAATTTAAAGGGATTAATATTATTTTTTTTACTAAAAATTAGGGTAGCAATAAAAACTCCAATAAGTCCACCATGAAAAGACATTCCACCTTTCCACAGCATAAAAATTTCACTAATATTATTTAAATAGTAACTTAAATTATAAAATATAACATAGCCAACTCTTCCACCTAGTATTATACCTATTATTAGATACGTTAATAAATCATCAAATATCTTTAGAATAAATTCATCTTTTATTAAATATTTTTTGCAATAAACCCATCCAATCAAAATACCCAAAATATAAGCCAATGAATACCATCTTATATCAAGAGATATTACACTAAAAGCGACTGGGTCAAAATTGTTTGTAAACATTTATAAAAAATAATATTAAGATATAATATTGTTAATAAACTCTATATGTCAAAATCTAAATTTGTAATTGATAAGTTGGCTAAGTTATTTGAACAAGGCCTCATTTCATACAAAGATTTAAGCACTGAAATCATAAATATTTTAAAATCGAAAAAAGAGGAAATTATTTTTAAATTAGATTTGCCAACCAAAGAAGAACTTGAGGTACTAAAAAAACGTATAGAAAATCTAGAAAATAATAAAAAAGGTAAAAAAAAAAAATCTAGAAAGGTAAAGAAATCTTAACTCTTAAACCATTAAGTTTAGACTTTTCTAACTTTATATTTCCACCATGTGACTGAATTATATCAGAGGCTATTGACATTCCCAATCCTACGCTAGATTTAGAGTCACCTCTACTTTTATTAATTTTATAAAACGGCTTAAAGACATTTTCATATTCTTTTTCTGGAATTCCAATGCCATCATCGTCGATAGTTATTAATAGATTTTTATTGATTTTTTTTAATTCTACATGGATTTTTTCTCCGTATTTAATTGAATTATCAATAAAATTATTAAGACATCTCCTAATAAGGTTTTTTCTTCCATTAAAAAATACATCATTTTCTTTTTTAAATTCTATGTTTTCATTATTATATTTTTTAACCGTATTAGAAATTAGTTCTGAAATATTAAAAGTTTCATTAGTTTCACTAGAACGATTACTTGCAAACTGCAAATATTCATTTAGCATTTTTTCCATTTCCGAGACATCATCAGATAATTTGTTAGAAAGTTCCTTATCTTTAATAAATGCTAATTGCAGTTTAATTCTTGTTAATGGTGTTCTTAAATCATGACTTATTCCTGATAGCATTTCGGATCTTTGATTTAGATGCCGCATAATTCTTTTTCTCATTCTTTCAAACTCATAACCGGCTTTCCTAATCTCTAACGCTCCAGATGGTCTATATTCACCAATATCCTCTCCTCTCCCAAATTTTTCTGATGCTTTTGCTAAATTTATTATCGGCCTTGTTTGGTTTTTTAAAAATATTAAGGCAATAGAAATTAATAAAAAGGCAGGAAGTGTAATCCATAAAGCAAAAATTCTTGCTGAAGAATTTGTAACTCTTGATTTTGGAACTTCAAATTGAAAATATCCATTTAAGTATTTTATTTTTAATAAAATAGAATTTTTATAAGTTGTAGTGTCGAACCAATAATTATTAAACATTGATTTAAGTTCTCTTCTCAATGTTCTATCCATGGGGCTAAACCATCTTTCTAAATCATCTTTTGGTAAAATTTTATGTGGGTAATATTTTGCTTTTATATTTTGGGTTTTTGAAAAAAGTTTTGTTAACGAATCTTTATTATATTGCTCATTATCATAGGCATTAATAAAAAATTTAATTTCACCTACTAGTGCTCTAGTCATTCCTTTGTTTGTTTTAATCCATAGGCTATCAAAAAAAACAATGGAAATAGTAATTTGTAAAATTATTATTGGAGCAGCCACAATAAGAAGTGCTCTATAGAATAATTGTTTCGGTAAAATAGTTTTTATAAACTTACTCAATCCATAAAACATAACCAGTTCCCCTTATTGTTTGAAGATATTTTGGATTTTTCGGATCTAATTCTATTTTTTTTCTTAGCCTAGTAATAATAACGTCTACTGATCTTTCTTTATCTATATTAATTAAGTTTCCAATATAGCTTCTTGAAAAGTGTTCTCCAGGAGAATTAATCATTTTCTCAAGAATAATTTTTTCTGTATTATTAATTTTAAATTCTTCATCATCTTTATGAATTATTAATTTATTTAAATCTATTTTAATATTATCAAATTCTATTACTCTTTTATTATTTTTTGATTTTGTTTTTTCTAAAATATTTCTTATTCTTAAAATTAATTCTTTAGGCTCAAAAGGTTTTGATAAATAATCATCTGCTCCAATTTCTAATCCTTCTATTCTCTCATTAGCTTCACCTTTTGCAGTGAGTAATATAATGGGTGTACTTAATTTATCTTTATTTTTTGAAATAAATTCCAATCCACTCTGCCCAGGCATCATGATATCTAAAACAATTAAATCAAATTTTATATAATTAATTTTTTCCTCCGCTTTTTCTGCACTATTGGCAGTTGTTATAAGAAAATTATTTTCTTCGAGATATTTTTTAACTAAATCTCTTATTCCATCATCGTCGTCCACTACCAGTATATGAGCTTCAAATTTTTTCATTTATTATTTTTTCTAATACATTATTAAAATTGTTTACCTCAACTGAACTAGAATTAAGCAAAGCTTTATAAATTCTACTCTTCTGTGATGAAAAAATTTCATCAAATATCTGTTCACCTTTTTTTGTCAAATAAATGTGTTTTAATCTTGTATCCTTATCGTCTTTTTTGAATTCAATAGCCTTTAAACTCACAAGATCTTTTAAAACTCTGTTGAGACTTTGTTTTGTAACTTTTAATTTTTGAAGCAATTTAGAGATTGTGATACCCTCATGTAAGGATATTAAGTGTATTGCTTTATGATGAGCGATACCCAGGGAATACTTATTTAATGTTTTTTTTGCATCATTGAAGGACTCTCGATATCCCACAAAAAGTTTTTCAATAAACTCTTTTAAATTCTCGTCTTTTAAATACAAAAGATCTTTCATATGGGTAAGTTATATTGACATATTATATATACAAAGATATTTTTTTGGAAAATAAAATTCTAATGATACCGTTTGATAAAAGAGAAGGAAAAATTTGGTACAATGGTAATCTTGTTGATTGGCAAGATGTTAAATTCCATGTTTTAAGTCATGGCTTGCATTATGCAAGCTGTGTATTTGAAGGCCTAAGGGTCTATGATGGAGAAATATTTAAACTTGAAGAACATACTGATAGATTTTATCACTCTGCAAAAAGAATGGGTATAGACATACCTTTTAATAAAGATGAAATAAATAATTCTACAAAAAAAATTGTTTTAGCTCAAAAAGTTCAAAATGGCTATATTAGACCTTTTGCATGGAGAGGTAGTGAGATGATGGCGATCTCTGCTCAACAAACCAAGATACATGTTGCAATAGCGACATGGGAGTGGGGAACATACTTTGATTCAAAATTAAAAACTCAGGGTATAAAATTAAATATTTCTAAATGGAAGAGACCAGCTCCTGATACAATTCCATGGGATACTAAAGCATCAGGTTTGTATATGATTTGTACTTTATCAAAACATGAGGCTGAAAAACAGGGCTTCACGGATTCTTTAATGATGGATCATGAGGGAAACGTAGCAGAAGCAACAGGAGCAAATATTTTTTTTAAAGATAAAAATAATGAATTTCATACACCAATCCCAGACTCTTTTTTAGATGGGATAACAAGAAGAACAATTATAGATATTGCTAAATCAAAAAATATAAAAGTTCATGAAAGAAAAATATCGCCAAATGAATTATCTAATTTTGTGGGATGTTTCTTAACAGGTACAGCTGCCGAGGTAACACCTGTTTCAAAAATTGATATACATGAGTACCAAGTTTGTAAAACTATTTTAGAATTATCTAGCAGTTATGATAAATTAGTTCGAAAAAAAAAGGCAGCCTAGTATCTCATTTATTATCTTCAGATATTGCATGATCAATTCCCTTTCTTAAATATTCATAACCTGTATAAAGTGTAAGAAATGCAGATAGCCAAAGTAAAATTATCCCAATAGTTTGTGCATTATAATCTTGGAAATTAAAAATTCTGTTTCCAGTTTCACCTAACAACAAAATAGATATTGAAAACATTTGTAAAAAAGTTTTTAATTTTGCTAGATTTGAAACAGGCAGTTTAATTTTTCCTTTCGCAAGAAATTCTCTCAAGCCTGAAATAAGTATTTCTCTTGTAAGAATTATGATAGCAGCAATAACTTCATAATTTTTAATAGTTTCATTCATTACAAGCAAAATTAATGCCGTAGCAACTATTATTTTATCTGCTATTGGGTCTAATAATTCGCCTAATTTAGACTCTTCTTTATACATTCTAGCTAACAAACCATCTAAAAAATCTGTAAATGATGCTATAACAAATAAAGCAAAGGGAATAATATCACCATAAAATCCTGGAAGGTAGAACGTAAAAACAAAAATTGGTACGATAATTATTCTACCTATAGTCAGATAGTTAGGGATTTTTATTTTCATTCGTGAAAGAAATTATATACTTTTTTTGCAACTTTTTCTTCAACTCCATCAACTGATCGAATTTCATCTAGACTTGCAGACTCTACAGCTCTAGCCGATCCAAAGTGATTTAATAACGACCTTTTTCTTACGTTTCCAATACCTTCAATCTGATCTAATAGAGATTTACTTATACCCTGTTTTCTTTTAGCCCTATGTGCACTAATTGCAAATCTATGAGACTCATCTCTTAATCTTTGTAAGAAAAATAATGTAGGATCATTTTTTGCAAATTTAAATTCCTTTCCATTATGGTAAAAAGTTTCATTTCCGCTATTTCTAAATTTACCTTTTGCAATAGCAATTATTGGAATATCATGTAGCCCTAGTTCGTTTAAAGTCTCCCTTGTAACGGAATACTGTCCTTTACCACCATCAATTAAAACTAAATCAGGGAAAGTTAAAAAACTATCCTTTTCTTGAATAGCTCTTTTAAACCTTCTATTTAAAACTTCTTTCATCATACCGTAATCATCTTGTTCATTTTTTTTGATTTTTATATTAAATTTTCGATATCTTTTTTTGACAAAACCTTCTTCCCCATATGTAATTAAGGCACCAATACTATTAGTGCCTTGGATATGGCTATTGTCATAAACTTCAATTAAATTTATATTTGTTTCTAAGTTAAATTTTTTAGAAACTTTTTCAAATAATTCTCTATTATTTTGACTTTCATAAATTTTTCTATTCAAGCTATCTTTAGCATTCTTAATTGCTTGAGATATTACTTTTAATTTCGAACCTTTTTTTGCGATAGATATACTTACTTGTTTATTCTCTTTTTCTGAAAGTGTTTTTTCAATTAAAATTTTTTCTCTTATTTCTTCTGACAGTATTATTGAAGCTGGAACATTTTTATTTTCATAAAATTGAGAAACAAACGAGTTTATAATTTCATCAAGGCACTCATCAGGATCATGTTTTGGAAAAAAAGCTTGATTTCCCCAATTTTGTTTTGATCTATAAAAAAATACTTGAATGCAAGTTTTTCCAGACTCTTTATATCCTGCAATTACATCTGCCTCAACAAGGTTTGCTTTATTTATTCTTTGAGATGATTGAATAATATTTAATGACTTTATTCTGTCTCTTAAAATTGCAGCTTTTTCAAAATCAAGCTGCTCACTTGCCTCTTCCATCTGATTAGAGAGACTTTTTTGAATGTGCCTTGATTTTCCAGATACAAATTCAATTGCATCTTCCACTGTTTGTTTGTAATCGTTTTGCCTAACATATCCAACGCAAGGCCCTGAGCATCTTTTGATTTGATATAAAATACATGGTCTTTTCCTATTTTTAAAAACAGTGTCATCACAAACCCTAAGATGAAATATTTTTTGCATCATTTTTATCGTCCAGTTTGCTGAACCAGCTGATGCAAAGGGCCCAAAGTAAAATCCTTTTTTATCTTTTTTGCCTCTATGTCTTTTGATTTGTGGCCACTTATCTTCCTTACCTATAAATATGAATGGAAAAGATTTATCGTCTCTTAAAAGTATATTAAATCTAGGTTTGTGTTTTTTAATTAAATTTGCTTCTAATAACAAAGCCTCACTTTCATTAGATGTAGTAGTTATTTCTAACTTTTTGGTTTGAGATAACATTCTCTCAGTTCTTATGATGTGATTTTTCTCTGAAATATAACTTTTCAATCTATTTGGTAAATTTTTTGCTTTACCAACATATAAGATCTCATTATTAAAACTAAGCATTTTATAAACACCAGGCAATTTTGGTATTAAAGGTAATTCTTTTTTAATTACTTCTTTTCCAATATCAGAACTTATCATTACTTCTTTTTTTTGAAATTTGAATTCCCACCGAAGAACAGTCTTTCATGATTTCTAGTTTTTCGATTTGAAGAGAAATTTTATCAATCCTTCTATCTTTAAACAACTCATCAAAAACATCTTCTGCTAAAGTCTCGAGAAAATTGTAATGTTTATTTTTAACTAATTTTTTTATTAATTTTACAAGCTTTGAATAATTGACTATTGATTTTAAATCTTTATCGTTTGTCGGTTTTTTATCTTTATAATTTACTTCTACACCAAATTTAACTTTTTGGGGTTTTTCCTTTTCAAAATCATAATAGCCTAGCTTAATATTTAAAATGAGATCTTTTATTAAAACCTTCTTTTCATAATTAAATAAGGTTTTATTTTTATCTATTCTTAAAACTTTAAGATTATTTTTTTTCATTCTTTTCCTGTTATATCAGGGGTTTGCCAGTTTAAATTTTGACCACCATCAATTGCCAAAACTTGACCAGTAATAGACCTGTTTTTAATAAAGAAGTCAACTGCATTACAAATTTCTTCAACGTCAACTTGTTTTTTTAACGGGATAGACAAATATTGTTTCTTAAAGTGTTTATTAGACTGTCTTTTGTTTTTTATTGTTGGTCCTGGCGCTATGCCATTTACTCTTATTTTTGGAGCCAAACTCATTGCGCTTGTTTTTGTTAAAGTATAAAGACCCGTTTTACTGATAGTATAAGAAAAGAAAAATGGAGTAAGTTTAAAAACTCTTTGATCAATTATATTTATTATATTATTATTTTCTCCTTTAGTGTTTTTAGCGAATTCTTTTGATAATATAGCTGGAGTTCTTAAATTAGTTCTTAAATGGTTATTCCAACTATCAGTTGTAAAATTTTCTAATTTATCATTTTCAAAAAGTGAAGCATTATTTATTAAACAGTCAAAAAATTTAAGTTTCGATTTGGCAAATTTAATAACTTTTTTTACGTCGATTTCTTTACTTAAATCACCTTTAATTAAGTAAACAAGCGTACCTTTGTGTGATAATTTTTGTTTTAATTTTTCGGCTTTTAGTTTTGATTTATTAAAATGAATAACAATCTCTTTATTTGGACCAGATAATTTATTTGCTATTGCTGCTCCTATTCTTGTGGCGCCCCCGGTAATTATTATCTTTTTTGCTTCCATTTTTTATCTTTTTTTTTAGTCACTTTAGTTCCAGGCATACCCATAGTAGATCTTCCTTTTGGATAAAGTTTATTTTTTACATCGTACTGTCTTATTTTTGGATTTAAAGTTATTTCTAACTCTGTACTTTCAAGTTTTCTTATTTCATCTCTTATTTTTGCTGCCTGTTCAAATTCTAGATTTGATGCTGCTTCTTTCATTTTTTTATCAAGCGCTTTTAAATGTTTTTTAAGGTTTCCACCTATGTTAGATCCCTCACTAATTTTTACGTAATCCTTTTCATACACACTCTCTAAAATATCACTTATTTCTTTTTTGACTGATTTTGCATCTATATTGTTTTTTTTATTGTATGCTAGTTGTATTGCTCTTCTTCTATCTGTTTCTTTGATTGCTTTCTTAATACTTTTTGTTTCTTTATCGGCGTACAATATTACTTTACCCTCAACGTTTCTTGCAGCTCTACCAATCGTTTGAATTAAAGAGGTTTCTGAACGTAAAAATCCTTCTTTGTCAGCATCTAATATTCCAACTAGTGCACACTCAGGTATATCAAGCCCTTCTCTTAGAAGGTTAATTCCTACTAATACATCAAACACTCCCATTCTTAGATCTCTCATAATTTCAATTCTTTCTAGGGTATCAATATCTGAATGAAGATATCTAACCTTAATACCATTTTCATGAAGATATTCAGTTAAGTCTTCAGCCATTTTTTTTGTTAGTGTTGTAACTAAAACTCTAAAATTATTTTCAATAACTTTTTTACACTGATCCATAAGATCATCTACTTGATTTTTGGCTGCTCTTATTTCTACTTTAGGATCAATCAAACCAGTTGGCCTTATTACTTGATCAATAAATTTACCTTTGGTTTGTTCTAACTCCCATGGGCCTGGGGTAGCTGAAACAAAAACAGTTTGTGTTCTCATTAGATCCCATTCCTCAAATTTAAGTGGTCTGTTGTCCATGCATGATGGGAGTCTGAATCCATATTCTGCTAATGTACTTTTTCTTGACCTATCTCCTTTAAACATTCCATTTAGCTGGGGCACTGTTACATGAGATTCATCTACAAATACCAAAGTATTATCAGGAAAATATTCAAATAGAGTAGGGGGTGGTTCACCTGGCTTTCTTCCAGATAAAAATCTTGAATAGTTCTCTATCCCAGCACATGACCCAGTAGCTTCAATCATTTCTAAATCAAATTTAGTTCTTTCCTCTAATCTCTGAGCTTCTATTAGTTTATTTTCTGACT
The DNA here is from genome assembly GCA_902588965.1 of uncultured Pelagibacteraceae bacterium. Taxonomy (GTDB): domain Bacteria; phylum Pseudomonadota; class Alphaproteobacteria; order Pelagibacterales; family Pelagibacteraceae; genus Pelagibacter. The sequence goes on from CACIRD010000005.1 coordinate 100,247, forward strand.
TATGTTTTTTAAGAGTTTGCTCTAATTCTTTTCTAATACTTATTATTGCTTGTTCTATTGTGGGTTTTGGAGTGATGTAGTGACTATTTGCATATATTTTTACTAAACTTAGTTCTCTTACCATATCTCCAGTTAAGGGATCAAATTCTTCTATCTTTTCAAGTTTATCTCCAAACAAACTCATTCTCCAAGCTCTATCTTCTAAGTGTGATGGAAAAACCTCTAAATATTCTCCTCTTGCTCTAAATGTTCCTCGATAAAAGTTTTGATCATTTCTTTTATATTGCAAAGCTACCAAAGATTTAATTATTTGTTCTCTATTATATTCATAATTCTTTTGAAGCGTTAAAGTCATCTTGCTATATGCCTCGACTGATCCAAGTCCATAAATACAGGATACACTAGCAACAATTAAAACATCATCCCTCTCCAATAAAGATCTTGTAGCTGAATGTCTCATCCTATCTATCTGTTCATTTATCGAAGCTTCTTTTTCTATATAAGTGTCTGAACGTGGGACATACGCTTCTGGTGTGTAGTAGTCATAATAGGAAACAAAATACTCTACCGCATTATTTGGAAAAAAACCTTTCATCTCACCATAAAGTTGAGCAGCTAAAGTTTTGTTTGGAGCTAAAATTAAAGCTGGTCTGTTAGTTTCTTCAATAATCTTTGCCATAGTAAAGGTTTTTCCTGAGCCAGTAACTCCAAGAAGGACTTGGTTGAATTCTTCATTTTTTGCACCTTTGACTAGTCTTTTTATAGCTTCGGGCTGATCGCCTGCTGGTTTAAAGTCGGACTTAATTTTAAATTTTTTGCCACCTTCTAGTTTTCCACTAATTTTAGAATTTTTATTCTGAATATCAGTAATTAAATCTTGATAAGTATTTTGCATATATTAAACAAAGTAATAAAATAAAAAATTAATTTCAATGAGCATAATATCTGACAATTTAAAGAGAATAAAACCCTCTCCGACCATTGCGGTTGCTCAAAAAGCTAGAGAATTAAAAGCTGCAGGCAAAGATGTTATTGGCCTAGGAGCAGGTGAGCCAGATTTTGATACACCAGACAATATTAAGGATTCCGCTATTAAGGCTATAAAAGCTGGCGATACTAAATATACAGCAGTAGATGGAACACCTGAATTAAAAGAGGCTATAAGGAAAAAATTTAAAAGAGAAAACAATTTAGATTATACAACTGATCAAATAACGGTTGGAGCAGGCGGCAAACATGTGATTTATAATTTAATGATGGCAACTCTTAATAAAGGGGACGAAGTAATAATACCAGCTCCTTACTGGGTGTCATATCCCGATATAGTTTTATTAGCAGGTGCAAATCCTATTGTTGTAGAATGTGCAGAAGAACAAAATTTTAAAATTACGGCAAAAGATTTGCAGGATAAAATTACAAACAATACAAAATGGCTAATTTTAAACTCTCCTTCAAACCCGACTGGTTCATGCTATTCTGAGCAAGAAATTAAAAATTTATCTCAAGTTTTAAAAAGAAATCCACATGTAAATATTTTGAGCGATGATATTTATGAACATATAATTTACGAAAATTTTAATTTTTTTACAATTGCTCAAATACCTGAACTAAAAGGAAGAGTTGTAACAATGAACGGAGTAAGTAAATCTTACGCAATGACGGGCTGGAGAATTGGTTATGCTGCAGGTGATAAGGAAATAATAAAAGCAATAGCAAAAATACAATCTCAATCAACAACTAATCCATCATCTATTAGCCAAGCAGCAGCAGTTGAAGCTCTTAATGGTAATCAAGATTTTATTTCTATACGATCTTTGGCATTCCAAGAAAGAAGAGATTTTGTAGTGAACTCTTTAAATGCTATCGAAGGTATAAATTGTATAAAACCCGATGGCGCTTTTTATGTTTTTCCCAGCTGCAAAGGTTTGGTTGGTAAAAAAGATAAAGCTGGAAAAAAAATTACTAATGACGCAGATTTTGTACAGAGCTTATTAGAAAATAACGGTGTTGCTGTTGTTCAAGGATCTGCTTTTGGTTTAGAAGGTTTTTTTAGAATTTCCTATGCAACTTCAATGGATAAACTTAAAGATGCAATGGAGAGAATAAAATCTTTTTGTGAAAGTTTAGAATAGTATAATTTAGTGTTCGTGCTTTTCTATTCCATGTTTTTCTAAAAGATCATGCATTCTTTCATGTTCTTTATAAGTTAAACTATAAAAAACAATTGTGGTTACAATCGAACCAACAACTACACCTTGGATAAATCTAAATATTGTTTTTTTATTTCTATCTTTTGTTTCTTGACTCATTTTTTTTCCTCTTTTCTTTGCTTCATAAAATTTATAAACAGCATATGAAATTAAAATTATACTTAAAATCCAAGATATTGGGTGATTTACAACAGCTATAAATGATCCTCCTAATAAGGCAGCTATAAATCCACTAATCCAGCATACAGGGCACATAATTTTTTACTTAGATAAAAATTTTTCGGCTTCAAGTGCAGCCATACATCCCATCCCAGCAGCAGTTACTGCTTGTCTAAATACTTTATCTTTCACATCTCCTGCAGCAAACACACCAGGAATATTTGTTTCAGTTGAATCAGCTTTTGTAATTAAATATCCCTCTTTGTCCATTTGAATTTGATTTTTAAATAATTGAGTTGCTGGATCGTGTCCTATCGCAATAAATAAACCATCAACTTTAAGCTCTTGAATTTTGTTAGATTTAACGTTTTTTATCTTTAATCCAGTTACATTTTTAGGTTCTTTGTTACCAATGACATCTTCAATTACGCTGTCCCAAATTATTTCAATTTTTTTATTTTCCATTAGTTTTTTTTGAAGCATTTTTTCAGCTCTTAATTTGTCTCTTCTGTGTATAAGTTTAACTTTTGAAGCAAACTTTGTAAGAAAAATTGCTTCTTCCACAGCCGCATTACCTCCACCAACCACAGCTACTGTTTTTTCTTTAAAAAAGAAACCATCACATGTTGCACATGCTGATACACCATAACCTCTATATTCCTGCTCAGAATTTAAATTAAGCCATCTTGCTTGAGCTCCTGTAGAAATTATAATTGAGTCTGCTGTGTATTTTTGACCGCTTTCTCCAACTGCCTCAAAAGGTTTTGATTTAAGATTAACAGAGGAGATATGATCTTCAATCATTTCTGTTCCAACAGCTTTCGCTTGTCCTTTCATTTGATCCATAAGCCACGGTCCTTGTATTGCTTCAGCAAATCCTGGATAATTCTCTACATCTGTTGTTGTAGTTAATTGGCCACCTGGCTCCATACCATGTACCAAAACTGGTTTTAACATCGCTCTAGCTGCGTAAACTGCAGCTGTATATCCGGCAGGCCCAGATCCAATTATTAACACTTTTGTGTGTTTAGTTGGATTTTCATTCATATCAAAGCTATATAGTAATTTATGTCTAAATTAAAAGGGTTATTATTGACAGAAGGCATGCACGGGATGATAAGCCAAGTCGAAGGTTTAGCAAAAGCATTAGATATAGATTACTTTCACCAGAAAGTTGAACTAAATAAATTTGCTAAATTTTTTCCACCTAAAATAACACCTATTTCAAGTTTATTTTTTAAAAAATTTAATATCCCAGAATTTGATATAATAATTTCTTGCGGGAGAAAGAGTGTTATTCCTTCAATTTATTTAAAAAAAAATTCAAAAAAAAAAACAATTAACATTCATATTCAAGATCCGAAAGTTTCATTAAAGAATTTTGATTATGTAATTGTTCCTGAACACGATGGCCTTAAAGGTCAAAATGTTATTACATCAAAAGGAGCCATACACTATTTAACTACAGATGAAATCAAAAAAAATAGTGACTATTTAAATAACAAACTAAGCAAACAAAAAGAATATTTACTTCTAGTTTTGGGAGGTCCCAACAAATACTACAATTATAATGATAAAAATTTATTAAATATTTTTGAAAAAATAAAAAAACTTATAATCTACCATAACCTTCAAGCTATCATCATTCCATCAATGAGAACCCCAAAAAATATAATTGATTTAGCTGATAATTTCTTTGGTGATGAAAATCTAGTTATAAAAAGTGTGGATAAGAAAGCATATCTATCAGGCCTATCACTAGCAAAATATATTGTTGTTACTTGTGATTCTACTTCAATGATTTCAGAGTCTGCACTCACTGGAAAACCAATATATGTTGCTGAAATCCCATCAAAAAGAGACGATTTTAGGTTCAGACAATTTAGAGACTTGTTCATTAGGCTCAATATCATTAAAATTTTAGATAATAGACTTGAAACTTGGCAATACGAAAAACTTGACGAAACTAATAAAATAGCAGAAAAAATAAAAAAAAAATTATAATGTCTTTTTTAAAATCAGTTAAAAATAACTCTAAAGAATTTAACGAACCATTCTTACACTGGGAACTTGATAAGCCTCTAACTAATGAGCAAATAAACGAAATAGTTAAAGCCGATATTGCAAATCCAATAGAGCATAATTTAAATTATGATGGCACAAGAGCTATTGATGGTGGTGCGCCCGAATTTAGAGAAGGTTTGTCTCATGGCGGAAAAGCACTTAAATTTAGATGCTTTATAACCAAAGAAAACTCAAATGAATTTCCTCACTTAACAAAATTAATAAAAGAATTACAGAATAAAAACACCTATGAAAAGGTCTCAGAACTTGTGGGTAAAGATTTGTCAAACTCTTATGTTAGAGTTGAAGTTATATGTGATAGAGAAGGTTTTTGGCTAAAGCCTCATTGCGATATTAAAGAAAAATTAATGTCATGTTTGCTTTTTGTAAATAAAACAAATGAAAGTGAAGACCTAGGAACAGATTTTTATGATGAAAATTTAAAAAAAGTTAAAACAATGCCTTATAAAGATAATTATGGATACTTCTTCACAAGCGGACCTGGTACTTGGCATGGTATGGAAAAAAAAGAAATTTCTAAGGAAAGAAGATGTCTTCAAGTTAATTACGTCACTTTTAAAACAGATTGGAAA
>CACIRD010000006.1 GCA_902588965.1 uncultured Pelagibacteraceae bacterium
ATCCAACAATTAGACTTATGATATTTTTGTTATTTTATTTAATTTTTAATTCATTTATCGCTTTGGACTTTGAAACTAGTGTAGGTAGAAACTTTGGATTTATAAGGTTTATACTTCTTTTTTTAGCAATTAATTATTTTTTTGCATATTCCATAAAACAAGAATCAATTTATAAAATTTGGTTTTTAATTATTTTTTTTGTCGTAATTGATTCCTATATAGAGTTTTTTGCAGGTAAAAATATTTTAGGCTATGGCGCTATTGATGGATTATATGGGGACAGAATTGTAAGTTTTTTTAAAGATGAACCAATTGTTGGTGCATATTTAAATGGTTTTATACTAATTTTATCAGGATATATATTAAATGAATTTTTTAAAAAAAACTTTAAATATAAAGTCTTATCATTATCTATAATATTATTATTTCTTATATGTGTTGTTATAACTGGGGAAAGATCAAATACTATTAAAATAGTATTTGGTTTATTTTTATTTTTTTATCTAAGTAAAAATTTAAATATTAAATATAAAGTAATTTCAACTTTAGTAGTTATTTTATTTTTTTCTGTCGCTATAATGAATTCAAACTATTTAAAATATAGATATGGAGAACGCCTTTTACTTCCTCTTATTTCAGAAAATGAAAGAGAGAATTTTTTAAATAATAGTAATTATGTAAATCTATATAAATCTGGTATTGCAGTATTTAAAAATTATCCAATTTTTGGTGTTGGTTCAAAAAATTATAGAGTTGAAATTCATAAAAATCGTTCAAATAATGATGATTATTTTATAAATAATCACCCCCATCAAATATATTTTGAGTTTTTAGCAGAGCATGGAGTCATTGGCACTACAATTCTTTTATACTTATTATTTGCATTGGTATTTAAAAAAATTAAAATTATAATTTTGTCTAGAAATTCAATTCAATTGGGTTGCCTTATTTATTTAATTATTTCTTTATTGCCAATTTTACCTAGCGGCTCATTTTTTAGTGACTTTAACGCAACCTTATTTTGGTTAAATTTTTCAATTATGTATGCATGCAATACTCAAACAAATATTTTTAATAAAAAAACTTTAAACAAATAATATCTATCTTTGTTTGATTAGTTAGTAAAAATGATATAATTAAATAATATTTTAGGGCCTGTAGCTCAGTTGGTTAGAGCAGTACACTCATAATGTATTGGTCCCAGGTTCGAGTCCTGGCGGGCCCACCAATTAATATTTCTTCTGCCTTTTTGAAAACATTTTTTTGGCTGATTAAAAACAACAAGATATGGTCTAACTAAATGAATGAGTTGGATTTCATTATTTTTCTCACGTTTGCGTTTTTTTTTATTATCTTCCTTGGCGCGTAGGCCTCTTGATAAGAAGAGGAGTGAAACCATTACTAATTACAAACTACTAACCGTTAAAAAGGAAACTAAATTATGAAGCGCTTTCTTATTTTTATTTCATTACATTTATTATTATTTCTATTAATAATTGCATATCAAGTTCAAGCTGAGGAGGAATGGATTATAGATAAGTTCAGAGACTTATCTTGTGTAAGAGTATCTAATGAAGTAACTCATGGTGATAGTTAATTATTTATAAAGTTCTCTAGATTTGAAAATAATGCATTTATATTTCCATCATTGCTTAAAATAATAGAAGCAAACTCTTCTTTTTGAGTCCTTGCTAAACTCAAGCCCTCAATAATTAAATCTCTTATAAGTGGTTTATCAGGATTTTTTGTGTAAATTCTCCAATCAATTTTTACTTCTGGTCTTTTCTCTGTTGCTTGAAGTAAACTTGTAACGATAGTATATTTTTCGTTAATTTTCTCTTCAGATTGAACATCTATTTTAGGATTTGAGTATTCAGACAACCTGCTTGAAAAACTTTTTAAAAAATACTTTTCAAAAAGTTCATTATATTTTTCTTTTTGATTGTCATTTATTTCTTTTCTGTATTTTCCAAGTGTGTACATACCTATGCCTTTTATATCAACAGTATCTTTCGCAATTTCTTGAAGTTTCAGCATTTTTTCCTTTTTTTCTATATCAGTACTTAAAACTTGAGATGCACGATTGACTGTAGATTGAACAAAGATACTTGGTTCGATTGATAAAGAATTTTTGTAAAAAAAAAGGGTTGGTAATATTACAAGTAATAGTGATAATTTTTTTTTAAACATATAAAATTTTATCTTTTATTCAGATTTTATATCATCCCAGTCACTATCGTCCTGGGTATTGGTAATTTTTTTTGAGTTTAATATTTTTTGCTTTCTATCTTGAAGATATAAACTTCTTACTGATGCATAAAAATCCATTGAATTTTTTTCTAAATTATCAAATGAATCTATATTTTTTGCTCTAAAGTCAATACCACCGGCACCTCTAGACATATAGTAATCCGACTCTTTAAAGTAATGCGTATCATTTTTAACTGTAACATTATACCAAGGGTCACCACCCAAAAATGCAGTCAAAGATCCGACAGAATCTCTTAGTGTAGATGGTCCTAAAATTGGTAAAACTAAATAACATCCTTCGCTAACACCCCATGTTCCAAGAGTCTGGCCATAGTCTTCTTTACGATAATCTTTTACGATACCTAATTGTTTAGCAATATCAAAGATGCCCAGTATTCCAACAGTAGAATTAACTGCTAATCTTGCAGTATTAATACCAGCTGAATGAAAATCACCTTGTAGCAAATTGTTAGGGATTGTAATTAAATTTGAGAGGTTGCTCACCACATTGCCTGTTCCAGTTCTAATTGGCGAGGGCAATGCGCGATAACCTTTTGCGAGAGGTTTAAAAATCGCTTTATCCAAACCTTGATTAAAAGCAAATGTTGCTCTATTTACACCTTCAAAACAATCTTTCACTTCTTTTTTTTCGGTTTCAGCATTTACGCCAAAACAAAGTAAGAAATTTATTATAAAAACTAATAATATTTTTTTCATAATTTATAGGTTTATAGCAGCGATTTATATATAATTAAATATAGAAAAAAAGTTAAAAAAAAATTAAAAAATGCCTATAAAAACAATAAAAAATTACTCTCCTAATTTTTATATAAAAAAAAGGCTTAAAAAAAATATTAAACTAATAATCATTCACTATACAGGCATGAAAAGTGAAAAAGCAGCAGAAAAACGACTTTTGAAAATACAATCTGAGGTTAGTAGTCATTTCTTAATCAAAAAAAATGGAGATATTATTGTTTTAGTACCAGAATTATATGTAGCTTGGCATGCCGGTAGATCTTTTTGGAGAGGGATGAAATCATTAAATTTTAAATCTATTGGTATTGAAATAACTAATCCTGGACACAGTTTTGGATATAAACATTTTTCATATAAACAAATTAAATCTCTAAATAAATTAATAAGATATTTGTTAAAAAAATATAAAATAAATAAAAAGGATGTTTTAGGCCATTCAGACGTTGCACCTGAAAGAAAAAAAGATCCAGGTGAAAAATTTCCCTGGGCCTATCTTGCTAAAAACAAGTTATCAATTTGGCATAATTTATCACAAAAACACCTTCGCAAACTAAGAAAAAAAAATTGCAGCAAAAGTGAAAGAAAAATATTTATCAAAAATATTATAAAAATTGGGTATCCAATCAACAGTTTAACAAAAACTATAACCGCATTTCAAAGGAGATTTAGACCAGAGTTAATTGATGGCAAAATAGACCAAGAATGTCTAAAAATAAGCAAAAGTATAATTAATTTTTAAAATTTTCTTGAAAAAAAATAAAATTCACATAAGTTAGGCTTGCCAGATAAATGACTTGTCGCTTTAAATTTTTTTAAAGAGGAAAGTCCGGGCTCTACAAAGACACGGTGCCAGATAACACCTGGCGGGGGGAACCCTAGGGATAGTGCCACAGAAAATAAACCGCCTTAACGAGGCAAGGGTGAAAAGGTGTGGTAAGAGCACACCGGCTAAATTGGCAACAATTAGCGCATGGAAAACCCCACCGAGAGCAAGACCAAGTAGAGATGACATTGTTGCAAAACGAAAAGCAGTCTTTGGCTAGTCATCAGGGTTGGTCGCTTGAGCTTAAAAGTGATTTTAAGTCTAGATAAATGATAAGTTTAAAAGACAGAACCCGGCTTATAGTTTATCTGGCATTTCATTAAAATTTTTATCAAACTCTATTCATTCTTTGTTTCTAATTTGTTCCATAACAATCAATGATTCTGTACAAAATATATGTATTGACGGTTGAATATAAAACCCATATATTCCCATATATTCCCAATTATGGAAATATTAAAAATATATATTTATGTTCTTATCGACTTACGAAAACAAGTTAGACAAAAAAGGAAGGGTTTCTGTGCCTGCTAGTTTTAGATCTTATTTATCAAATATGGGGTATAACGGTATTATATGCTATCCATCATTTAATAATTTATCAATTGAGGCATGGCCGCAAGATCGAATAGAAAAAATTACTGAGGCAATTGACTCTCTTAATCCTTTTGAGGAAAAAAAAGACTATTTTGCAACCTCAATACTTTCTGAAAGTATTAACTTACAGTTTGATAGCGAAGGAAGAATTTCGCTAACAGAGAAATTATTAAAACATGCTAAAATAAAAAATAGTATGCTTTTTGTTGGTCAGGGAAAAACGTTTCAAATATGGGAACCAACAATTTTTGAAAAATTTAGGGTACAAGCTAGAAAAAAATCCAATATTCATCGTGCTAACCTTAAATGGGAAAAACAACTAAATAATTAAGAGAGGGAAATATGACAATTAATTTTAGAACACCAGAGATAAAAGAATTAAAACCTAGAATTCTAGTTCTAGGTGTAGGAGGCGCTGGCGGAAACGCTATAAATGAAATGATCGACGCAGGAGTTGAAGGTGTCGAATTCGTTGCAGTAAATACTGATGCCCAGGATTTAAAGACTAGTAAGGCCAAACAAAAAGTTCAAATTGGTATAAATTTAACCAAAGGACTAGGTGCTGGTGCGAAGATTGAGATAGGGCAAGCCGCAGCCGATGAATCTCTAAATGAAATAATAGATTTATTAAAAGGTGCTAACATGGTTTTTATAACTGCTGGTATGGGTGGAGGAACAGGAACCGGTGCTGCTCACGTTATTGCTAGAGCATCTAAAGAATTAAATATTCTTACTGTTGGAGTTGTAACATTACCTTTTTTATATGAAGCACCATCGAGAATGCGAAGAGGTCAACAGGGTTTAGAGGAATTAAGGAAGCATGTAGATACTATAATTGTTATTCCTAATCAAAATTTATTTAAAATAGCAAACGAAAAAACAACCTTGAAAGAGTCATTTAAATTATCAAATGATGTTTTAAGACATGGAGTGCAAAGTGTCACTGATTTGATGGTGAAAGAAGGTCTTGTAAATTTAGACTTTGCTGACGTAGAAACGGTGATGAGTTCTATGGGCAAAGCCATGATGGGAACTGGAGAGGCTGAAGGAGAAGGAAGAGCAAAGAAAGCAACAGATATGGCACTTAATAATCCATTGATTGATGATTATTCATTGAGAGGAGCAAGAGGATTATTAATAAATATCACAGGAGGTGAAGATTTAACACTTTTTGAAGTTGATGAAATAGTTAATAAAATTAGATCAGAAGTTGACCATGTAGCAGAAATTATCATTGGATCTATTACTGATTTATCTTTAGAAGGTAAAGTTAGAGTTTCTATTGTAGCTACAGCTTTAGATGGTCAGCAACCAGAGTCAAAATCTGTTATTAATATGGTTCACAGAATACAGAATCGAAATCCTGGATATTCTGATTTTTCATCTCTTAATAATTCACAAACATTAAATTTTTCAACAGCTAACAACACAATGACTAGTGGTGCTAACGCGTTAAAAGTTGAAACAGAAACTGTTAATACAAATGAAAGTAGATTTAATAACGAGGAAATTCTTGATGAAAGTATTAATATTAATAGTGATGTTGGTGCAGCAGAAAATATTATTAACAATGAAGAAAGTTTAGTACTTCAGGATGAGATACAAGAGTCAAATACGGAGTCCAACGGTCTTGAAAATTTTGGAATTGAGGCAGAGGAGGAAACACCTAATTTATTTGACGAAAATCATCAAGTAGAAACAGATACTCAAAATAATTCATCAAATACTGAGAATGAGAGTTTTGATGAAGAAGATGAATTTGAAATACCGGCATTTTTAAGAAGACAAAAAAATTAATGGTCTTCAAAAAAATAGATGAATGCCACCATTTTATCGAATAATGATCAACACAATCATTATCCGGTATTGCTAAAAGAAATTCTTAGCATTATTTCCCCTCAAAATGGTGGCACATTTATAGATTGTACTTTTGGCCAAGGCGGTTACTCCGAATCTATTTTAAAATTTCCAAAAACCAAAGTAATTGCCATTGATAGAGATTCTAACTGCGAAAAAATTGCAAGATCTATAAAAGAAAAAAATAAAAATAGATTTTTTTTTCACAACATTAGATTTAGCGAATTAGATAAGATTAAAAAAAATTTATTTCCAATTAATGGTATTATTTTTGATTTAGGGTATTCATATACTCAAATAAAAGATCTATCGAAAGGCCTATCTTTTGAAAGTAAAGGACCACTTAATATGAAGATGGGTCTTAATAACTTTTCCGCTTCAGAGGTTGTTAATAATCTTGATGAAAAAGATCTATATTTAATTTTTAAATATTTTGGAGATGAAAGGGATAGCAGAAAAATAGCAAAAAAAATTGTCTTTGAGCGAGCGAAAGGTCAAATAGATAACGAAAAACTTCTTGAAATAATTGATAAAGTAAAAAAAAATAAAAATCAAAAGATACACAAAGCAACAAAAATTTTTCAAGCACTTAGAATCTTTGTTAATAAAGAAGTAAGTGAGTTAATTTATGGATTGATAAATTCTGTTAAAATTTTAAACAAGGAGGGATTTATTTTAGTAGTTTCATTTCACTCTTTGGAAGATAGAATAATTAAATATTTTTTTAAAAATCTTTCAGAGCATGTAAAGATTTCTAGATACCAACCAGAACTAAAAAAAGAAAAGAATATTCTTAAAACTTTAAATAAAAAACCCATTACACCAACTAAAGAAGAGATAAGGATTAATAGACCATCAAGATCTGCAAAACTTAGATCTGTTATGAAAATTAGCGAAAGAAAAAATTTTGAAATAGATATTCTTAAAAAATTTAAAAATCTCTTAGAAATTGAAAATTTATCGGAAAAATTATGAAAAATATATTTTTAACATTATCCATTTTTATTCTTATTTTGTTTACAGCAATCATTAAAAACACATCAAAAAACTTAGAGACCGAAATTTATAATATTGAGGAAAACATAAGTATTTTGGGTGAAAAATATGAGTATATCTTTTTAGAAAATAACTATTTAAGCTCCCCCCAAAAATTGAAGAAGTTAAATAGTAACTTATTTAAGGATATATACATATCTATTAATATCTCAGATCTAAAAACCATTGAAGAAATAAATGGTCAGATTTTTTTAAAGGAATTTATTATTAATGGAAAATAATAAACAAAAAAAATTGTCTATTATTGACTATGATAATGAATTTTCATTTAAAAAAAATGAGTCAAATTTATCTATTTCTTTTAATAGAATAGCATTTATATTTTTTATTTTTCTTTTATTTTCTCTTTTATTCTCAATTAAAATTTTTTATTATGGTGCTAAATTTGAGAATAAAAATTCGTATACATATAATAAAAAAAATTTTAGATCCGATATAATTGATATAAATGAAAACATTATAGCAAAATCAGTAATCACTAATAATGTAGGGATAAATCCAAAATTAGTTAAAGATAAAAAAAAGCTTCTTCTGAAATTAAAAATTATATTTCCAAATAAAAATTTTTCTTTAATAGAAAAAAAAATTTCTAAAAATAAGTTTTTTTATATTGAAAAGCGATTGTCTCCAGAAAAATTCGATCAAATTAAACTATTAGGAGAAAAATCTCTTATTACAGAGCAAAAAATTACAAGGATATATCCACAAGGAAAATTATTTAGCCATGTAGTTGGCCAAATAGATGATGACAATAATGGAATTTCTGGTTTAGAGAAATCTCTTGATTCAGAATTGAAAACGAACAAAGATCCAATTAAACTAACATTAGACGCAAATATACAATTTTTGATAAGAGAAGAGCTAGAAAAAGCACAAAATATTTTTCAAACAATCGGTAGTGCATCTATTTTAATGAATGTTAATAATGGAGAAATTCTTTCTCTTGTTTCTTTACCCGATTTTAATTTAAACAAAAGAGAAAAATTAGAAAATGTTAACTTAATTAATAGAATAACTAAAGGTGTTTACGAATTAGGATCTGTCTTTAAAACTTTTACTGTTGCGAGTGGAATTAATTCAAATGTTATAACTTCAAATACCAAATTTGAAAATTTACCTAAAAATCTTACTTGTGCAGGACGCCCGATAAGAGAATACGATGATAAAATTCCTACAAATCTTACAGCTGAAGAAATTTTAATTAGATCAGGAAATATTGGCTCAGTGAGAATAGCGCAAAAAGTAGGTGAGGAAAAATTAAAAAATTTTTTAGACAATATTGGTATATTGAAAAAAATTAATTTTGATATAGACGAAGTTGGAGAACCACTTCCTATAAAATGGGGGAAATGTAAATTAGCAACGGTATCGTTTGGACATGGTATTACCACAACTCCTCTACAACTTGCAGTAGGATATTCAATAATTTCTAATGGAGGATTTAAAGTAAAACCTACAATTTTAAAAAAACAGACTAACCGAAATAAAAAAATAAGGATTTTAAATAAAGATGTATCTAAGAGCATAAATCCCATATTAAGAAAAATTGTTACAACAAAAGCCGGTACAGCAAATTTTGCAAACATAGGTGGTTATGAAGTTGGTGGAAAAACTGGGACTGCACAAAAATCTATAGATGGCACTTACTCAAACAAAAAAATTAATACATTTGTATCAATTTTTCCAACTTCAAAACCCCAATACGTTTTAATAGTACTTCTTGATGAACCAAAACCAAACAAAGAATATATTTATCATTATAAAGATGGAAGTGGATGGAGGCATAAAGGAACTCCATTTAATACAGCGGGATGGACTTCTGTTGAAATAGCGGGCAAAATTATAGAAAGAATTGGGCCCATTTTAGCCACAAAATATAAAGAGTTTTATTAGACTGATGTTATTAGGACAATATTTTAAAAACTTAAATCCAACATTTAAAAACCACTTTTTTTCAGGAGTTAGTTTTAATAGTAAAAAGTGTAAAAAAAATAATATTTTTTTTGCTATAAGAGGAACTGCATTAAATGGCAATAAGTATATTCAAGAAGCAATAAAAAATGGCGCTAGAACAATTATATCAGATCTTAAATTTAAAGGTTATAAAAATAAGGTACTTTATTTAAGATCTAAAGATACCAGACAGTTGTTAGCGGAGATCTCACAAAAATTATTTTTAAACAAGCCAAAAAAAATAGTTGCTGTGACTGGTACTAATGGAAAATCATCTATAGCAAATTTTTATTATCAAATTTTTAAGTTAAACAATAAAAGGGTTGCTTCTATTGGAACGTTAGGAATTCATTCTAACAATAATAAAGTTTCATTATCAAATACTACAATTGATCCAATAAAGTTAGGGAAAATTTTAGTAAAACTAAAAAAAAGAGAAAAAATTAATAATGTAATTTTGGAAGCTTCAAGTCATGGACTAAAACAAAAAAGATTAGATGGTATACAATTTGATACTGGCATATTTACAAATCTGTCACATGATCATTTAGATTATCATAAAAGTATTAGAGATTATCTTAACTCAAAGTTATATCTTTTTGAAAAATTATTAAAAAGAGGAAGCAAAATAATTACAGATAATGAAATATCGGAGTTTAGAAAAATAAAAAAAATATCAATAAAAAGAAAACTTAAATTAAAAACAATTTTAAACAATAAAGCATCAATAACTTTGTTAGCTCATAAATATTTGGGTGAAAATCAATTTATAAAAATTAAATATAAAAAAAAAAATTATTCTTTTTTACTAAATCTTATTGGCAAGATGCAAATTAAGAATGTTTTAATGGCAATGTTAGCTGCTGAGGAAAAAAATTTTACTTTTGATAAAATAGTTAGTACAGCAAATAAAATAAAACCTGTTCATGGAAGAATTGAGAAAATTGGCAAATTGAAAAATAATTCAATTGTGATTCTTGATTTTGCACATACTCCTGACGCCTTAAAAGAAACTTTAAAAAATTTGAAAGAACAATTTCATAACAGAGAAATTTCTATAGTATTTGGCTGTGGAGGTAATAGAGATAGATTAAAAAGACCTAGTATGGGATCTATTGCAAATAAATATTGTAGTAAAATTTATTTAACAGATGATAATCCAAGATTTGAAAATCCTCAAAAAATAAGAAATGAAATAAAAAAAAATATTTTAAAATCTAAAGTTTCAGAAATATCAAATAGAAAAGAAGCAATTAATAATGCGGTAAAAAATTTAAAAACAGGTGGAATCTTATTAGTAGCTGGCAAGGGGCATGAAACAACTCAGGATTACGGTAAATCTAAAAGATTTTTTTCTGATAAAAAAGAGATAATGAAGTCTATCCGCACAAGAAATAAATCTTTAGCAAACAATCTAAAAGTAAACATTTTAAATGAAGAAAACAAATCTGGAAATTTAATTAAAAATACACTAATTAATCATGCATCAATCAATTCAAAAAAAATAAAAAAAAATGATATTTTTTTTGCTATTAAAGGAAAAAAGTTAGATGGAAATTTTTTTACTGAAGAAGCTCTAAATAAAAGGGCATCAGTAGCATTTGTTAATAAAATTAAAAATATAAAAAATAAAAAAAAGCAAATAAAAGTAAATAATGTATTAAAGTTTTTAACCAAAGTTTCAAAAACCGTAAGAGAGAATTTTGAAGGTCAGATAATTGGTATTACCGGTAGTTGTGGGAAGACTTCTGTAAAAGAACTATTGGGCGAAACATTAAATAAATTTAGTTCAGTTACTTTTTCGCCAAAATCTTACAATAATAAATATGGAGTACCCTTAAGTTTATTTAATCTTAATTTAAAGGGAAAATATGGAGTTTTTGAAATTGGAATGGATAAAAAAGGAGAAATTGATTTTTTGAGTAAAATAGTAAATCCAGATGTGGGTGTTATAACCAATGTTTCGTACGCACATGCAAAAAACTTTAAAAATATTAATCAAATTGCTTCTGCTAAAGGCGAAATAATTAATAATATCAAAGATGAGGGGTTCTTAGTTTTGAATGCTGAAGATAATTTTTTCGAAACTCATAAAAAAATAGCTTTAAAGAAAAAAATAAAAATAGTTTCTTTTAGCACAAAAAAAAATGGAATTATAAACTTGAAGAATATTACTAGGAATAAACAAAAATATAAATTGTCGATTTTAATAGATGATAAAACTAAATATTTTTATGTAAAATCTAATTATAGTAATTATATTAAAAATATATTAGCAACAATTAGTGTATTGTACTGCATGAATTGTATTCAGTATATTAATCCATATACTTTTTACAAAAACTCTATCCCAGATGGGAGAGGTGATTTATCTATAATTAAGTTTAAAAATAAAAAAATAAACTTAATTGATGAAAGTTATAATTCAAATCCACTCTCTTTAAGTTCAGCAATCAAGAATTTTGATTCAATAAACGTAATCAATAAGAGGAAACACCTGCTTTTGGGCGATATGTTGGAATTGGGAAAACATTCAAAAAAATTGCACAAAAATATTGCAAAAAGGCTCAATTCTTCATCCATTGGAAAAATTAATATTATTGGAAAAGATATAAAGGAGACTTATAAAAAATTATTAAACAAAAAAAAGGGAGTTATATTAAAAAATACTTCACAAATATTTAATTTAATAATAAACAATTTAAATAGTGATGATTATTTAATGATTAAAGGATCAAACTCTACAGGTTTGAATCGTTATACTAAAATTTTAAAAAGGAAAAATTAAATGTTATATAGTTTAGTTTTAAGTTTAATTGACACATATTCATTTTTAAACGTTTTTAAATATTTAACTGTAAGAACTGGGCTATCAGTATTTACCTCTATGTTTGTAGTTTTTATAATTGGAACTCCATTTATCAATTTTTTTTCAGCAAAACAAATTCTTGATCCAATTAGAGAAGATGGTCCTAACGAACATATTATAAAAAAAATTGGAACCCCAACTATGGGAGGTTTATTAATTTTAATAGGAGTATTTTCAGGTATTCTACTGTGGGGTGATTTAAAAAGTATATACATATGGTTTTTAATTTATATTGTTGCTGGATATGGATTTTTAGGTGCTTACGACGATTATAAAAAGATTAAATATAAAAACTCTTCAGGAATATCTTTTAAGTTTAAAATAGTTGCTCAAATTTTAATTGCTGTAATTGGAATTTTATTTCTGAGCTTTTTTTCTGAGAATACTGATTTACAAAATTTATACTTTCCCTTTTTTAAAAATTTAGTAATTAATTTGGGTTGGTTTTTTATTCCTTTTGCAGTTTTTATAATAGTGGGTTCATCAAATTCAGTTAATTTAACAGATGGATTAGACGGTTTAGCCACGGTTCCAGTAATTTTGGTAGCGGGGTGTTTTGCTTTTATAAGTTATGTAACAGGTAATATTGTCTTTTCAGAATATTTGCAGATACCCTATATTTCAGGTGTTGGAGAAGTATCTGTATTTTTAGGTGCAATTATAGGTTCATGCCTGGGGTTCCTATGGTTTAACGCACCGCCCGCAAAAATATTTATGGGTGATACAGGATCTTTGTCACTTGGAGGAGCATTGGGTGCAGTTGGAATAATTACAAAACATGAGATAGTTTTAGCAATTACAGGTGGACTTTTTGTATTTGAGGCAATTTCAGTAATTGTTCAGGTGGTTTCTTTTAAGCTTACTGGAAAAAGAATTTTTAAAATGGCACCTATACATCATCATTATGAAAAAAAAGGATGGCCCGAGTCCACTGTTGTTATAAGATTCTGGATAATAGCTATAATACTTGCGATGATTGGCCTAGCAACATTGAAATTAAGATAATGAAAGAACTTAGTAGTTTTTTTTTAAAAAAAAAAATTTTAATTTATGGTTTAGGAGTTAGTGGTTTTTCAAGTCTTAAATATTTAAAAAATAAAAATGATGTAAAATTTTATGACGATAATTTTAGAAAATTAAAAAATAACAAAATTAAAAAATTTTTTATATCAAAAAATAAAATATTTAAATATGGATTTGATATTATAATTTTAAGTCCTGGAATAAATAAAGAAAAGTCACATTTAAAAAAATTTCTTAGTAAGAACAATCATAAAATTTATACAGATTTAGATATATTTTATTGCAATAATGCTAAAAATATAACTATTGCAGTTACAGGAACAAATGGGAAGTCAACGACAGTGCAACTGTTGCATGATATAATTAAATCAACAAATAAAGATGTAAGATTGGCGGGAAATATTGGAAACTCAGTATTGAATGAAAAAAAAATAACAGAAAGAACAATATTTGTTATAGAAATTTCCTCATATCAAATTGAGTATAGTAAAATTTTTAAAGCAAAATATGCCATTTTACTAAACATAAGTCCCGACCATTTAGAAAGACATAAAACTTTTAATAATTATTTAAATACAAAATTGAAATTATTTTTGATACAAAATAAAAACGATTTCGCTTTTTTTAATAAAAAAAATAATTTTATTAAAAAGCAGCTTAAAAATAAAAAAATAAATTCACGGATTATAAATGTAAAAAATCATTTGAAACCTTATTTACAAAATTCAATCGATAATCAATATTTTGATAATAAAAACAATTTACAAAACCTATCATTTATTTTTTCACTATGTAAAATATTGAAAATTAAACAAAAGAAAATTTTAAAAGTTATAAATAATTTTAAAGGTTTGAAATTTAGACAACAATTGATTTATAATTCCAAAAAATTGAAAATTATAAATGACTCAAAAGCAACAAGTTTTGCTTCATCTGAAAATCTTATAAGTTCACTTCAAAATGTTTTTTGGATATTAGGTGGTCTCCCTAAAAAAGGTGATAATTTTAAACTAAAAAATTTTCAAAAATATGTTTTAAAGGCTTTTATTTTTGGAAAAGATAAAAAATTTTTTGTTAAAAATTTGAAAAACAAAATTCCTTTTAAAACATTTTCAAATATTAAAGAAGCACTAAAAAGTATTTTTTTTGAAATTAAAAAAAAAAAATATAAACATAAAATAACGATTTTGTTTAGCCCTAGTGCTGCTTCATTCGATAGTTTCAAAAATTTTGAAGAGAGGGGTGAATATTTTAACTATTTAGTTAAAGTAAATAAAAAAAAATATGATTAGAGAAAGTTTATTTCAAAAATTTTATTTCAATTGGTGGAGAAATATAGACAAAACATTACTATTTATAGTTTTATTACTTTTTTTTTTAGGTCTTTTTTTCTCTTTAGTTTCAACCTCCCTAGTAGCATCGGATAGACTTAATACTAACAATTACTTATTTTTCTTTAAACATTTGATTTTTATTTCATTAGGAATATTTACGGTTTTTTTTCTATCTTGTTTAAAATTAGAACAATTATATCTTTTATCAAAAGTTTTATTTGTTTTATGTTTTATATCTTTAGTTTTAGTTCCCATTATTGGAATAGAAGTTAAAGGTTCAAAAAGATGGCTCGACTTTTATATTTTGCCACGATTTCAACCTATTGAACTTTTAAAACCTTTCGTAATTGTAATGATCGCCTCAATTTTGAACTCTAAGAATGCAAGCAATTTGTATTTAAAGTATTTTTTAAGTTTTTTATTAATCTTTCCAATAATTGTTTTATTAATATCACAGCCAGATATTGGGCAATCAATTCTAATCTTTGCAGCTTGGCTAGCTTTGATATTTGCATCTGGAATAAATCTTTTTTTATTTTTTACGTTTTTTGGGGTTATTGTTTCATCACTTTTATATTTAGTTTTATATGTATCTAAGTTTAAATATATTTTAATAAGATTTAAATCGTTTTTCGATCCATCATCGGGAAATAATTATCAGTCTGAAAAAGCATCGGAAGCTATTATTAATGGAGGTTTTTTTGGAAAAGGAATTGGAGAAGGGGTTTTAAAAAATAAAGTTCCAGAAGCCCATACAGATTA
The DNA here is from genome assembly GCA_902588965.1 of uncultured Pelagibacteraceae bacterium. Classification (GTDB taxonomy): domain Bacteria; phylum Pseudomonadota; class Alphaproteobacteria; order Pelagibacterales; family Pelagibacteraceae; genus Pelagibacter. The sequence goes on from CACIRD010000006.1 coordinate 15,284, forward strand.
TATAGTATCAGTAATATCAGAAGAATTTGGTGCAGTGATGATTTTTGTTTTGTTGGTAATTTTTTTATTTTTTATTTATCATATTTTTAAGAAATTATACTTAATAGAAGATAATAAAATAAAACTTATAATAATAGGATCAGGTATTATAATTTTTTTACAATTTTTAATTCATCTAGGGGTAAATATAAGAATATTTCCAACTACAGGAATGACATTGCCGTTTTTAAGTTATGGCGGATCATCAATAATAGGCACTTCAATATTAGCTGGAATTCTTCTCAATCTAACAAAAAAAAATATTTTAAAATGAAAAAAAAGATACTAATTAGTACAGGTGGATCTGGAGGACATGTAATTCCTGGAATTTGTTTTTACCAACATTTGAAGGAAAACTTTGATATATCAATCACCCTAGACAAAAGAGGATTAAATTTTATAAACTTAAAAGAATTTAATTACCAGGTAATCAACACACCTCATTTATCAAAAAATATTTTTAAGTTTCCAATAAATTTAATTACTTTTTTATTAAGTATAATAAGAAGTTTTTTTTATATAAAAAAAAAAAATGTAAAGGTAGTTATATCTACAGGTGGTTATATGTCTCTACCTATTTGTATAGCAGCAAGAGTATTAAATTGTAAAATATTTTTGTTTGAGCCAAATACGGTTATTGGAAGGTCTAATTTAATTTTTTTGGGACAATGTGATAAAATCTTTTGTTACCATGATGAGATAAAAAATTTTCCTGATAAATATAAAGATAAAATAGAATTAATTAATCCCCTGTTAAAAAAAGAAATTTACAGCGTTAAAAAAAATGAAAAATTAAATTTTAATGGAAAAATTAATCTTTTGATCGTGGGAGGTAGTCAAGGTGCTGATTTTTTTCAAAATAATTTAAAGAGCGATATTATAAAGCTATCCAAAAAATTCGACTTATATGTTAGCCATCAAACTAATTTAAAAAATTATGAAAGTTTAAAAAGTTTTTACCAACAAAATAATATTAAATTTAATTTATTTAATTTTGAAGATTCTATTTCTAAAAAAATTAACCAATTCAATCTATGTATTACTAGATCTGGTGCATCTAGTTTAGCTGAGCTTTCTTTTTTAAATATTCCTTTTATAACTATACCTTTTCCAAAAGCAAAAGATAATCATCAATTTTATAACGCATTATATTATAAAAAAAAAAATTTGTGCTGGATGTTAAATCAATCAGATATTTATAATGATGAAGTTTATAATTTGATTATAGATATAGTTACAAACAGTGCAGATGTTAAATCAAAAATAACAGAAATGCAAAAATTTAGTTATCAAAACAGTTGGAATAATATAAACAAAAAATTATTGAGTGTATTAAATAAATGAAAATTAAATTAGCAAGATCTGAAATTATACATTTTGTTGGTATTGGAGGAATCGGCATGAGTGGTTTGGCTCTTATTATGAAAGGAATGGGTTTTAGAATACAAGGAAGTGATATTTCCCTGAATAAAAATATTGAAAGATTAAAAAAAAATAAAATTAAAGTAATAATTGGACATAGTAAAAAAAATATTGATAGGGCCACAATATTGGTAGTTTCTTCTGCAATTAAAAATAACAATCCAGAGGTAGTAATAGCAAAAAGAAAAAAATTACCAATTTATAAAAGAGGAGATATGTTGAGCCATATTGCATCTTTAACAAAAAATATAGTTGTTGCAGGATCTCATGGAAAAACAACTACCACATCTTTAATTGCAGGAATTTTTTCAAAAACGAAACTTGATCCAACAATAATAAATGGAGGTGTTTTAAATTATTTAGACAGTTCAGCCAGGCTAGGCAAAAGTAAGTGGAGCATAATAGAACTAGATGAATCTGATGGTAGTTTTGTAAAAGTTTCGCCAACATATTCTATAATAACAAATATAGACAGAGAGCATATGGATTACTATAAATCAATGGACACGCTAGTTGATTTATTCAGAGAATTTATTTCCAAAGTTCCATCTTTTGGTAAATCATTTATTTGTTTAGATGATAAAAATAATAAAAAATTGATAAAAGAGTCAAAAATTAAAAATTTTTATACATATGGTATTAACAAAAAATCCAACTTTATAATTAAAGACATTCACCAATCTAAATATTATTCCAGTTTTAATTTAGACATTAAACTCCCCGGAAGTAAAAATAATAATATTATTAAAAATATTAAAATTCCTTTATTGGGATTACATAATATAAAAAATGCTACTGCAGCCGCCGCAGTATCAATGAGCATTGGTATATCAAAGGATATAATTAAGAGAGGCTTGAAAGACTTTAAAGGTGTACAAAGAAGGTTTAATAAAATATTTAATTATAGAGGCGTAGATTTTTTTGATGACTATGCTCATCATCCAAGCGAAATTAAAGAAGTATTAAATGGTGTAAAAGAAGCTTATCAAAATGAAAAAATAATTTGTATATTTCAACCGCATAGAATTTCAAGATTAAAAGATCTTAAAAAAGAATTTACATACTCTTTTAAAAAAGCAGATGAAGTAATTCTTTGTCCAATTTTTACCGCAGGGGAAAAATTAAAATTAGGTTTTAATTATTATAATTTTGCCAAGGAAATTATTAAAAATTCTCAGGTTAAACTTTACTTAGTTAAAGACCAGTACAATTTAGCTAGATTTATTAAACAAAATATTTATGGTAATAAAATAGTAATAGGTATGGGGGCCGGATCAATTTCAAACTGGATTAAAGAGTTACCTAGCTTAGTATAATGAATAAATTAGAGAAATTTTCTAAACAAATTAAAAGTAAATTTTTTTTTAATTATGATCTAAAAAAATTAAATTGGTTTAATATTGGTGGCAAAACTAAAGCTTATTTTAAACCAGATAATCTAAATGATTTAGTTTTTTTTCTAAAAGAGTTTGGAAAAAAAGAAAGAATATTTGTTTTAGGTGCTGGTTCAAATATTTTATTAACAGACAAGAAATTTGACGGAACTGTTATAAAGTTAGGAAAAAATTTCTCAAATATATCTCTAATTCATAATAATATAATAGTAGCTGGTTCTGCTGTGAGCGATAAAAAACTATCAGATTTTGCAATGGAAAATAATATAGGCGGTTTTGAATTTTTATCGTGTATACCAGGAACAGTCGGTGGCGGGTTAAAAATAAATTCAGGATGTTTTGGAAGAGAATTTAGAGATATATTGGTATCTGTACAAGTTATTGATAAAAAAGGAACTATTCAAACAATACCATCATCAAAAATAAATTTTGATTATAGATATAGTCCTATAGATAAGGATCTTATTTTTCTTAGCGCATCATTTAAAGGAGAAATGAAAAATAAGAATGAAATAGAGAAAATTATAAAGGCTTTTAAAAATAAAAAAGATTTGGCCCAACCCACAAAAATAAAAACAGGAGGAAGTACATTTAAAAATCCAAAAAACCAAACAGATTTAAAAGTATGGCAATTAATTAAAAAATCAGTCTCTTTAGATAAAAAATTTGGTGATGCGAAAATTTCAAATAAACACTGTAATTTTTTTATAAATTCAAAAAATGCAAAATTTGATGATATGAAAAAATTAATTAATTATGTAAAGAATCAAGTAAAAATTAAAACTGGAATTGCTTTAGAAACTGAAATTGAAATTATTGAATAAATGAAAAAAAAGGTGCTAATATTAGGTGGTGGATTATCTAAAGAAAGAGAGATTAGTCTAGAAACTGCAAAACAAGTAAATAAAGCGTTAAAAAAAAAATATATTACTTTATTTTGTGAGCCTAACGAACAGCTAATTTATAAAATAAAAAAATTTAAGCCAAATATAATTTTTAATGCTTTGCATGGACGATTTGGTGAAGATGGATATATTCAAACAATACTTGAAGATCAAAAAGTAAAATATACTCACTCAGGTATTTTAGCATCATATACAGCAATGAATAAAGTGATTTCAAAAGAAATTTTTAAAAAAAATAAAATTTTAACACCCAAGTACTTTAAGTTTGAATTTTCTAATAAAAATTCAAAGAAAAAAATAATAAATAAAATCAAGTCAAAACTTAAGTTTCCAGTAGTAATTAAACCAATTAACGAAGGGTCTAGCGTTGATGTTTATATATGTTCAGAGAAAAACATAATTAAAAATTTAAAAAAACTTGAAAAATACGAGGAAGTATTAATAGAAAAATATATTGGAGGAAGGGAAATTCAAGTAGCAATACTTGGAAATAAAAAATTAGGAGCTATAGAACTTAAACCAAAAAGAAAATTTTATGATTATAAAGCAAAGTATAATTCTAATGCAAAAACTGAGCATTTAATACCTGTAAAATTAAGTTCAAGCAATATGAAAAAAGTTTTAAACATTGCTCTAAAAGCTCACAAGGTTCTTGGGTGTAGAGGTGTAACAAGATCTGATTTTAAATTCCTTAATAACAAATTTTACTTATTAGAACTGAACACTCAACCTGGTATGACCAGTTTATCGTTAGTTCCAGAAATAGCTGCCTATAAAGGAATCAACTTTTTAAAATTATTAGAATGGATTTTGAATGATGCATCAGTTAATAGGTAAAAAAAAAAATATTTATATATATTTATTTTTATTTTTTTTATTAAGTACAATTAATAACTTTAATTTTAAAATTTTTTTTGAAGAAAATTTTAAAATAAAAAACATTATTACTAATGACAATATTGTAAAAGAATTGAAATATTTAATCGATAAAAATATATTTTTTTTAGATAAAAAAAATATAACTGCTATTTTGGAGAATTACCCTATTTTAAAATCTTTCCAAATAAATAAAATTTATCCAAATTCTTTAGAGGTTAAAATTTATAGAACGAAACATTTAGCGATGATAAATGTTGGAGATAAAACTATGTATATAGGCGAAAATGGAAAAATATTTGAGGATAAAAAATATCAGTCTAAACTACCTTTAATTGTTGGTGATCCCGATATTGAAAGTATAAACTATTTTTTAAATTTATTAAATAAATCTAATTTAAATTACCAAGAAATTGATTCACTAAAATTTTACCCTTCAAAAAGGTGGGATATCATTTTTAACAATAAAAGAATTATTAAATTACCTGAGAAAAATGTTTTATTTTTTATCAATAAAGCAAAAAAATTATTAAATGATAAAAAATTTGACAAAAAAATTATAGATTTGAGACTAACTAATAAAATTATTTTATCTGATGGATAAGTTGGAAGTTTTTATAAATTTAGATTACCAAAAGATAAGCTTAATAATTATCGATATCCAAAATAAAAAAAAAATAAAATTTACAGAATTTGAAGTTTTAAATGATTTTAATAATATAGATACTATTCTTGATAATCTAAATAAAATTTTAAAAGGATTAATAATAGATTTAGAAAAAGAAATTGATTATACAATAAATAGTATAAATTTAATGATTGATAGCCCACTTAACCTTTACATCGACCTATCAGTTAAAAAAAATTTTGATCAAACAAAAATTCAAAAAAATCAACTGGAATATTTAATACAGGATTTAAAGCAACAAATTTTAAGAAATAACGGAGAATTCATTATTGGTCATATTTTGCTAAAAAATTTTTTTATAAATGGTACATATCATAGTGAAATGCCCGTAGGAAAAGTTTGTAAAGATTTAATACTTGAAGCTCAATTTGTATGTTTTTCCACAAAAATTATTGAACCTCTTAAAAATTTTTTTGACAAACATCAAATAAAAATCAACAAGATTATTTGTACAAAATACGCAAGGACATTGCTAGATGATGATTCAGACAACCTGAAGGAAGCTGCTACTAGAGCTTTCTTGGGATCAAATATAAATGAAGTTGAAATAAACCAAAAAAAATCGACCAAACTGGGCTTTTTTGAAAGAATTTTCCACATTTTTTCATAACTGTATTTTATCGTAACATTAGTTGTTTTTGTTATTAATCAAGACGATCCTATAAATTCACATGTCAATTTTAAATCAGAAAACTATCAGATCCACAATTGTATTTGACGGTGTATCGCTTCATAAAGGTAAAGAAGCAAAAGTAAAGATATTGCCTGCAAAACCAAATACAGGAATAGTGTTTAAAAGAGTTGACGTTAAAGGTGATAACCTAATTCATGCGAATTTTCATAATGTCACTGATGCAACACTCTGCACAACTTTAAGTAATAATTCAGGAGTGAGTATATCTACTGTGGAGCATTTGATGGCGGCCTTATATGGATGTGGTGTAGATAACGCTGTAATAGAAATAAATAATGACGAAGTTCCAATAAAAGATGGATCTTCAAAATTTTTCGTTGAAGCTATTAAAAAAGTTGGATTAGATATTAGTAATTTACCTATAAAAATAATTAAGATTTTAGAAAAAATTGAAGTTACAGATGGTGAAAAAAGAATTACAATTGAACCATCGAAAACAAGCTTAGAAATTGACTTCGAAATTAAATTTAACAACCCATTAATTGGAACACAAAGAAATGTAATAAATGTTTATGAAAATGATTTAAGTGATATTTATAATTCTAGAACATTTTGTCTCTTTCAAGATATAGAAAAACTTAAAAAAATGAATTTAGCTAAAGGTGGATCTTTGGATAATGCGATTGTTGTAAAAGAAAATAAAGTCTTAAATAAAGAAGGATTAAGAAATGAAAAAGAATTTGTTAATCATAAGATTTTAGACTGTATGGGCGATTTGTATCTCTCAGGTCACAAGATAGTAGGCAAAATAGTTTGTACCCAAGGCGGCCATAAATTAACTAATCAGCTATTACGAAAACTTTTTAGCGAGAATCATAATTTTTCAATTTTTGAGCTTAAGGAAAAAAGTGTACCTCACTCAATAATTAACAAAATTCCACTAAAATCTATTGCTTAAAACAATTTCTAGTTTTTAATATAATCTGTTAAAAACTTAGGATGAAAAAATTCTTTAAACTAATTTTCTTTATACTGTTAACAGCTCTTGTCACTTGTTCATCAAAAGATAAAAAAGTTTCTGTTATTCAAGAGAAGGATTTGGAACTTCAAATGATAGATGCATATGAGGAAGGTTACAAGGAATTGGAGAGAGGCGATGTAATCTTCGCAGCTAAAAAATTTAATGAAGCAGAACTTTTATACCCACAATCAGAATGGGCACCAAAATCTGTTCTAATGGCAGCTTATGCATTTTATTCTCAAAATTATTATCCTAGGGCAGTATCAGAGCTAGAAAGATTTATATCAAAATATCCAAATCATCAAAATTTAGACTATGCTTATTTTTTATTAGCGATGTGTCACTATGAAAGTATAGTCGATGAAAAAAAAGATTTAGAACCACTTTTGTTATCCAAAAAAAAATTTGAATATGTAATTGAAAAATATCCAAATACTGATTTTGCTCAGGATGCAAAATTTAAAATTAATCTTATACAAGATGTATTAGCATCTAAAGAAATGTATATCGGAAGATATTATTTAAAAAAAAAAAAATGGGTGGCAGCAATAAATAGATTTAAAAATGTTTTGAATTATTATGAAACAACTATATTTGTTGAGGAAGCTTTACATAGATTAGTAGAAACAAATTATAAAATAGGACTTACAGAGGAAGCAGAAAAATACGCAAATTTACTCGGTTATAATTATCAATCAAGCGAGTGGTATGAAGAATCATATAAGGTTTTTAATAGAGATTATAAAGTTTCTTCTGAAATTAAAAAAGATAAGGAGTCAGTCTTTAGAAGATTTAAAAAACTTTTTCAATGAAAAATGGCAACAGTATAATTAAAAAAGATTACTTAAAAAAAATTGATCTTTTAGACAAATATGACGAGGCTTATTATTTAAACAGCAGTCCCTTAGTTAATGATTCTGAATATGATCAACTTAAAAATCAAATCTTTACTTTAGAAAAAAAATATAAATTTTTAAAAAATAAAAAATCACCATCATTAAAGGTTGGATACAAACCATCAAAAACATTCAAAAAAATAAAACATAAAGTTCCAATGTTATCTCTAAATAACGCCTTTAATAAAGATGACTTAATAAATTTTGAAAAAAAAATTATAAATTTTTTAAGTTTGGATAATAATAATTCAATTGAGTACAGTGCAGAACCAAAAATAGATGGAATTTCTGCTTCTATTCTTTTTAAAAATGGTAAATTTGTTCAAGGACTTTCTAGAGGGGATGGAGTTGAAGGTGAAGATATAACAGAAAATCTAAAAACTATTAAAGACATTCCAAAAAATGTAACAAATGAAACATTCCCAGATGAAGTAGATATAAGAGGAGAAGTTTTTATTACAAATAAAGATTTTAAAAAAATTGAAGATAAATTTGCAAATCCAAGGAATGCTGCCTCTGGATCTTTAAGACAAAAGGATCCAAAAGAAACCAGTAAGATACCATTAAAGTTTATAGCATATACTTATGGCTATATAAAAGAATCAAATATTACGACCCAGTCAGAATTTTTAGAAAAATTAAAAATATGGGGCTTTAAAACTAATAAATATAACAAAACTATTAAAGGAGTTAATAATTTAATTTATCATCACAATGAATTAGAGCAAAAAAGACAAAAGATTGATTTTGATATAGATGGAATAGTATATAAAATTAATAATTTTTCATTACAATCAAGACTTGGTTTTATCACAAACGCGCCTCGATGGGCGATTGCTCACAAGTTTTCAGCAAACAATTCAGTTTCTAAAATATTAAAGATAGAAATTCAAGTTGGTAGAACAGGAGCTTTAACTCCAGTTGCAAAAATTAAGCCTGTGAATATTGGTGGCGTAGTAGTATCGAATGCTTCGTTACATAACGAAGATGAAATAAACAGAAAAGATATAAGAGTTGGTGACATTGTTACAGTAGAGCGCGCTGGCGATGTTATACCAAGGGTAATATCAGTAAACACAACAAAGAGATCAAAAAATTCAAAAAAATTCATATTTCCTATAAAATGTCCATCATGTGGTTCTGCAACAATTAAAGAATATAATGCTTTAACAAAAAAAAAGGACGCTGTGCGTAGATGTGCAAATGAAGAATATATATGTGAAAAAATAGCTATAGAAAAATTAAAACATTTTGTTTCAAAAGAAGCATTTAATATAGACGGACTAGGAAAGAAAATTATTGAAAATTTTTGGGAACTTAAATTAATAAGATTTCCTCAAGATATTTTTAGTTTAAACTATAACAAAATAAAAGATTTAGATGGATGGGGAAATCTATCTGTTTCAAATCTCAAATACTCTATTGATAGTAAAAGAAAAATAAGTTTTTATAGATTTATTTACTCTTTAGGAATAAGGCATATAGGACAAGAGAATGCTAAATTATTAGCATTACATTTAAAAAAACCTGAAAATTTTTTTAGATTTGAGGATAAAAAAAATTTTACAGAAGTTTTGAATATCGACGGGATTGGTGACACTCAAATTAATTCTATAAAAAATTTTTTTTCAAGTAAAACTAATCTAAAAATTTTATCAGAATTAAATAAAGTTCTAGATATCCAAGTAGAGAATCAAGCTAATAAAACAGGTGCTCTTAAAAATAAAACGTTTTTGTTTACTGGTAAGTTAAATGAGATTAGCAGAGCTGAAGCAAAATCTTTAGTTGAAAAGAATTCTGGTAAAATTATTAGCAATGTAAATAAAAAACTTGATTTTCTAGTAATTGGTGAAAAACCTACAACCAAAAAAATCAATTTAGCTAGGGATTTAAAAATCAATATTATTAATCAAGATCAATGGTTAAAAATGTTAAAGAAAACTTAATAACCATTTTTTTTCATTTTTATTTAAAAATTTTGAGAGTTTTGAATAAACTATCAAATGATATTTAAAAAGATAATCTTTTTCAAATTTATTTAATAATTTAAAATTAATTAGATCTTTTTCGATTGGTGCAAGAGTTAAATTTTCAAAAAATAAATTATTTTTATTTTGATTAACAAAAACCAAATTTTCAATTCTTATTCCAAATTTTCCTTCTTTGTAATATCCAGGCTCGTTGCTTAAAATCATTCCTTTTTTTAGTTTTATATTATTATATTTTGATATTGCTTGTGGTCCTTCATGCACATTTAAAAAAAAACCAACACCATGGCCTGTTCCATGGGAATAATCTAACCCAGATTTTTTCAAGAATTTTCTTGCTTCACGATCTAATTTATTTCCAGTTTTAATTTTATTAAGGTTGCTGGTTGCCACAGCGATATGTCCTTTAAGAACTTTTGTAAAAATATTTTTAATATAATTTGGTTGCTTAGAGAAACAAATAGTTCTTGTTACATCCGTAGTTCCATATTTATATTGTCCACCAGAGTCGCATAAAAATAAATGTTCTTTTTTTATAATCTTATTAGTTTTTGCATTAGCTCTATAATGAACAATTGCACCATTTGAACCTGTACCTGCTATAGTATTAAAACTAGGAAAAAGATAATTTTTATTTTTTTTTCTAAATTTTTCTAATTTATTTTGTGCTTGAATTTCTGAGATCTTTTTATTTCCTAAATTTTTCATCCAAAAAATAAATTTTGTTAAAGCCGCACCATCATAAATATGAGAATCGCGCATATTTTTAATTTCATTTTCATTTTTTAATGATTTAAAAAAATAACAGGGATCGGTTCTTTCTTTTATTTTAAATTTTGACAAAATAATTTTTTCACTGAAAAGAGATAGCGTTCTACCATCTACAATAAAACTTTTCCCTTTAAGTTTTTTAATTAATTCAGAGCTTTTATTAGGCTCTATGATTTGTTTTTTAAATAATTTTTTTTCTTTTAAAAGTTTTTTCACTTTGTGTTTTTCAGAAATCAAAAATATTTTTTTATTTTTACTTACTATTAATCTAGAATTTGGAATTGGAGAATAGGGAACATCATATCCTCTTATATTTAAAAGCCACGCTACATTTTCCGGTGCACTTACATACAAATAGTCAACTTTTCTTTTTTTAAGACTATTGGATATTAAAGTTAATTTTGATTTGTGACTCAAACCTACTATTTTTTGATGAATAGAGTAAAAAGGTTTTTTTCTTGGGCTTTTATTTTTTAAAATTGTATCTGTTAAATTCTTATTTATTGGTTTCAATTTTATATTATTGCCAAAAAAATAATTAAGACTTGCACTTGTGAACAATTTTGGGTCAAAACCTAATTTTAAATTAAAAAGTATTTTACGAGGAAGAAATTTGTGTATTTCTATAATTTTAAAATATTTACCACACTCTTTTTTTGCTTGAATCGTATATCTGCCATCAACGAATAGATAGTTTTTTTTTTTTAAAATTATTGCTAAACCAGCAGAACCACTAAAACCACTTATGCTCTTTAATCTATCATAGTATACTTGCTCTGAAAAGTATTCATCATTTTTTGGAACTATATATCCATCAATATTATTTTTATTAAAGTATTTAATTAAATTGTTAATTTTTGATTTCATTTTTTTATTTTTTTTTGATACCTAATCCAACCAGGACTCCTTGTTCCTTCTTCTATTTCAAAATCTTGATTAAAATCAAAGTCATCATCTTGTGAATCGCTTTCTTCGTAAAATGTATTTTTTTCTAAATTTTTATTTGGTAATTCATCTATGAATCTCGATGCAATACTGTCTATCCAATCACCTTGATAAAAACGATTTGTTGAAAAAGACACATATGCATTTTTTTTTGCTCTAGTAAGACCAACATAAGCTAGTCTTCTTTCTTCTTCTAAACCGCTATCTCCTTTTTCCTCAATTGATTTTTGATGTGGAAAAAGTCCCTCTTCCCAACCTGGTAAAAATACCACTTCAAATTCAAGACCTTTCGAGGCGTGTATTGTCATAAGATTAACTTTTTCACCATTCCAATCTTGATCTATTGAAGTTGCTAACGCAACATGCTCAAGAAAACTTTCAAGATTATCAAATTCTTTCATAGCATTTAAAAGTTCCTTTATATTCTCTAATCTATTTTCATTTTCCAAATCTTTTTTATTTTTTAACATTGCAGAGTAGCCTGATTCATCAAGAACTATCTGAAGTAATTTTACATGATTTATTTTTTTGACAAATAAATCGTCCCTCCATTTATCAATGAAGTTTAAAAATGTTTTTAAACCAATTTTAGTTTTGGGTTTTATTAAGTTTAGCTCAATTAATTTCTTTGATGAAGCTTCCAAACATAATGTATTTTTTTTTGAGAATTCATGTAATTGATTTATGGTACTTTCTCCTATTGATCTTTTAGGATTATTTACTATTCTTTCAAATGCCAAATCATCTTTATTTTGAAAAATCAACCTAAGGTAAGCTATACAATCTTTTATTTCTGCCCTTTCATAAAATTTAGTTCCTCCTATAATTCTATAAGGCAAACCAATACTAAGAAATCTCTCTTCAAACTCTCTTGTTTGAAATATAGCCCTAACCAAGATTGCAATATTATTTAAAGAAAAATTTTTTTTCAATTTTTTTTCTATTTCATCGCTAACACCAATTGCCTCGTCTTTTCCATTCCTAAAACAATTTAATTTTACAAGTTCTCCTTCTTCAAGAGTAGTTTTAAGATTTTTACCAACTCGTTTTTTATTATTTGATATAAGACCTGATGCAACAGATAAGATATTTTCAGTAGATCTATAATTTTCCTCTAATCTTATAACTTTTGTATTTTCGTAAATTTTATCAAATTCTAGAAAATTTTTAATTTCTGCTCCTCGCCAACTATAAATAGATTGATCATCATCTCCGACACAGCAAATATTTTTGTGTTTTAAGGCTAGTAAATTTAGCCAACGGCTTTGTATAAAATTTGTATCTTGATATTCGTCAACAAGTATATATTTAAAATTATTAGAATATATTTCTCTTATATCTGGATTTTTTTCTAAAATTTTTACACAATGCAAGATTAAATCACCAAAATCACAAGCATTAAGATCTAATAATTTTCTCTGGTAAATTTTGTATAAAGGAAGGATAGTTCTTTCATATATATCTTTTCTATCTATAATTACTTCGTCAGGATAGAAGCCTTTATTTTTCCATCTATCTATAATTGACAATATTGCATTAGGAGACAATTTTTTAATATCGATATTTTCAGATTTACAAATATTTTTAATTAATCTTACCTGATCACTAGTGTCAACAATTGTAAAATTTGCATTTAATCCCGCTGCTGCCGCATGTCTTCTTAAAAGTTTTGCACAAATCGAATGAAATGTACCCAACCATGAAAGTCCCGCTGCCTTATTTTTGAGTATTTTTATCACTCTAGTCTGCATTTCTTTTGCTGCTTTGTTTGTAAAAGTTACTGATAAAATTTGATTTGGAAACGCTCTGTTTTGATTGATAATATGTGCAATTTTAGATGTTAGTACTTTAGTTTTTCCTGAACCAGCCCCGGCAACTATTAATAGAGGCCCATCAGTAGAAATAACAGCTTCTTTTTGAGCTGAATTTAAGTTTTTTAAATAATCTAAGTTTGTCATTTCTAAATATTCATTATAAATCAACTTAAAATTTGATGAAAAAAATAAATTTTAAATTTCAATTTAATCCAAAAATAGCTATTTTTGTATCAACAGCTATATTTTTTATATACCTCTTATATTTATCAATACCAAGTTTATATGATACTGGAAGAGTTCAAAAAGACCTTACAAACAAATTATTAAAGGATTTTAGTTTAAATTTCAGTTTATCTACAGATATAACTTATAGAATATTACCACAACCACACTTTTCAATAAAAGATTCTAAATTGTTTTATAAAGAATCAAATGTTGCTAATGATATAGGCGAAATTAAGGAACTAAAAGTTTTTATAAGTCAACATAATTTTTTTAATAAAGAAAAGATTTATATAAAAAAAATTGAATTAAACAAAGCAAACTTTTTCTTTAAAAGAAAAGATTTTAGTTTTTTAAAGTCATTTTTAAATAAAAAATTTTCGGAAAAAAATATTAAAATTAAAAAAAGCAAATTTTTTTACAACGATTCTTCTGGAAATGTTGTTTTTATATATACCACTAATCAAACAAATATTTTTAAGTCGGATGAGGATGTTCAAAATTTATTTGAGTCTAACGGGGAAATTTTTAACATTCCAACTAATATATTTTGGAGTAAGGATTTAGAAACAAAAAATGAATCTTTAAAGATAAATACAAAGAAAGTTTTTTTTAATTTAATAAACAAAAGTATTTTTAACGGCGATAGATTGGAGCATGAGAATATACTTAATATAGCGTCAGGAAGATTTAAAACAAAGTATGAAATTAAAGAAAAAAATATTAAAATTAAATCAGAAAAGTCATCTATAAAAAACATCCCAATTTCATATGAGGGTAAAATTAATTTTAAACCATTTAGTTTTAGTTTAAATATCAATTCAAAAGAGATTAATTTTTTATATTTACTAAAAAATTCATTTATATTGAATGAGATAATCTTATCAAATGCTTTGAATCAAAAAAGTTTAAATGGAAGGATAAATATTAAATCTGATAAATTGACAAAAAATAAAATCTTCGAAAAATTAAATTTAAATATAAATTTTGATGAAGGAAAAATTAACTTGAATAATTCTCAGTTTATAAGCAATAAGATTGGAAAAATGGAGTTATTTAATAGCTATTTTTTAGAGAAAGATAAAAAGATATTTTTTGAGGGTACATTAAGATTTAAAGTAAATAAAACAAAAGAATTTTATAAAATTTTATTGGTTCCCAAAAAAAAAAGAAAAGATTTTGAAAAAATAGATTTTAATTTTAGTTATGATCTAACCGATAAATATGCAAATATAAATAATATAATTTTTTATTCAAAAAAAGGAAAAAAAATTAACTCTGAAAAAATTGATGATATAGTCGAAAATAACATTGATAACCAGTACAATATTTTAAATTTTAATTCATTAAAAAATTTTTTAAAAAAGATTTTTTACATTTATTCAGAAGAAGGGTAAATCATTTTTTTTGGATCGACAATTTTGTTATAATTTTTTTCATCAATTAAACCAGATTTAATTGCCTCATGTTTTAATGTAGTATTATTTTTCAAAGCTCTTTTTGCAATTTTTGCTGCATTATCATAGCCAATCTTTGGAGCCAAAGCAGTCACTAACATAAGGGAATTTTTTAATAATTCGTTAATTCTTTTTTTATCAGCTTTTAAACCAGATACACAAAATTTTGTAAAACTTCTTGATGAGTCAGAAATAATATTAATTGATTGTAAAACATTATGAATAATTAATGGTTTAAAAACATTTAATTCGAAATGTCCATGTGATCCTGCCATTGTGATTCCGTTATGATTTCCAATTACTTTTACGCAAACCATAGTTACTGCTTCGCATTGAGTTGGATTAACTTTTCCTGGCATTATAGACGAACCAGGTTCGTTCTCAGGTAATATTAATTCACCATAACCAGCCCTTGGTCCCGAACCTAAAAATCTAATATCGTTTGCAATTTTCATAAGACAAACAGCAGTTGTATTTAATGTACCAGAAAAATTCACTATAGCATCATGCGCAGCAAGAGAAGCAAATTTATTTTCAGATGGCCTGAATGGTAGTTTTGTTATTTTTTTTATCTCGGATACAACTTTTTTATCAAAGCCTTTTTTTGTATTTATTCCAGTTCCAACAGCTGTCCCACCTTGGGCCAAATAATATATTTCATTTAAAGATAGGTTTATTCTTTCTATGCATTTTGTTAGTTGTGAGTGATAACCTGAAAATTCTTGGCCTAGTGTCAATGGAGTTGCATCCTGCAAATGGGTTCTTCCAACTTTTATAATATTTTTAAATTCCTTTGCTTTTTTCTTTAAACTTAAATTTAATAAATTAAGGCTTGGTATCAACTTTTCTTTTGTCAGCATGGCTATAGCCATATGCATCGCTGTTGGGAAAACGTCGTTAGTGGACTGGCATTTATTTACATGATCGTTTGGATGAACTGGTTTTTTTGTTCCTTTTTTTCCTCCCAAAATTTCTATAGCTCTGTTTGCAATAACTTCATTTACATTCATATTGGTTTGTGTACCCGAACCTGTTTGCCATACTTTTAGAGGAAAGTTATCTTTAAGTTTGCCCGAGATAACTTCGTCGGCAGCTTTGATTATTGCATTTCCAATTTTTCTATCAATATCACCATTTTTAATATTAACTTTGGCAACAGATTTTTTAATTATTGCGATTGATTTAATTACAATTGGGCTTACTAAAAAATCACCAATATTAAAGTATTTACTAGATCTTTGTGTTGAGGCTCCCCAGTATTTATCCACAGGTACATTTACGAACCCAATACTGTCATATTCTTTTCTAGTTTTCATAATTTTAATTTAGGGTGTAATGCTATAATTCTTATACATTAAGTTAAATAAAAATCAAATAGGAGCATTATGACAAATTTTGAAAAAGTTGGTTTATTTATGAAAACATTTGGTCAAGAGGTGAAAACTAAACCAGGCTTAAGTTCAGATAAAATTAATAATTTAAGAATAAGCTTAATTAATGAAGAATTGGAGGAGCTAGAAGATGCAATTAAAAAAAAGGATTTAAAAGAGACCATCGATGCTCTAACAGATATCTTATACGTAACCTATGGCGCAGGACATGCATTTGGAGTAAATCTTGATCAATGTTTTAATGAGGTTCAAAATTCAAATATGAGCAAATTAGGATCTGATGGAAAACCAATTTACAACGAAATAGGTAAGGTTATGAAAGGGCCAAATTATTTCAAACCAGATTTATCAAAATTTATAAAATAATTTATAACGTAAAGTTTATATTTTTTTTAAAAATGCAATATCTGAAAACTGTGTGTCGCCCTTATAAATATCTATACTTGATATATTCTCAAATAAATATTTCTGATCCTGTTCGTTTAATAAATTTGATTTAAAACTTTTTTTTTCTTTTAAATTTAAAAGAATATTTTTTATAAAAAGTTCACTATCTTTGGAGTCATTAAGATAGTTATAGTATTCTGGAGCATTGAAGTCTTCAATTACATAGTAGGATCCGCTTTCAACATATTTAAAAAATGATATCAGATTTTTTATTATATGACTCAATATATGGGACCCATCATCTATTATTATTTTAAATTGTTTATTTTTTATTTTTTCCTGTAAGTTTTTGAAATCAGAGTTATTTGTTAAATCACAGTTGAAATATCTTAATTTTTTCGCTTTGTATTTAAATTTAAAGTTTCTATCTAATCCATAAATTTGGGCATTCGGAAAATAAAGATTAAATGATGCTGACGATCCACCTTCCCAAGTTCCAATTTCTAATAAATTAAAATTATCGTCTTTTTTGCTATCAAAATATTTTTCATAGAACTTAGCAAAACCATGGCCAAAAATTTCATTTGAATTTTTATCATATGGATTTTTTACGCTTGTTCCCTTATCGGTACCAAAATAATTAAATAAATCGTTTAGTGATTTGTAGTCTATTTTGATCTTATCTAAATCAGTTTTCTTTTTTATATTAAAGACAATTTTTTTATATAACTTAGTTATTTTCTTCATTTTTCTAAAATAATTAAATTATTTGTATGAAGATTGTAAAAAATATCTTTGGGTAGTATTAAAAATAAAAATTTAATTAAAATTAGAACAATACTAAATAAAAGTCTGTATATTAATTTAAATTTTTTATTACATTTCTCATTTAAATATCTTGTAAACTCGCTTTCTAGAATTTGAATAATACTTTTTTTTCCTTCAAGAAGTTTTTCGTATTTTAGAATTTTTAGGTTGTTTTTTTTGAATATATTTTTAATTCCAAAACTAGTATATCTTGTAAAGTCATGTGGTGTATCATGTTCACCAAAAATGAATACCATTGTAACAAAAATTTTGCCCCCTTTTTTTAGAACTCTTTTAATTTCTTTTATTGTGTTATTAATATCATCAACCTGATTAAGTGACTCTGTGCAAATTATAACATCAAATGTCTCATCATTAAAAGGTAAGGTTTTATTATCCCAAAAAACATCTGCAATTTTTTTATTTTTATCAAAGCCACTTATTTCAACATCAACCCCTGTGTATTTATTGTTTGTAATAATTAATTCTTTATATCTCGCATCACCACAGCCAAAATCTAAAACATCCATATTTTTCAAGTCATATAAAAAATCTTTTAATTTATGTTTAATTAACCAAGTAATCATAATGGTGCAGATGTCTAAAACTTTGTATCACTATTTACTGATAATTTGAACCTGAATTCTTAAAATTGAACATATCTGGGTACATAGAGAGTATTAAATTTTTGTGGTAAAATTTATAAATGATTCGAAATTTAATAATTGCTTTGACGTTTGCATTATTAATTTTTCTTAATGCTTGTAATACTGTGACAGGAACAGTTGAAGGAACAGCTAGAGGTGTTGTTAAGGATGTTAAAACATTTCATCATTACAGCACATGTATTTTTACTAAAACTCAATGTGGAGACTTAGATTTAGAGTAACTTTAGAAGATCAAAAAAATTAGATTAGGACTTCAGTACGGTACAAGTGCAGTCAAATTTTGTTATAATTAATAAATGATAAAAAAAATAAAAGGAAACATTTTTAATACAAGCTGCCAAACTCTTGTAAATACAGTCAACTGTATTGGTGTAATGGGAAAGGGTATGGCTTTAGAATGCAAATTAAGATTTCCTGAAATGTTTATTAAGTATAAAGACAGTTGTGATAAGAAATTATTTAAACCAGGTTATCTTCAAATATATAAAAATTCAAAACCTTGGATTTTAAATTTTCCAACTAAAATTCATTGGAAAGACCCATCAAAAATCGAATATCTAGAAGAAGGTTTAAAAAAATTTCAAGATGAGTATTTAAATAAAAATATTAGTTCAATAGCCTTCCCACTTCTTGGCGCTAGCTTAGGTGGCTTATCTGAAGAACTCGTCTATGAGACTATGACTAAGTATTTAGAACCTCTAAAAAATATTGATATAGAAATATATGAGTATGATTATATGGCTAGTGACAATCTGTTTAATATTTTTTATAACAAGGTTTCCGAATTTACCGTTGACGATTATAAATTAGTATTAAAACTAAATAAAACTGCTGCTGAAAATTTAAAAAATGCAATAGATGGAAAATCAGTAAAATCAATGTTAGGAATTCAGGACGTTCCACAAATTGGAACAAAAGCAATAGAGTCAATTCATAATTTCATAAGAAACAAAAAAAATATAAATACCCAAAAAACTTTAGATTTTTAAAAAATGAGTTTATCTGATTGGAGATTAAAAGAATTTAAGAATTGTAAAGAATTTCCTAAATATCTTTATTATTTATCTTCAAAAGAAAATTTCCAAAGCATATTAACAAATGGAATTCTCAGTAAAAATGAAATCCAAAATAAAAAAATATCTTACAAAAGTTTTGCCGAAGAAGATGTACAAAAAAGAAGGTCAGAAATTCAAATAAATATTTCTGATGGGTTAACAAGATGTAGTTTACATGAATTAGTTCCTTTATATTTTAATCCTAAATCACCCACATTATATTCAAGACAAGCATATCAAAATGATTTCTTTTTCTGTAAAATTTCGCCAATTAAAATAATATCTGATTTAAAAAAAAAATTTGCTTTCACAGATGGAAATGCTGCAAGCGATAATACAAAACAATTTTGGAATCTAAAAAAATTACAAATATTGAAATGGAATATAATAAACTCTGAATTCTGGAATGATTTTGAAGATGGAAAAAGAATAAGAAATGCCGAATTTTTAATTCATCAAAAAATTGAAATTAAATATATTTCAGAATTTGTTGTTAATAGTAACGATCTTAAGAATGCTTTTGAAATTGAATTGAATAAAAAATCTATCAAAATACCAGTTAAGGTTGATAAATTTTGTTTTTTTAATTAAAAACATAATTTTATCATATTTAATTTGTATCAATTTAAATTAATAAAAATATTAATGCTTAAATACGTAAAATTTGGTCCTTACCTGTCATCATTTGCGCATTACACAACTACCATACCTCAGAAATGGGTTGACGATATTAAATATGTCGAATTTGATGAATTGCTTTCATCTTCTGTAGGAGCGCTTGCTTTAGTTTTTAGATGGAAAGACGCAGAAAAAAATGAATTTGCAGAAATAGCTTCAGGAATGTTATCTTCAAGTTATGTTTATGGAGACCCTGTTGGAGCAATTGCATCAATTGCAGTTCTTGGATATTCATATGCAAAAACAAAAAACGAAGAAAGTTTCAGAAAATTTAAATGGGCAGCATTAAGAGGCACTGCAGGTGTTGCTGCTTTTGCTTTATCTACAAAATTAATATCCATAACTATTCTTAATGTTTTAATTGGAATTTGTGCAGCTGCTGTCGTTAGAAAAGTCGTAGGAGTTTTAAGACTTTGGCAATACAGACATTTTTTAAAAAATTTAAAAAAATATATACCTGTTCTTAAAAAAGAAATGTCGAGAAGAGAGTTCATAACGTTAAAAATGTTTACTTTCAAAAATGCTTGAAGCATTAATTATTATCGAAATAGCAGCTTTGACATGGTATTTTTCAAATAAATGAATTCAGCATTAACTACTAATGTTTTTTTTAAGGGGCGTTCTGTTGCTAGGTGCCATTAACTATTTTCCAAGTGTACCAAATTTAGCCATATCTAAACATGTTTTCATCTTTTTTGGTTTATCTTTATAATATGTTTCACAGGCTTTTAGTTGCTCACGAAATTTTTTCGTTGTGCCCATATAAACTGAGATAGCAATTATAATTGCACCAATTAAAATTGATAAAGCTATTAAGTACTCTTTTTTCATAATTTTAAGGGGCGTTCTGTTGCCAGGTGCCCCGAACCCCGTTACTTAATTAATAAATTAATTAAGCAGCAAGAGCAAATTTATCATTTGCAATTATAAAATAGCCCGTCACGGCGGAACAATACCGAACGAAAGAATAGCTTTTAGACACTCGTCGATCCTAATTCACCCCCTTAATTTTTTAATGGTGGAGGTGGTGGGTACTGCCCCCACGTCCGCAATGTTTATTACGAAATTCGTTTATCGTTATAGTTGGCAAGCCAACAAGGATTTATACAACAGAATTTAATTCTTACCAATAGATATTATTTAAATATGTTATTTTTAGTAAATCTCTTTTAAAAAAACTTTTAGTTCAGAATAAATTAACTTAGCTATATACAGTGATCCTAATTCATTAACATGAACTTCATCAAAAAAAAGATGATTTATGGGCTCCGTTATTTTTTCATCAATTTTAATAATATAAAAACTATTTTTTTCACAAAATTCTTTTAAAGTTTTATTTAAAAAATAAAGCTTTCTATCTCCATTTCCTTCATAATTTATCTGTGTAATAAAAATAGGTTTGATTTTTTTTTCTTTAAGAATTTTTTTTAATATATTGAGATTTTTTTCATAGTTTTTTAAAATAATATCTTCCTCAAAACTAGGTATATCAAATTTAACTTTTGCTTGATTATAGCTTAGGAAACCTTCTTGAATTTTTTTTGAGACTTCTTCATCAAATAAAAGATACCCATCTCTTTTGGTAGTAAAATAATTATCTTTAATTTTTTTTATTTTTTCCCAAAAAATACTATTTTGTGATACTAGGTAAATTAACTTTTCCTGCAAATTTAGTTGTGCATTATTATCATGAAATCTTTTTGTGGGTATTTTTCTATCATTAATACCTATATAAAAAATCATTATTTCAGGATTAAAATTATCCAATTTATTAAACCAAACACTAAAATCATTAATTTTCCCTTGAGATGATTTTCCTGCAAGAGATGCATTATAAATTTTATTTTTAAAATTCTCACTTTTTAAAAAATTATTTAAATTACCCACTATGGTTTTTTCGTATGGTTTGAACATTTCTTCTCCAGTACTACCTCCATTAAATACAATTCTTATTTTAGATAAATCATATAAATCGTTGAATTCGAAATCTTCTCTAAAACCGTAATAATCTCTTTTAAAAATTGTTTTTTTTGAAAAATACTCTCTATCAAAATTATATTCAATTTTTTGAAGTCTTTTACCTCTCATGTGGTGGCTAAAATGATTCTCTTTAAGCCAGTATCCAAAAATTAGTTCAATAATAATTATTGAAAAAAGAAAAACCAAAAAATTAATTTTTAAAATAGGTAATATTTTTTTTAATTCCATTATTAGTTGAATGATATTTTTTTATTATTTACCATAATTGTTGATCAAAAAATATATTTAATATAAAGATTAAGCATTCCATTATAAAACATGAATTTAACCAAAGAACAGCAACAAGAAATTAAAGATCAACAATCACAAAAAAATAGCACCAAGAGGGTTACTGCCCCTGAGCTGGAAAAAATTTTATATGAAGCGCTGCCAGTTTTGGATCATGGCTTTATAAGAGTGGTTGATTATATGGGCGATGATACATCAGTTGTGCAGTCAGCAAGAGTGTCTTACGGCAAAGGTACAAAAAAAGTTTCAACTGATTCTGGATTGATTAAATATTTAATGAGACATTGGCATAGTACCCCATTCGAAATGTGTGAAATTAAATACCATGTTAAATTACCTATTTTTATAGCAAGACAATGGATAAGGCACAGGACAGCTAATGTTAATGAATATTCAGCAAGATATTCAATTTTAGATAAAGAATTTTATTTACCAACAAATGAAAATCTGGCGGCTCAGTCACAAAATAACAGACAAGGTAGAGGAGAAGTAATTAAGGGAGATCAAGCAAAACAAGTTCTCGATTTATTAAAAAATGATGCACAGAGAACTTATGAAAATTATGAAACAATGTTAAACCAAAGATATGATGGATCTACAATCGATGAGAATAAAATTGGATTAGCAAGAGAACTAGCAAGAATGAATTTAACTTTAAATACATACACGCAATGGTATTGGAAAACAGATTTATTGAATTTAATGAATTTTTTAAGACTTAGAGCTGATAGCCATGCTCAATACGAAATAAGAGCATATGCAGATCTAATGTTGGATACTTTAAAAAAATGGGTCCCAATAACTTATGAAGCTTTCATGGATTATAGAGTAGGTGGAACAGAAGTTTCCTCAAAAGGTAAAGAAATTGTAAAAAAACTAATTAAAGGTGAGAAAATAAGCTTAGAGGACTCTGGTCTTTCAAAAAGAGAATGGAATGAATTAATGAATGCTTTTGATTTAAATGATAAAGTAATAGAGTAAACTAAAGCAATTATGCAAAGTGAAATAAAGCTACCAACTAATCGAAACTTTGGAATAGTTTTTGCTGTCGTTTTTTTAATTATTAGTTTTTGGCCATTATTAAATGGAGATGCAATGAGAAATTGGTCTTTACTTGTATCAATAATTTTTTTTATTTTAGCATTGATAAATTCAAAAATTTTAACACCTCTCAATAAAATATGGTTTAAGTTTGGTATTTTTTTAGGAAAAATAGTTAGCCCGATTGTAATGAGTATTATTTTTTTTCTTGTTATAACACCTACTGGTTTTTTTATGAAATTAATTGGCAAAGATTTATTAAGATTAAAAAAAAAAGATAGAGATACATATTGGATAAATAAAGATAAAAACAGTGGTAGTATGAGAAGGCAATTTTAATATGAGTTTTTTAAAAGAATTCTGGGAATTCTTTAGAGAGAGAAAAAAATATTGGTTATTACCAATATTAATTGTTCTTGCTTTATTTGGTGGATTAATAATTTTAAGCCAAGGCTCAGCTGTTGCTCCATTTATATATACAATTTTTTAATCGTGACTTCTATTCTTGGTA
Organism: uncultured Pelagibacteraceae bacterium; assembly: GCA_902588965.1. GTDB lineage: Bacteria > Pseudomonadota > Alphaproteobacteria > Pelagibacterales > Pelagibacteraceae > Pelagibacter. The sequence continues at coordinate 39,165 of CACIRD010000006.1, forward strand.
TATCAGCTTTTTATCATGATAGTGCCGCTGCAGTTATAATAGATGGTAAAATAATAGCAGCGGCTCAAGAGGAAAGATTTACCAGAAAAAAGCATGATTCAAGCTATCCATTTAATGCTATAGATTTTGTTTTAAAATTTTCAAAGTTAAAATTATCTCAAATTGACCATATAGTATTTTTTGAAAAACCATTTCTAAAATTTGAAAGATTATTGGAGACATATGTTGCTTTTGCACCAAAAGGTTTCACCCAATTTGCACAGGCAATGCCAGCATGGATAAAAGAAAAACTTTTTCAAAAAAATTTATTAATCAATCTATTAAAAAAAAATGATAATAATTTCAGTGATGAAAAAAAAATATTTTTTTCAGAGCATCATTTAAGCCATGCGGCCAGCGCTTTTTATCCGTCCCCTTTTAATGAGGCAATTGTATTAACTGCTGATGGAGTGGGTGAGTGGGCAACAACAACAGTAGCAATTGGAAAAGGTAAAAAACTTGAGATTAAAAAAGAAATTCACTTTCCTGATTCCTTGGGATTACTTTATTCAGCCTTTACTTATTATTTGGGTTTTAAAGTAAATAGCGGGGAATACAAAGTAATGGGCTTAGCACCATATGGAAAATCAAAATATATAAATCTAATTAAGCAGGAATTAATTGATATTAAAAAAGATGGATCATTTAAATTGAACCAGGAATATTTTAATTATGCAACTGGACTTACTATGACCAATGAAAAATTTAATAATTTATTTGGGCAGCGACCTAGAGACAGTAAAAACGAGAGAATAAGTCAGTTTCATATGGATATTGCAGCATCAGTACAAAATATAACTGAAGAGATAATGTTACTTTTGGCCAAATCTCTAAAAGAAGAGTACAAAATTAATAATCTTTGCTTAGCAGGTGGTGTTGCATTAAATTGTGTGGCCAATGGTAAAATCTTAGATCAAAAAATTTTTGAAAATATTTGGATTCAGCCCGCCGCTGGAGATGCGGGGGGATCTTTAGGTGCCGCCTTAGCATTATGGCATATTGAATTTAATAAAGACAGAAAGGTATCCTCTAATGATGATATGCAAGGTTCTTATTTAGGGCCAGAATATTCACAAGATATAATTGAAACTGAATTAAAAAAAATTGGTGCAAAATATTCAGTAATGAGTGAAGACGAAATAATTGACAAAACATCTGAAAGTTTAAAAGAAGGAGATGCTATTGGTTGGTTCCAAGGAAGAATGGAGTTTGGGCCACGAGCTTTAGGTGGAAGATCAATATTAGGAGACCCTAGATCACCTAGTATGCAAAAAAATTTGAATTTAAAAGTAAAATATAGGGAGAGTTTTAGACCTTTTGCACCATCTATTTTAGAAAATGACGTGAATAATTGGTTTAAAATGTCTGTAAAAAGTCCCTACATGCTTTTGGTTTCTGAAATTAAAGATGATAAAAAAATTGAAATGAATGACGCTGAAAAAAACCTGTTTGGCATTGATAAACTTAATATTAAAAGATCAGAAATACCAGCAGTAACACACGTTGATTACTCGGCACGAATACAAACTGTCGAAAAAAATACTAATCCAAAGTACTATATGCTTTTAGAAAGATTTAAACAAAAAACCAAATGTCCAGTATTGGTAAACACTTCTTTTAATGTAAGAGGAGAGCCAATAGTTAATACACCTGCAGACGCCTTTAATTGTTTTATGGGTACAAATCTAGACAAATTAGTTATTGGGAATTGTTTTTTAAACAAATCAGATCAAGATAAATCACTACGCAAAAATTATAAGAAAGAGTTTGAATTAGACTGAGTATAATAATTTAATTTTTTCTGCGAGTTTTAAATAAATTTTTGAAATTTCATGATCCGGAAAACTCTCAACTATCGGTATACCTTTATCCCCTTGTTTTCCTACTTCTGGACTAATTGGTATTTCACCTAAAAATTCTTTATTAAATTCTTTAGAAGTTTTTTCTACACCGCCCTTGCCAAAAATTTCATATTTTTTTCCATCATCAGCAATAAAGTGACTCATATTATCTATAAGACCAATAATTTTTACTCCCAATTTATCAAACATCTTAATTCCTCTTTTAACGTCTTGAAGAGCTATTTCTTGAGGTGTAGAAACTATAATAACTCCATCCATTTTAATTTCTTGTGAAAAGGTTAACTGAGTATCTCCAGTACCAGGTGGCATATCAACAATAATAAAATCAAGATCTTTCCAATTAACTTTTTGTGTAAAAGTTTTTATCGCACTTGTTACCATAGGACCTCTCCAAATCATCGGAGTTTGCTCATCAGTTAAAAAACCAATAGACATACATTGAATATTATATTTTTTTATCGGAATTAAAGTTTTTCCGTCACTTTCAGGTTTTTCTTTAATTGCAAACATTTTCGGCAAAGACGGACCATAGATATCAGCATCCAACAAACCGACTTTGCACCCAATTTTGTTTAATGCTAAAGCAATGTTTGTTGCAAAAGTTGATTTTCCTACACCACCCTTCGCACTAGAAATTGCGATAGTATACTTAGTTCCAATAATTGGGTTTTTTATAAACGTTTTTTTTTGAGTTTTTGGGTCCATTGCTTCATTAAGTCCTGTTTTATAAGCTACTTTATAACCAACTTACCTTGTTTTTCTAGTTAAAGACACTATATAGAGTGTCATGGTTGATGATTTTAGAAGTAGAGGTGGTAGTCCTTGGGGAAGCCCTCCAGGTGGTAATGGAAATGGATCTGGAAGAAAAGGCCCGACCCCACCAGATATTGAAGAAATAATTAGAGGACTTCAAAATAAAATTAATAAATTTTTTCCAGGCGGCGCATCTAAAGGTGGCAAACCAATAATTTTTGGACTGATAATTCTGATTATAGTTTGGACTCTAAGTGGTCTTTATAGGGTTTTACCCGATGAACAAGGTGTTGTTTTAAGATTTGGAAAATTTGTAAACACTACTCAACCTGGTTTGAATTACCATATACCGTTTCCTATAGAAAGTGTGCTAACTCCAAAAGTTACAAAAGTAAATAGAATTGACATAGGTTTTAGATCAGAAAGAGATAGTGGTTTTACTTCAACAGCGGTGGCAGATGTTCCAGAAGAAAGCTTAATGTTAACAGGTGACGAAAACATTGTTAACATAGATTTTTCCGTTTTTTGGGTGATCAAAGACGCTGGAAACTTTTTATTTAAAATACAAGACCCTCAAGGAACAGTAAAAGCAGCTGCAGAAACTGCGATGAGAGAAGTAATAGCTAGAAGTAATATACAACCAATATTAACAGAAGGCCGATCAAAAATTGAAATAGACACCCAGGAAATAATTCAAGAAATTTTGGATGAATACAATTCAGGTATACAAATTACACAAGTGCAAACACAAAAGGCCGACCCGCCAGATCAAGTAATAGATGCATTTAGAGATGTTCAAGCCGCTAGAGCTGATATGGAAAGATCTAAGAATGAAGCAGAAGCATATGCTAACGATGTTATACCAAGAGCAAGAGGTGAAGCACAAAAAATTCTTCAAGCAGCAGAAGCTTATAAAAAAGAAGTTGTTGCTAAAGCTGAAGGTGAAGCTAGTAGGTTTTTAGCAATTTTTAATGAATATAAAAAAGCAAAAAAGGTAACTCAAGAAAGAATGTACCTAGAAACAATGGAAAAAGTTTTAGCAGATATTGACAAAGTCATTATTGATAAGGAAGCAGGATCTGGTGTTGTACCATATCTACCACTTCCAGAACTTAAAAAGAAAAATTAATATGAAAAAAATAATTTTACCAGTAATAGGAGCAATAGCAGTAGTAGCTTTCTTTTCGATCTTTATAGTGAAAGAAGTTAATCAAGCAATAGTCCTTCAATTCGGAGATCCAAAAAGAATTATAACTAAACCTGGACTAAATTTTAAATTACCTTTTATACAGAACGTAGTTTTTCTAGATAAGAGAATATTAAATTTAGATGCTCCACCTGAGGAAGTAATTGCATCAGATCAAAAAAGATTAATAGTCGACGCTTTTGCAAGATTCCAAATTATTGATCCCTTAAAATTCTATATTTCAGTTGGAAACGAGAGAGTAGCCAGATCAAGGTTATCAACAATTATAAATTCTAGAATAAGAAGCGTCTTGGGAACTCAAAGGCTACAAACTTTATTATCAGAGGATCGAACTAAACAAATGTCATTAATACAAGAAGGTGTTAATAATGAAGCTGAAAAATTTGGTATTAAGATCATTGATGTAAGAATTAAAAGAGCTGACCTACCCCAAGCTAACTCTGATGCTATTTTTGCAAGAATGCAAACAGAAAGAAATAGAGAGGCAAAAGAATTTAGAGCAAAAGGTGCAGAGATGGCAGTAACCATTACGTCAACAGCTGATAAAGAAGTTACTGTAATTTTAGCAGACGCACAAAAAAAATCTGAAATTATGAAAGGTGAAGGTGACGGACAAAGAAATAAAATCTTTGCGGATGCATTTGGACAAGATCCTCAATTCTTTGCTTTTTATAGAGCTATGCAGGCATATGAAAAAGCTCTTATAGGCGGAGAGACCTCTTTAGTTTTATCACCAGATAGTGAATTCTTTAAGTTCTTTGGAAACGTTAAATTAAAACCAGCAGAATAAATTCAAATTTATGAATGAATTGATCATAGCGTTTGGTCTTTTCTTATTCATTGAAGGAGTTTTATATGCCTTATTTCCATCAAAAATGAAAAATATGCTAAAAAAAATTGATTTAATCAAAGATAGTCAGTTAAGATCTGGGGGTTTAATTTTTGCATTAATTGGCTTCTTTATTATATGGTATTTTATTAATTAAGATGAGTTACAGATTTTTAAAAACTTTAGTATTTTCTATAATATTAATTAATTTTACCTTTTCCTCTAATTCAACTAGCACACCAGCTTCTTTTGCAGATCTAGCTGAAAAGCTAATGCCATCTGTTGTAAATATTTCAACTACACAAACAGTTGTAACAAGATCTAACCCTTTTCCATTTGAATTTCCTCCAGGTTCGCCTTTTGAGGATATGTTTAAAGAATTTGGCACACCACAAAAGAGAAAAGCGAGCGCATTAGGATCTGGGTTTATAATAGATTCTAAGGGCTTAGTAGTTACAAACAACCATGTTATTAAAGGTGCAGATGATATTTTAGTTAGAGTGAATGGAGATAAAGAATATAGCGCAAAAATAATCGGAGCTGATCCATTGTCAGATTTGGCAGTTCTGCAAATAAATTCAAAAGATATTTTCACACCTGTTAAATTTGGAGACTCTGATAAAGCAAGAATTGGAGACTGGGTAATTGCTATAGGCAATCCTTTTGGACTTGGGGGCACTGTCACCTCAGGGATAATATCTGCAAGAAACAGAAGTATAGGTTTAGCGAGATATGAAGATTTTATACAAACAGATGCATCAATCAATCAAGGTAATTCTGGAGGTCCATTATTTAATATGGATGGAAATGTTATTGGAATTAATACCGCAATTTTAGGTCAGTCAGGATCAATCGGGATTGGTTTTGCAATTCCATCAAATAGCGCGCAGTTAGTAATAGAACAATTAATAAAATATGGTGAAACTAAAAGAGGTTGGCTTGGAGTAAGAATTCAAACAGTAACAAAAGAAATTGCTGAAGCAGAAAAACTGAAAAAACCCTATGGAGCTTTAGTTTCAAGCGTAGCAGCCGGCAGTCCATCTGAAAAAGGTGGAATTAAAGCTGGAGATATTATTTTAGAATTTGACGGTAAACTAATTAATGAAATGAAAGAACTTCCAATGATTGTAGCTCAAACAAAAGTTGGAAAAACTGTTAAGGTAAAAATTTGGAGAAATCAAAAAGAAATATACAAAAAAATTACTTTAGGAAGGTTGGAAACCTCAGACGACTTTAAAGCTTCAAAACCAAAACCTATTAAGTCATTTAGAATTGAAAATTTAAAAGCAGAAGTTAGACCAATTACAAAAGAAGATATTCTAAACAGAAACTTACCACAAAATACTACTGGTGTAGTTATCACGAAAATTGATAACGAAAGCCCAATTAATTCTCTATCAGTTAACAATATAATAGTAGAGGCAGAAAAAAGAAAAATCAAAACCCCTGGGGACTTAGATAATGTAATTAAATCAGCTATTGTTGCAAAAAAGAAGACTATAGTTGTTGTTATTTATAATAATCAAAATCAAAAAAGTTACATAGGAATTAAGTTAAAATAAAAATGGACACAAAGTCCAAAATTATTCTTATATTTGGCCCAACAGCCTCGGGCAAATCCTATTTCGCTACGAGATTAGCAAAAAAAATAAATGGAGAAATTATAAATGCTGATAGCATGCAGGTTTATAAGGAAATTAAAATTTTAAATGCCAGACCGAAAACTAAAGACCAAAAAAATATTAAACATCATTTATATGGTTTTCAGAGTGTAAAAAATAATTTTTCTACAGGAAAATGGTTGAGTCTAGCGAAAAAAAAAATTCAAGAAATACAAAGAAAAAAAAAAGTTCCAATTTTAGTTGGTGGAACTGGTCTTTATTTCAAATCAATTACAAATGGATTAGTGAAAATTCCTAAAGTGCCACTCAGCGTAAGGAATAAAATTAGAAAACTACAAGAAAAAATAGGACAAGATAAGTTTTACAAAAAATTAATCAATTTAGACCCCTTGGTAATTAATAAAGTTAACCCTAATGACGTTCAAAGATCCATTAGAGCTTACGAGGTTAAATTTTTTTCAAAAGTCTCTCTAATAAACTGGTTTAAAAAAACAAATAAATATTTTCAGGATAAGAATTTTTTAAAAATATATATTGACTACCCAAGACAAAATCTTATTAAAAAAATAAATTCAAGAGTTGAGCTAATGTTTAAAGAAGGTGCAATTTTAGAAGTAAAAAAATATTTAAAATTAAAAGTAAAAAAGGATCAAAGCTCAAATAAAATCATAGGGATAGCTGAAATCCAGAAATTAATAAGAGAAGAATGTGATTTTGAGACTACAAAAGAGCTAATATCCATAAAAACTAGACAATATGCAAAAAGACAAAGCACTTGGGCAAGAGGACAGATGATTGATTGGCAAAGAATTGACCCTAAGGACCTTAAATTATTCTTAAAAAAAATTTAAATTAATTACTCTTAAACTTGACCAATTAGCACAACTTCAGCTAGATTGGTTAAATGTCAAAATTATGTACAGGTGCTGAAATAGTTTTTAAGTGTCTTGAAGATCAAAAAGTAGAATATATTTTTGGTTATCCAGGAGGTGCAGTTCTACCAATTTATGATGAGTTAAAAAATCATAATTCTCTCAAACACATTTTAGTTAGACATGAGCAGGGAGCAGGACATGCTGCTGAAGGTTATGCAAGATCTTCAGGCAAACCTGGAGTAGTTTTAGTAACTTCTGGACCAGGCGCAACTAATGTTGTTACTGCACTCACAGATGCATACATGGACTCTATTCCTTTAGTATGCATTTCTGGTCAAGTCCCTACACACCTAATTGGAACTGATGCATTTCAAGAATGTGATACCACTGGAATAACTAGACCATGCACAAAGCATAACTGGTTAGTGAAAGATATTAAAGATTTATCTAAAGTAATCCATAAAGCTTTTGAAGTCGCAACAACAGGAAGACCTGGACCAGTTTTAGTTGATATTCCAAAAGATATACAGTTTCAAAAAACTAAATATAAAAAATATAGTAAAAAAAAAAAATTAAATGGCAAAAAAAATAATAGCTTTAGCCAGAAAGACATTGATGAACTTATAAAATTAATGTCTAAGGCTAGTAAACCTATTTTCTATACTGGCGGGGGTGTGATAAATTCTGGCCCAAAGGCAAGTGAACTTTTGAGAGAATTAGTTCAAGCTACTGGTTTTCCAATAACATCTACACTACAAGGTTTGGGCTGTTATCCAGGTGAAGATAATTTTTTTTTAGGGATGTTAGGAATGCATGGCACTTACGAAGCGAACAATGCAATGCATGATTGTGATTTAATGATTAACATCGGTGCTAGATTTGATGATCGTATAACAGGAAAGATTGATGAATTTTCACCCGGGTCCAAAAAAGTTCATATTGATATAGATCCATCATCAATTAATAAAAATGTAAAAGTAGACTTACCAATAGTTGGAGATGTTCAAGACGTAATATCGTCAACTATTAAAACAATAAAAAAAACCAAACCAGATTTTGCAAAATCAAATAAACAAAAGATTTCAAAATGGTGGGAACAAATTGAAAAATGGAGAAAAAAAAGATCGCTTGATTTTATTAATAGCAATGAAACAATTAAACCTCAATATGCAGTGCAAAGACTTTATGAACTAACTAAAAATAAAGATACTTATATAACAACTGAGGTAGGCCAACATCAAATGTGGGCTGCTCAACATTATAAATTTGATAAGCCAAATAGATGGATGACATCAGGTGGACTTGGAACTATGGGATATGGTTTACCTGCTGCAGTAGGAGTTCAAATAGCTCACCCTTCAAAATTAGTTATAGACATAGCTGGAGAAGCGTCAGTTTTAATGACAATGCAAGAGATGTCTACCGCTGTTCAATACAATTTACCAATTAAAATTTTTATTTTAAATAACGAATATATGGGAATGGTAAGACAGTGGCAGGAATTATTGCATGATAAAAATTATTCAGAAAGTTACACAGCAGCTTTGCCAGATTTTGTAAAACTGGCTGAAGCTTATGGTTGCGTTGGTATAAGGGCGAAAACACCAGAGGAACTAGATGACAAAATTATAGAAATGATTAACACAGATAGGCCTGTAATTTTTGACTGTCTTGTAGATAAACAGGAAAACTGTTTTCCAATGATTCCTTCCGGTAAGCCACATAACCAAATGTTGTTGGGCCCCAAAGATCAAAAAGAAAATAAAATAACAGGAAAAGGAAAAACTTTAGTATAATGAGCAAATCGAAATCTGCATACAGTATACCAGGAAAAAAAGGCAAATTAGATACACATATAATTGTTGTTTGGGTTGATAACGAAGCGGGAGTCCTTGCAAGAGTTGTGGGTTTATTTTCAGGCAGAGGTTACAATATAGAGTCTTTAGCAGTTGCAGAAATAGATTCAAAACTAAATATCTCGAGAATAACAATTGTTACAACTGGGACACCACAAGTTATTCAGCAAATTAAATTGCAGTTAAAAAAACTAGTACCTGTACATAAAGTTGCAGATTTTAAAAGAGAAGACAAAAATGTAATTTTCAAAGAAATGGCTTTATTTAAACTTGTGGGAAATAATAATAAGAGACAAAAAGCTCTAAAAGCTTGTAAAAAGTATAATGCTGTAATATTGGATAAGACAACTAAATCTTATGTAATTCAAATTACTGCGCTCAGAAGAGAAATAGATGCGATGTCAAAAAATTTGAAAAAAATGGGTTTAGTTAGTGTTTCGAGAACAGGCGCAGTAGCCATGACTAGAGGATTTGAAATATTTAAATAAATAGGAGTATAAAAATGAAAATGTTTTATGAAAAAGATACAAATGTAAATTTAATTAAAGATAAAAAAATAGCTATCTTTGGCTATGGAAGTCAAGGACACGCTCATGCTTTAAATTTAAAAGATAGCGGAGTTAAAGAAGTAGTTGTAGCTTTAAGAGATGGATCCTCTAGCAAATCGAAGGCTGAGTCAAAAGGATTAAAAGTAATGAATTTATCAGATGCAGCTGAATGGGCTGATGTTGTTATGGTTTTAACACCTGATGAATTACAAGCATCAATTTATAAAAATCATATTGAACAAAGAGTTAGAGAAGGAACTTCAATAGCTTTTGCCCATGGATTAAATATTCATTACGATTTAATTAAAGCAAGAAAAGATCTGGATGTATTTATGGTTGCTCCAAAAGGTCCCGGTCATTTAGTTAGGAGTGAATTTGAAAAAGGTGGAGGTGTTCCATGCCTTTTTGCAGTTCACCAAAACGGGTCAGGAAAAGCTAGAGATATTGCAATGTCTTATGCATCAGCAATCGGAGGGGGAAGGTCTGGCATTATAGAAACTACTTTTAAAGATGAAGTTGAAACGGACTTGTTTGGAGAACAAACTGTATTATGTGGAGGATTAGTGGAATTAATTAAAAATGGTTATGAAACACTGGTCGAAGCAGGCTATGAACCAGAAATGGCATATTTTGAAACTGTTCACGAGGTAAAACTAATAGTTGATCTTATTTATGAGGGAGGAATAGCAAATATGAATTATTCAATTTCTAATACGGCCGAATATGGCGAGTATGTCTCAGGCCCAAAAATTATTAACAAAGATGAAACTAAAAAAAGAATGAAAGAAATTTTAGAAAAAATTCAAACTGGCAAGTTTACAAAAGAGTGGATTGACGAATGTAAAAATGGCCAAAAAAATTTTTTACAGACTAGAGCAAAACTAGCAGAGCACCCAATAGAAAAAGTTGGATCAGAACTAAGGGCTATGATGCCTTGGATTACTAAAAAGAAATTGGTTGATAGCGATAAAAACTAATTTTGGATCCAAATTGGGTTCAAATCTCTCTTTTATTTTGCAATCTATACGAGAGGTTGTATTATCCTCAAACAAAATTTTTAAAAATTATGGCTAACAAAGAGAAAGTTTTTATTTTTGATACCACTATGAGAGATGGAGAACAGTCTCCAGGTGCATCTATGAGTGTAGAGGAAAAAATCCAAATATCTCGAGTATTTGACGAGATGGGTATTGATATAATCGAAGCTGGATTTCCAATTTCTTCACCAGGTGATTTTGAAGCAGTATCAGCAATTAGCAAAAGTTTAAAAAACTCTATTCCATGCGGACTATCCAGGGCAATGAAAAAAGATATTGATGCATGCCATGAATCATTAAAATATGCTTCAAGATTTAGAATCCATACTTTTATTTCTACTAGTCCAGTTCATATGAAGCATAAACTTGATATGACAGACAACCAAGTTTTAGACGCTATCAAAGAAAGCGTAACATACGCAAGAAAATTCACAGATGATGTTGAATGGTCATGTGAAGATGGAACTAGAACTAATCTTGATTTCATGTGCAAAACAATTGAACTTGCCATAAAATGTGGTGCAACTACAATAAATATTCCTGATACAGTTGGTTACTCAATTCCAGAAGAATTTGCTAGAACTATTACACATATAAAAAACAATGTTCCAAATATAGATAAAGCAATTATATCTGCTCATTGCCATAATGATCTAGGATTAGCAGTTGCAAATGCTTTAGCAGGATTATCTGCGGGTGTTAGACAAATAGAATGTACAATTAATGGAATTGGAGAGAGAGCAGGTAATGCTGCTTTGGAAGAGATTGTAATGGCCATTAAGACAAGAAATGATTTAATGCCATACGAGACTGGAATTAAAACTGAACTTATAAGCAAAGCCTCAAAAATTGTTTCAAATGCTACTGGTTTTCCTGTTCAATTTAATAAAGCAATAGTGGGTAAAAATGCTTTTGCTCACGAGTCAGGCATTCATCAAGATGGAATGTTAAAAAATAGAGAAACTTATGAAATTATGACTCCAGAGAGTGTTGGTGTTAAAAAAACATCTTTGGTTATGGGAAAACACTCAGGAAGACATGCATTTAAGGATAAACTTAATGATTTGGGCTATACAGATGTCACAGACGATGTAATTCAAGCAGCATTCGGAAAATTTAAAGTTTTAGCAGATAAGAAAAAACATATTTATGATGAAGATATAGTAGCTTTAGTCGATGATAGTTTAATAATTGATAATAAAATTAATGCTATCAATCTTAAATCATTAAAAGTTTTTGCGGGAACAGGAGAACCACAAAGAGCAGAAATGACACTAGATGTTTTTGGTGAAGTTAAAAAAACTACTCAAAATGGAGACGGACCAGTAGATGCAATATTTAAATGCATTAAAGAATTATACCCCCATGATGTTAAGTTGTCTCTGTATCAGGTTCATGCCGTAACAGAAGGAACTGATGCTCAAGCAACAGTAAGTGTTAAAATTGAAGAAAATGATAGAACAACAGTTGGACAATCAGCTGATACAGATACATTAGTTGCTTCTGCAAATGCCTATTTAAACGCATTAAATAAAATGTTAATTAAAAGAGAAAAAAAATCTCTATCACAGAATATTCAACATCAAAAAATAAAAGGAGGAGTATAAAATGGGTCTTTTAGACAAAGTAACATCAATGTGGAGCCAAGATATGGCTATTGATTTAGGAACAGCAAATACACTTGTAGTTTTGAAGGGAAAAGGAGTGGTTTTAAATGAGCCTTCGGTAGTTGCAGTTGTGGACAATAAAGGTAAAAAATCTGTTTTAGCGGTTGGAGATGAAGCTAAAACTATGTTGGGTAGAACTCCAGGAAACATTCAAGCTATAAGGCCTTTAAGAGACGGTGTGATAGCCGATTTTATAGTTACAGAAGAAATGATCAAACATTTTATAAAAAAAGTACATAAAAGAAGTTCATTTGCAAACCCTAGAATTTTAATTTGTGTACCTACTGGCTCAACTCCAGTAGAAAGAAAAGCAATACAAGACAGTGCGTTAGCAGCGGGCGCGAGAAGAGTTCAGCTTATTGAAGAACCAATAGCAGCAGCAATAGGTGCCAACCTTCCTATATCAGAAGCTACTGGTTCAATGGTAATTGATATTGGTGGTGGAACAACTGAAATTGCTGTTATGTCTTTAGGAGGTGTTGTTTATTCTAATTCATTGAGAGTAGCAGGCGATGCTATGGATCAAGCATTAATAAGTTATATGAGGAAAGAATATAATTTAATGATAGGAGATAGTTCGGCTGAAAAAATTAAGAAAGAAATAGGAACAGCAATAGCAACAAATAATAATACATATGCAGTTAAAGGAAGAGATTTGAGATCTGGAACTCCTAAAGAAGTTAATATTACAGAGGAAGATACAGTAGAGGCATTAAACCCAATTTTGAGAGAAATGATAAACGGTATTAAAGATGCTTTAGAAAATACTCCACCAGAACTATCAGCAGACTTAGTTGATATGGGCTTAACACTAACTGGTGGTGGTGCATTATTAAAAAATATAGACAAAAGATTGGCCAAAGAAACAGGCTTGCCAGTTCACATTGCTGATGATCCTTTAGCCTGCGTAGCAATCGGCACAGGAAAAGCTTTGGATCAAGAAGAAATATTTACTTCGATGTTAACGGAGTATTAATTTTGAAAAAATGCAAGCAAGTAGCAGAGATGATTTTATAATTGCTATCCGTTCTGCTTTCATTAAGAAAGAGAACAAACAAAAATTTTCTTTAATTGCATTAATTATACTTACTTTAATTATTTTAACTCTTGGAAAATTTAATTTTAAAATTGTTGATTACTTAAAAGTTTCTTTAAAAGAAGTAGCTTATAGATCTAGCTTTGTAGTTTCAATACCTGAAAATTTAGTTGTTAAAATGTACAATTCAACAAAAGAACATTTTTTTGTTTATGAAGAAAACGCAAGATTAAAAGAAGAACTTAATAATCAATTATCTAAAAATTATAATTCAGAATATATAATTTCCGAAAATACAAGATTAAAAGAGGTAATAGATAATATAAATTATACATCGGACGATGTACTTGCAAAAGTTTTGATCGATAAACAAAGTCCTTTTCTTAAATCGATAATTGTAAACAAAGGTAGTAGGGACGATATTAAACTTGGAATGGCTGCGATGGATGGAGAGTATCTTGTTGGAAAGGTTGTTGATGTCTCATTTTCTACATCAAGAGTTCTTTTGTTATCCGATCTTAACAGCAAAATACCAGTAGATATAATACCACAAAATATCCAATCTATTCTATCTGGTACGGGAGAGAGTCATGGAACAATACAATACACACAGGAACAAATATTTATTGATGAAGAGAGTAAAGTTTTTACATCAGGCGCAGGTGAAATATTTAAGCCTGGTATACCAATAGGTGAATTAGAAGAAAATAAGGATCAGGCAAATTTAAAGGTTAAATTTTTTTCAGATTTTTCACAACTAAGATTTGTAATTTTAAGCAATTATAAAATGGAAGAAAATTAATGAGTGAAATAACTAGATATAATTATTTTAGACTTTTTTTAGAAAAAATTCCAATTTTGTTATTAATCATTTCTGTATTAAATGAGTTTGATTTTAACTATTTAAACCTAAAATATTTTTCATTTAATTTTCCATTTATTCTAATTTACTATTGGAGTTTAAAAAGATCTGGAAGCCTAGGATACGGCTTGATTTTTTTAAGCGGATTAATAAACGACGCTGTAGTTGGTTTGCCGATTGGAATAAGTGCTCTGGCATATTTGTTAATATGTGGATTTTCTGCATACTTAAGAAATATTACTTTAAGGCCAAATTTAATAAAAGATTGGTTTTTCTTTGGATTTACAATCTTGGTTGTTAATTCAATTATGTACGCAACTGTTAACTTATTTTTTGATATTAAAATTTTATATCCAAACGTTTTAGTAAATATTCTATTTACTTTTTTATTTTATGCAATTTTTAGTAATATTTTTGACTATTATCAAAAATTAACATTTGGTGGGACAAATGCTTAGAGGTGGAGAATCAAATGTTAGAAAATATAATACAATAAATAGAAGAGTTTTTATTTTATCAGTTGCTAAGGGTATAGTTTTTACAGGAATTATTGCAAGACTTTTTAGTTTACAAATTAGTGAAAACAAAAAGTATTTAACTCTTTCAGATAAGAATAGATTAAGAGAATGGAGATTACCACCAGTAAGAGGAGAATTTGAAGATTATTATGGCAATGTTATAGCTGGAAACACAAAAGTTTATCAACTTCATGTAATTCCTGAACAAGTTGAAGATTTTAAATATTTAATGGTGAGGTTAAAAAATATTTTAAATTTATCAGATAAAAATTTTACAAAAATAATTAAGAAAAAGAGACAGCAAAAGTCGTGGGAAACTTTAATAATATCAGAAAATTTGACATGGGATCAATTTTCAAAAGTAAATTTTTATTTACATGAGCTAACAGGAGCTAAGCCTGTTTTATCAGTAGCCAGAAGTTATCCTTTTAAAGAAAATTATACACATGTTTTAGGATATGTAGCACAAGCAAGTCCAAAAGATTTGATAAATAATGAAAATATTAAAAACAAACATGTTCCAGGTTTGAGAGTAGGAAAGTCTGGTTTAGAAAAAACATTTGAAAATGATTTAATTGGGACCAATAGCGTTCAAAGATATGAGGTTAATGCTTATGGCAAAAGAGTTAAACAAATTAAATTTCAAGAAGGAGAAAAAGGGAAAAAGATTAAACTTACTGTTGATACTGAAGTTCAAAAACTTTGTAATGAACTTCTTTCTGATAGAGCTGGATCAATAAGCGTAATGGATATTTACACTGGAGAAATTATTGCAATGCATTCATCACCTTCTTTCGATCCAAATCTTTTTTTATATGGAATTAGTAGGGATGATTGGAAAACAATTACTGAAAACCCATTAAAACCATTAATAAATAAAACAGTATCTGGATTATATGCACCTGGGTCAACAATTAAACCAATCGTGGCTCTTTCAGCTTTAGAAAATAATATTATCTCACCAAATTTCAAAGTCAGATGTAATGGCAAAATAGAAATGTATGGACAAACATATCATTGTTGGAAAGACAAGGGTCATGGAATAGTAAATTTAAGAGAGGCAATAAAACAATCATGTGACACATATTTTTATGAAATGTCTAGACGACTGGGTGTAGATAGACTTTTTGTAACCGCAACCAGATATGGACTAGGAAACAGAGTATTTTCAAATTTATATTCCGAAGAAAAAAAAGGACTTATTCCATCAACAAAATGGAAAAAAAATAATATTGGATCTGGATGGCTTTTAGGAGAAACATTAATAACTGGAATTGGCCAAGGGTATGTTCAAACAACACCATTACAATTATGTCTTATGACCGCACAACTTGCAAATGGAGGATTTAAAATTTTCCCAAGAATCACAGTAGATAAAGATCAAGAAAGTTTAGAAAAAATAAAATATAAAATGGATGAAAGTCTTAAAACTGAAACAAAGGTTCAATCATCAATTATAAGAAATGCAGAGGAAATTTTTAATCCTGGAGAAAAAGAATATACTAAACTTTTTAGGAACCAGGAAAACGTAAAATTTGTTTTAGAGTCTATGTTTGCATCAACAAATGAATGGGGTGGAACTTCTTATAGATCTAGAATAGAAGATCCAAAATATCAGTTTGCTGGTAAAACAGGTACAGCACAGGTTAGAAAAATTACAAAAAAGCAAAGAGAATTAGACCTAACAACCGCAGACATACCATACAATGAAAGAGATCATGCTTGGTTTGTTGCTTTTGGACCTTACAAGGATCCAAGATATGCATTAAGTGTATTAGTTGAACATGGTGGATCAGGAAGTAAGGCAGCAGCTCCCCTTGCAAAAAAACTAATTAAAAAAATAGTAGATAGACATGAGGAAAGAGAAAAAATAAGAAAAAGAAATTTAATGGAAATTTAAATGTTTCAACAGTCATCATACAGCGAGCAATATACTTTTTTTCAAAAATTAAAATCTTTTGATTTTATTTTATTTATATGTATTTTTATTTTAGGATGTGTAAGCAACCTGTCGATGTACTCTACTGACGGCGGAGAGTTTCTATACCACACAAAAAGTCATTTAGTAAGATTTGCAATATTTTTTACCATGATGATTTTTTTATCATTTATAAATTTAAAATTTTGGCACAAAACTGCTTATTTATTTTATGCAATTGTATTAGCTTTTTTAATTTGGGCATCTTTATATGGTATTACTGCCTCTGGATCTCAAAGATGGGTAAATTTATATTTTATAAATTTACAACCATCTGAATTAATGAAAATTTCAATAATATTATGTTTTGCTAGATATTTTCACAGAGAACAAATAACCAGTGTAAATAATTTTAAAAATATAATTCTATCAATGGCAATTTTAATAATGCCAGTTTTATTAGTGGTTAGTCAACCTGATCTTGGAACTGCAATTTTAATTGGTATAAGTGGAATAGTAGTTTTATGGTTAGCTGGTATAAATGTAAAATATTTCATTTACTCAAGTTTAGCATTAATAGTTTCCTTGCCTTTTGTTATTTCTTTGCTGAAACCTTACCAAAAATTGAGAATATTAACTTTTTTTAATCCTGATAGAGATCCTTTAGGGGCAGGCTATCAGATTATACAATCGAAAATTGCTATTGGTTCTGGTGGACTTGCTGGGAAAGGATTTTTAAAAGGTACACAAAGTTATTTAGATTTTTTACCAGAAAAACATACAGATTTTATATTTACATTATTTTCAGAAGAGCAAGGCTTTGTAGGATCTATTTTTTTATTGATTATATATGCAGTCTTAATTTTTAGAATTATAAAAATTGGATCAATATCGAGGAGCTATTTTGGTAGACTTTTTTGTTATGGTTTTGGTTCTGCAATATTTGTTTTTGTTACAGTTAACATGAGCATGGTTCTAGGCTTACTACCTATAGTTGGTTCTCCATTGCCTATCATGTCTTATGGAGGGTCTTCAATGCTAGCTACCATGATTGGACTGAGTATTGTTATGAGTACTAAAATTCACAGCAAACAAATCATAAACTAAGTCACACTTTTTGATTATAATGTCGCGATTAATTCTGATGAAAGTTAATATATAAATATTTTTAAATGAAAAAAATACGTATCGGTATAATCGGGGCGGGTATACAAGGCGTTTGTAGTGCTCTATTTTTACAAAAAAAAGGATATGAAGTTATTTTATTTGACAGGGAAGATCCTGGAAAACAAGCAGCATCCTATGGCAATGCTGGACACTTTTCTCCTTACGCATCTATTCCATTGAATCGACCTGATATTTTAACAGATATTCCAGCAATGTTATTAAGTTCAACTGGCCCACTAGCCCTTAGATGGAATTATGTTCCTAAAATGATTCCTTGGTTTTTAAAATTTATAAAAAGTTGTACAACAAAAAATATGATGCACACAGCTAAGTACATGCATCAAATACTAGATCTTGCCCTTCCAGCTTACGATGAACTTTTCGAAGAAGTTGATTTGACAGGCCTGGTAGAAAATAATGGAATTATGTACATATGGAATGATCAAAATTTAAAGAGCAGGGAACTAGAAATTAAAATTAGAGATGAGATAGGAGCAGATCAGCAGCTTTTAAATAAAAAAGAAATTCACGATTTAGAGCCAAATATAAAAAAAATTTACCATGGAGGTGTTTTTTATAAACAAGCTAAACATGCAAAAAATCCTGGAAAAATTTGGCTTAGATTATTTGAGCATTTTAAAAAACAAGGTGGTACTTTCCTTAAATTTAATATTAACGAGCTAAACTTTGATGAAGATAAACCAGTTATTAGATCTGAGACTCAAAGATTTGTTTTTGATAAATTAGTAATAGCATGCGGAGCTTTTTCAAAAAAATTAACAGACAAACTACATGAAAATATACCCTTGGATACGGAGAGAGGATATCACATTCATTTTAAAGGCTGTGATCATTTAATTTCAAGACCTGTAGTATTTCAAAATAGAGGTTTCGGAATGACACCTATGGAACAAGGATTAAGAGTAGTCGGTACAGTTGAGTTTGGAGGTTTGCAAAATCCTCCTAGCAAAGGTAGAATTAAAAACTTAATAAATAATGCAAAATATCTTTTAGATGGTTTGCCTGAACATGAAGATGAATGGTTAGGTTTTAGGCCAACTTTACCAGATTATTTGCCAGTAATTGGACCTTCTAAAAATTATAAAAACGTTTTTTATTCCTTTGGACATCATCATTTGGGTTGGACATTAGGAGCAATATCAGGGAAAATAATTTCAAGAATGATATCAAACGAAAATACAAATTTAGAACTAAGTCCATATAGTTCTTTAAGGTTTAAATAAGTGAGTTATAAAATAAATTTTGCTTACTTTTTTTTATTCTTGGCAGTATTTTTTTGGGCAGGTAATTTTATAGTTGGTAAATTTGCAAGTTACTATGAAATACCACCCTTCTCTTTAAATTTTTACAGATGGTTCTTTGCTTGGATTATATTAATACCTTTTACATTTAAAGAAATATTATTAAAAAAAAATTATATATTACAAAATTATAAATTTTATATTTTATTAGGTATTACTAGTGTCACTATTTTTAATTCTATAGTTTACTACTCACTCAACTTTACACAAGTTATTAGTGGTGTTTTGATGATATCGACAATCCCTGTTATGATAATGTTTATTTCTTGGATTTTAAAAATTGAAAAAACAAATATTTTCCAAATTTTAGGTGTTATATTTTCTTTTATAGGAGTGTCTTTAATTGTCACAAAAGCAAATTTAAACATAATCTTAAATTTAGATTTTAATAAAGGAGATTTAACAATGGTTATAGCTATGATTTCCTGGGCAACATATTCTGCTTTATTAAAAAAAAGAAAACATGAGCTTTCACAACTATCATTACTTCAGGTTATTATAACTTTTGGATTAATATTTTTAATACCAATTTATATTACTGAATATAATTTTGGTTTTAAAATTAATATTGATCAGCCATTTATATTGGTATTAATTTATGTAGTTTTATTCCCTGGACTGGCATCTTTTATTTGTTGGATCAAAGGCATATCAATGATTGGACCAAACAGATCAGGCGTTTTTCTTCATCTTATGCCTATTCTTAGTGCTTGCATGGCAATGATTATCTTTAAAGAAAAATTTATGCTATTTCATATATTAGGAGCAATTTTTATTTTGATTGGTATAATTTTGTCTAATAAGTCAATTAAGTATGAAAAAAAATAAAACTTTATTATCATCTGAACAAAAATTAGTTCTTTTTGAAGAAGGAACCGAAAGACCAGGGTCTAGCGAACTAAATAATGAAAAACGTACAGGAAGTTATTATTGTGTAAATTGCGAAACTAAACTGTTTGATTCTAAATCAAAATATGAAAGTGGATCAGGATGGCCGTCTTTTTTTGAGTGTTTACCCAATGTATTTGACACTAAAACAGATAACCATTTAGGATACCCAAGAACAGAGTACCATTGTAAAAATTGTGGTGGTCATCACGGACATCTATTTGACGATGGTCCTCAGCCTACCGGTAAAAGATATTGCAATAATGGAATTTGCTTAATTTTTAAACCAGATTAATTAATTTTTTAAGTTCCCCAGTTTTTTCTAAAGCTCTTAATTCCATGTACCCACCAATATGCTTATTTCCAAAAAAAATTTGAGGAATAGTCATTTTACCATTAGATTTTTTAATCATTTCATCTCTGAGACTATCTTTTGATGAAATATCTATTTCTTGAAACTTGATGTTATTTCTTGAAAACAGTCTTTTTGCAGCATCACAAAAATTACAGAGTGGCCCGGTATACATGACGATATTTTTCATAATTATTTAAATACCACCATAATTAAACATTTTTTCTATCTTTTCTATAAGGATCATAAGACCCATTCTGGTCAATTTTTTTTAAAATTGCGCATTTTTCAAAATAATATTTGATGCAAAATACAACTGAATATGGTATTAATCGTTTGATAGTCCTTTTTAACCATCTTTAGCTCCCGGTTTATTAGGACTATCAAAAAACCCCATTTTTATTAGATTATTATGTTGTATTTAAGCAACAGATTTTAAAAAAGTAAAATTGACTATGGTTTTTCAAGAATATTATAAAGAATCGTGTTAATAGTTACCTTGATTTTGGACATTAAAAACGTCTTTAATCATAATTTATAAATTATATAATTTAGGAATTAAGTATGAAAAAGATATTAATAACGTTAATTTCTGTGTTTACTTTTATGGCATCTGCGCAAGCCTTAGAAGTTATGAATAGAGCAATAGGATTAAACATTTCTACAAACTCTATCGACACAAACGTTAAGGATGACATCGACTCTAACGGAACGACTAACACTACAAAAGATATAACTAATGATATCAATGTGGGATCTCTTTTTGGCGAGATAAGCATAGGTAATGGTGGAACTGGTATGTTAACTATCGGTGTAGACTATATACCTTTTGATGCTGAAATGGATGCAAGGTCTACTACTCAGAGTTCATTGAAAGCTGCAGGTGATGGTGCTGCAACTTCAGGTACTAACAGTGGTAATGTAGAAGTGTCAGGACACACTACACTCTACCTAAGACCAACAGTAAATATATCAGATACATTTTCAGTTTTTGCAACATACGGTGTAATAACTGCTGATGCAGAGTCACAAATCAAATCAGTGTCATCAACTGATAAGACTGTAACTCAAACGATCGATGGTGAGAAAATAGGTTTAGGAATTAGAAGAAATGGAGATGCAGGATTTGTTCAAATAGAACTTTCTGAAACAGATTATGATCCAATTTCTGCTACTACATCTAACTCAACAAGAGTAACGGCTGATATTGATACTCAAGCGATAACATTATCGTTAGGTAAGTCATTCTAAATATAGATTTTAACTATTTAAAAAAAGCCCTCCAAGGAGGGCTTTTTTTTTGAGTGTAATAAAAAACAAATTCTTACTATTTAGTTAGAATTAATGATAATAATAGTTTAACTTTATGAAATTGGGATTTATTGGAACAGGAAATATTAGTTCTGATGTTATAAATGGAATTTGTAGATCTAGAATTTCTTTCAAAAAAATTACTATATCACCAAGAAATAAAAAGAAAGCTCAAAAATTAAAAAAAAAATTTAAAAAAATCATTATTGCAAAAAGCAACCAAGAAGTAATTAATAAATCTGATTGGATTTTTTTGGGAGTTCTACCAGAGGTAGGTGAAAAAATATTACCCAAATTAAAGTTTAAATCTAATCAAACAATAGTGAGTTTTATTTCTACCATAAGTTATTCAAAGCTCAAAAAAATTATTAAAAAAAAAACAACTATAGTACGAGCTATACCTATGCCCCCAATTGCTTTAGGCAAAGGACCTGTACCTATTTTTCCACCAAATAAAAAAGTGAAAAATTTTTTTAATAAAATTGGCACTACAATTGAAATAAAAAGTGAAAAACTATCTCAAAATTTTTGGGCAATTTCTGGATCAATGGCATCATTTTACGAGTTATTAAAAATTTTATCAGATTGGTTAGTAAAGAAAAAATTAAAAAGGAATCAAGCACAAAAATACATCACATCCCTCTATTCTGCTCTAGCCGAACTAGCAGTAGCAAATTCGTCTAGGGATTTAAAATATTTTGTTACAGAGTCCCAAACTCCTGGTGGTCTTAATTGGCAAGGTGTTAATGAACTTAGAAAAGCTGGATATTTTAAATTTTTAGAAAAAACTATTAATAATATTTTAAAGAGATTAAATAAAGTATAGTTTTCCATGCAACCTGAATTAAATATTTTAGAAATAGAAAACCTTTCAAAATATTTTGGAGGTCTCGCTGCAGTATCAAACTGTTCTTTAAAAATAAAAAAAGGAACAGTTACAGGAATAATAGGTCCAAATGGATCTGGAAAAACAACTTTATTTAATTTAATTGCTGGAAATTTGAAAACCACAAATGGAAATGTGTTTTTTAATAAAGAGAATATTACAAACTTTCCGTCATATCAGCTTTTTTCAAAAGGTTTACTTAGAACTTTCCAAATAGCGCATGAATTCACTAATTTGACGGTACTAGAAAATTTAATGATGGTCCCTGGAAATCAATCAGGTGAAAATTTAGTGACAGCATTATTAAAACCTAAGCTAGTTGAAAAAGAGGAAGAAAATATAAAAGCAAAAGCTCTAGATGTAATAGAGTTTTTAAATTTAAAACATCTTGCCAATGAACTTGCAGGAAATCTATCAGGTGGACAAAAAAAACTTTTAGAACTTGGAAGAACTATGATGGTTGATGCAAAATTAGTTTTGTTAGATGAAGTGGGAGCTGGGGTAAACCGGACTTTACTTAAAGATTTAGGTACGGCGATTCTAAGACTTAATAAAGAAAAAGGTTACACTTTTTGTATGATTGAACATGATATAGATTTTATTAGCAGAATGTGTAATCCAGTAATTGTTATGTCAGAAGGATCTGTTTTATTTGAGGGAACATCTGAAGAAGTCAAAAAAAATGAACGTGTTATTGAAAGTTATTTAGGACGTGCAAATAAAAAAGAGAACGGGATAAACTAATGTCTTTTTTTGTTGGTAATCAAATGACAGCTGGATATGGACAAGGACCAGATATTATTAGTTCATGTTCAATAAAAGTAAATCGAGGTGAGATAGTTGCTATTCTTGGTCCTAACGGAGCTGGTAAATCAACAGCTATGAAAGCGATGCTTGGATTGCTAAAATTAAAGTCAGGTTCAGTTATACTAAATGGTGAAGATATTTCAAAGCTCTCACCACAAGATAGAGTTAAAAAGGGAATTTCTTTTGTTCCTCAAACAAAAAATGTTTTTGCCGAGTTAACGGTGAAAGAAAATTTAGAGGTCGGTGCTTTTTTAAGAGAAGATAATATTAATAACATTATAGATGAAATTTATGAATTGTTTCCAATCCTAAAAGAAAAAAGTTCACAAATAGTTGGACAATTATCCGGAGGTCAAAGACAACAAGTAGCGTTAGGAAGAGCGTTAATGATTAAACCTTCAGTTCTAATGCTGGATGAACCTACTGCTGGCGTATCTCCAATTGTTATGGATGAATTATTTCAACACATCTTAAGAGTAAAGAAAACAAATGTAGGAATAATAATGGTTGAGCAAAATGCAAAACAAGCCTTAAGTATTTCGGATCGTGGTTATGTATTAGTGACAGGAGAAAATAAATTTGAAGGCTCAGGTGTAGAATTGCTTAAAGACCCAGAAGTAAGAAGATCATTTTTAGGGGGATGAAGTGGAATTTTTAAATGCTTTAGTTTTACTATTGAACTATACAATCATTCCAGCTGTTACTTATGGATCTCAATTAGCACTGGGAGCAATTTTTGTAACTTTGATTTATGGAGTTTTGAGATTTGCAAATTTTGCGACAGGAGACATGATGTCTTTTGGAACAATGTTTGCTGTTTTATTAACTTATTATTTTCAATCCATAGGAATAGGAATAGGTATTTTACCTACAGCATTAATAACACTTCCGTTTGCTATAATTGCAATGATTTTTTATATGCTATTTATAGATAAATTTGTTTTTAAATACTACAGAGTTAGTAAAAGTGCCCCGGTCCAGTTAGCGATGGTAAGTGTTGGGGTAATGTTCGTTACTCAGGCAATAATAAGAATAATAATAGGACCATTTGATAGAAGATTTATGGATGGTGAAAAATTTATTCTTAAAGCGTCAGAATTTAAAGAAATGACGGGTTTAAATGAAGGACTAACAATAAAATCTACTCAGGCTATAACAGTTGTGGTTACTATAGTTTTAGTCTCAATATTATTTTGGTTTTTAAACAAAACTAAAACGGGCACAAGTATGAGGGCTTATTCTGATAATGAAGATTTAGCATTATTGTCAGGTATAGATCCCAAAAAAATAGTAATGCTTACATGGATTATAGCTGGATGTTTAGCAACCATCGGAGGAGTTTTGTATGGATTAGATAAAAGTTACAAACCATTTGTATACTTTAATAACATGCTTCCAATTTTTGCAGCAGCTATAGTTGGTGGAATTGGCAACCCATTTGGTGCATTTTTAGGTGGATATGTAATAGCCTTTGCAGAAATTTTTGTTACTTATGCATATAAAAAATTTTTTACTTATTTATTACCAGAATTTTTAGAACCAGATTCATTAGTTCAGTTGTTATCCACAGACTATAAATTTGCAGTCTCTTTTTCAATTTTAGTTATTGTATTATTATTTAGACCTTCGGGTATTTTTGAAGGAAAGAAGATATGAGAAATTATCTTAATATAATCACAGCATATTCTATAATGTTATTTTTAATTATTATAGTTGGAATCTTTCAATCCTGGTCAATAGCATTATCTATTCTTAATTATTGCTTAATTTCTGCTGTTATGACAATGGGGGCCAATATACAATGGGGTTATGCTGGTTTAATTAACTTTGGTATTATGGGTTATACAGCTTTAGGTGGTTTAGCTGTTGTATTAGTTTCAGTTGCGCCTGTCCCTGAAGCTTGGAGTGCTGGCGGGGCCAATATGCTAATAAGTTTATTTTTGATTATAGCTCTAGTTTTTAGTATTAGACTTATTCTAAAAAAATATAAAAATAATAAATATAAAAATTATTTAATTGCTTTAACAATAATTTTAGGAATAATTTTAATCAGAATTATTGCCTCTCATGGAATAGAAGCTATTGAGGCAGTAAATCCTGCCAAAACAGGTTTTCTAGGAGGTCTTGGAATGCCAGTTTTGTTTTCTTGGATTGTAGGCGCATTATTTGCTGCAGGACTTGCATTTGTTATTGGAAAAATCGCTCTTGGATTAAGAGCTGACTACCTGGCAATCGCAACATTATTAATTGCTGAAATAGTAGTATCAATAATAAAACACGAGGATTGGTTAGCAAGAGGTGTTAAAAACGTTATTGGTTTAAAAAGGCCTGTCCCATATGAGATCAATTTACAAACATCCCCATGGTTTATAAATTTAATTGAAAAACTAAATCAAGGAAAATTAAATTTAGTAAGTTCTTTTGCAGAAAAAAAAGATTTATTAAATCAATTAGTTATTGATGCATCATCAGTTTATGTAAAATTATGTATGACAGGACTTTTTTTAACTGTTGTAATTATTTTACTCATTATTACCCAAAAAGCTCTTTATTCTCCATGGGGAAGAAAAATGAGAGCAATAAGAGACAATGAAACAGCTGCAGGCGCAATGGGAAAAAATGTTGTAAAAGAACATTTATTAATTTTTATATTAGGATCAGCAATCGTTGGACTAGCAGGCGCGATGATGGTAACTAATGATGGATTATTTACTCCAGGAAGCTACAGGCCAATGAGATATACATTTGTTATATGGGTAATGGTGATAGTCGGAGGTACTGGAAATAATTTTGGAGCAATACTAGGAGGTTTTGTAGTATGGTTTTTATGGGTTGAAGCAGCACCTATTGCTCTTTTTTTAATAAACTTTTTTACAGCACATTTAGATGAAACTAATGCAATAAAGGCTCATTTAGTTGAAAGTGCTCCTTACTTTAGGTTTTTAATGATTGGAGTTGGACTGTTAGTAATAATGAGATATCGTCCTAAAGGATTGATACCAGAAAAAATAAATATTAAATAGAATATGAAATATATTTTACTTGGAATGGCTTTAGCATTTGCAATGTATTTAAGTGATAAATACATCTTTTGATGAATAAAAACCTTTTATTATTAGCTATAAGCCAAATCTTTAGTTTTACAGCAGCTCCTGTAACAGTTTTTTTAAGTGGAATTATTGGTTCTCAAATAAGCCCTTTAAAATCTCTATCTACTTTACCTATGTCGATATCTGTAGTGGGTATAGCAATAGGAGCGATCATTGCAACTAAAGCAATGAGTTTAATAGGAAGAAAGGCAGGTTTCATTGCCGCTTCTATAGGAAATTTTTTAGCCTCATTGTTAGCGGCTTATTCGATAATGGATCAAAACTTTATTTTATTTTGTTTTGCAAATTTTTTTATTGGAGTTGGTATGGCATTTACACACCAATATCGTTTTGCTGCAGCAGAGAGTGTTGAAATAAATAAAGTGCCAAAAGCAATTTCTATAATTTTATTAGGTGGAATTGTTTCAGCATTTTTAGGACCAAGCATGGCAAATTATGGAAAAGATATTGTCACCGATCAATTGTATGTTGGATCTTATTTGTCACTTGCTATTTTAACTATTATACCGGCGATTTTGTTTTTATTTTATGAAAATACATCAAAATTAGAGTCTAATATAAAAAGTTCAGGAAGAAGTTTTTTAGAACTAATTTCGCAACCTAGATTTTTACAGGCACTGATAGCATCGGCATTTGGATATGCTATAATGACACTTTTGATGACGGCAACTCCATTAAGCATGCATGTAATGGAAAAAATGAGTCTAAGTAAAACAGGTTTGGTTATACAGTTTCATGTTGTAGCAATGTTTCTACCATCTTTGATAACTGGAAATTTAATTAAAAAATTTGGTCATAGCAACATAATGTATGCTGGTGTATTTCTTTACAGCATAACTGTAGTAGCAAGTTTTTTTGATCAAACTTTTTTTAATTACTTGTTTTCATTAGTTTTTTTAGGTTTTGGATGGAATTTTTTATTTATATCTGGCACTAGCTTACTAGCTCTTACTTATAAAGAAGAAGAAAAATTTAAAGCTCAGGGTTTAAATGATTTTATCGTATTTAGTGTACATGCTTTAGGAAGTTTATCAGCTGGAATTTTGATTGTGCTTACTAGTTGGAAAATAATGAATTTAATATGTATACCTCTTATGATTTTAATTGTTGCAACTACCCTAAGAGCTGAATTGCTCAGTAAAAAATGAGTTTTCTATTACTGGGTTTTTTCACCAGTCTAAGTTTAATATTAGCAATTGGAGCTCAAAATATATTTGTAATAGAACAAGGTTTAAAAAAGCAATATATATTTATTGTATGTCTGATTTGTGCAATATCAGACCTTTTATTAATTTTTTTAGGGATTTTTTTATTTCATTATTTCAGTAATTTTTTTTCTTCTTTATTAGAATTAATTTTAAATGTTTTTTTAATACTATTCTTAACATATTTTATATGGACCAAGATTAAAACAATTAATCAAGAAATTAAAATAAATTCTAAAGTTGATAAAAAATATTTATTTCAAACTATTTTTAAAACTTTAAGTTTTACATATTTGAATCCACATGTTTATTCCGATACTGTTTTTTTTCTTGGTAATTTTTCAAAATCTTTTGAGATTAATGATAAATTATTATTTGGAATTGGAGCTTCTTTAGCTTCATTTATATTTTTTTTTGTATTGGGATATTTATCTAAATATTTATCTAAATATTTAGTGAGTAAAAAAATATGGAAAATAATTAATATTTTAATTATTATATTTATGTTTTTTTTAATTTTTTATGTTTTAACAAATATATTTAAATAAAAAAACCTCAGCAGTAAAAACTGCTGAGGTCTATAAATTTCAAAGATTATCTTTGTTTTTTAGTTTTAAATTTTCCACCTCTGATTTCTTTTTCTAAAAAAGACCCAAAAGCTTCACCTACTTCTGTAAATTCTACAGCTGTAGCACCTTCATAGTTTATTGCCTTTCCTTTAGCTAAAAGCTCTAAACCTTTTTTTAGCTGACCCGGATAAATTTTTGTTCCAGGAGCATTAGCAACAGACATAACATTTTTTTGAATAGTAGCTCTATCTGCTTTTCCACCTGCTTGCATAGCTAAAGTAATTAGTGCAGCTGCATCATATGATTCACCAGTGTATGGACCAGAAGAGTCTATTCCACCTGCTTTTGCAACTTTAGCAAATACTCCAGCTCCTTTTCCAGTTGAACCTGGTAGAGAACCAAAAGATTTATTTAAATCTTTTCCAAAAGCATCAGTTAATGAATCCCCAATCATTCCGTCTGATAGTATGAATTTATCAAAAGCACCAGAGTCTAGAGATCCTTGAATAATACCTTTTCCACCTTGGTCCAGGTAACCAATTACCGCAACTGCATCTCCACCTGCAGAAGCCAAAGTTGCAACTTCAGCAGAGTAATCTGCTTTTCCATCTTCATGAGCAGTTACTGTAGTAACTTTTATCCCATGCGCTTTTGCAGCTGCAGCATAAACATCTGCCAAACCTTTTCCGTAATCATTGTTTGTATATGTTACTGCTACACTTTTTACACCTCTGTCTCTAGTAATATCAGCCAGTATTTGTCCTCCTCTTGCATCTGATGGTGCAGTTCTGAAGAAATATCCTTTGTCTGCTAAATCAGTCAATCCAGGAGAAGTAGCAGATGGTGAAATCATGACAACTCCATTAGGCACAGCTACGTTTGTAGCAATTGCCCCAGTAACTCCCGAGCAGTCTGCGCCCATAATTGCAACCACACCAGCAGAAACTAATCCTTCTGCAGCGGATGTTGCGGCAGCAGAGTCCACACATGTTGAGTCAGCTCTAGTCACGCTTATTTTTTTACCACCCAGCAAAGCACCAGAGTCTGAAGCTTCTTTAAAAGCTAATTCAGCTGAACCAGCCATTGCCGGTGTAAGAGACTCAATAGGACCAGTAAATCCCAAAATGATTCCCATTTTAATATCTGCAAATGTATTTGTTGACATTGTCGAAACAAACAAAAAAGCAGCTAAGATTATTTTTTTCATTTTACCTCTATTTTTGTTATCAATTTATAAAAAGTCGATTTAATGATGATTAAATTGGTTTTTCAATAGCAAAATTGCGCTGGCAAATAGAGGGATTTTAATGGAATATGTAAATAAAATAGAATTATTGAATGATTAAAGACGAAGTAAATAAATTAAAACCATCTTCCACACTATTAATAAATGAAGAGTCTAAAAAGTTAGAAAAAGAGGGAAAAAGAATATTTAAATTTGGTTTTGGTCAATCTCCATTTGATATACCTAAGAGTATTACAGCTGAGCTTAAAAATAATTCTCATCAAAATAAATATTTACCAATGCAGGGATTATTAGAACTAAGAAAAGCTGTAGCAAAATATACATCAAAGAAAAAAAATTATAAATATAAAGACGAAAATGTGATTATCGGCCCAGGTACAAAAGAGCTTATGTTTTTGTTAAATATTCTTTTTGAAGGTGATATAATATTACCAGCACCTAGTTGGGTATCTTATGAACCACAAGCAATTCTTGGAAGAAATAAAGTTCATTGGATAAATACTAAAATAGAGAATAATTGGTTTCCAACTGCCGATGAAATAGAAAAAATTATCACTCAAAATAAAGAAAAGAATTATCTTTTATTTATTAACTCACCAAATAATCCTTCAGGGCAAATATGTAAAAACTTAAAAGAGATAGCTTTGATAGTAAAAAAATATAAAGTTATAGTGTTATCAGATGAAATTTATTCTGAGCTCAGTTTTAATAAAGATTTCAAATCAATCTCAGAGTTCTGCCCAGAAAAAACAATTATAAGCACAGGTTTAAGTAAATGGTGTGCTGCAGGAGGGTGGAGACTTGGCCACTTTATAATTCCCGATAATCTAAATGAAATTAAAATAAAACTTAGTGTTCTCGCAAGTGAAACATTTTCATCGGTAAGTTCTCCAATTCAATATGCTGCTATTTCAGCATATGAGAAAGATCATTCTAATTATATAAATATTTGTAATAATATACTTAAGAGTATTGGGGAATATGTCTATAGTAATTTAAAATCAAACAATGTTATTGTTAATAAACCTGAAGGTGGATTTTACATAATGCCTGAATTTTTAAACAAAAATTTCACTAGCTCAAGTGAGATGTGCAAAAACTTATTAGAAAAAACTGGAGTTGCTCTTTTGCCTGGATCTAATTTTGGAATTTCTAAAAATAAAATGATCGCAAGATTAAGTTTTACTGATTTTAATGGAGAGAGTTTCATGCAACAAGTTAATAAAAGCAAAGATATTGATTTCAATATAATAAGTAAATATGCACCAAACATTATTGAGGGTACAAAAAGATTAAAAGAGTGGGCAGAATCAGCAAAATAAACCTAAAAAGAACTATTGCTAGCTAGACTCGAATATTAGATTTTTGCTAAAATACTAATATAAAAAACAGTACAAGAGGGGGAAAATGAAAAAAATAATATCAATCCTATCGAGTGCTCTATTACTTTTTGTTGCAACTTTATCTTTAAGTAGTGTAGCAAAATCTGCAGAGTTTTTTACGATAGGGACAGGCGGACCAACTGGAGTTTACTTCCAAACTGGTAACGCTATATGTAAAATGTTGCATAAGTCAGCAATCAGTAAAGAACATGGTAGAAAAAAAGGATCTGCCAAAGCTTACAGATGTACTGCTCCATCAACTGGAGGATCTAATTATAACATTGGTCAAATCAAAGATGGTGAGTTTCAATTTGGTGTAGCACAATCTGACTGGCAATTTCATGCTGTCAACGGTTCAAGTAAATGGGAAGGAAAAAAGTTTTCTAATTTGAGAGCAGTTTTTTCAGTTCATAACGAACCTTTTCAAATTTGGGCAAGAAAAAAAGCTAAAGTAAAAGATTTTAAAGGTCTAAAAGGAAAGGTTGTTAATATAGGTAACCCAGGTTCTGGACAAAGAGGAACCATGGAAGAACTAATGAAAGCTATGGGAGTCGATAATGGTTACTTTAAATCAGTAACAGAATTAACTTCATCTGAACAAGTAAAAGCACTATGTGATGGAAAAATAGATGCATTTGGATATTCAGTAGGGTTTCCAAATGGAGCTATGGAGCAAGCAGCTACTTGTGGTGCAAAAGCACTTCCTATTAATTTAGTGGGAGGACCAGTTCAAGGGTTAATTGATGGAGCAGATTACTACGCTGCAGCAACTATTCCAGCTGGAACTTACACAGGACAGAAAAAAGATGTAACAACTTTTGGTGTAAAAGCTACTGTTGTAACTAGTGCAGATGTTTCAGAAGAACTTGTTTATTTAGTAACAAAGGCTGTATTCGAAAATTTTGATGATTTTAGAAAACAGCACCCAGCTTTTGGGCCTTTGGAAAAGAAAAATATGATAGCTGACGGTTTGTCAGCTCCATTACATCCAGGTGCTATTAAATATTACAAAGAAGCTGGATTAATGTAATTTAACCTTAAATTAAATTCTAAAAAGGCCCAATATTAGTTGGGCCTTTTTTTATTGTAGAGTATCATCTCTATTATGGATCAAAAAATGAACACTAATATAGATAATAAAATTAGTGATGATTTATCACCTACTAAAAAGCTTACTGGACTTCATTTAAAAATTGTTGCTGCTATTGCAATAATTTGGTCTTTATTTCAACTTTGGTATGCTTCACCATTTCCATTCATGTTTAATTTTGGAATGTTTAAAGGTTTGCCCGCAAGAGCCATTCATTTGGGTTTTGCTCTACTTTTAGCGTTTTTGATATTTCCATTTTCTAAATCAAAAAAAATATCAATTGTTGATATCTTAATAAGTATAGCCGGAGCATTTTGTTGCCTTTATATTTATTTTTTTTATGACCAACTAGTGGACAGGGGTGGTATTTTATTAAAAATTAATATAGGTGAAAATTTTGTTTTACCAATCGAGCTAATTATTGGAATATTTGGAATTTTAATTCTGTTAGAAGCGACAAGAAGAGTAATAGGCGTTCCTTTAGTAGTTATAGCAGTTTGTTTTCTAATTTTTTCATATTTTGGCAAATATGCGCCAGAGATAATTTCTCATGGAGGTCTTTCACTTAAAAGATTGGTTGGATTTCAATGGTTTGACCAAGAAGCTATATTTGGAATTCCGATTGGAGTTTCGGTTGATTTTATTTTTCTATTTGTATTATTTGGAGCTTTGCTTGAAACAGCTGGAGGTGGACAGTATTTTCTGGACTTAGCCTTTTCTCTAGTAGGAAAAATGAGAGGAGGACCTGCTAAAGCAGCAATACTTGGTTCAGGCATGACAGGAATGATCTCAGGATCTTCGGTTGCAAATACTGTTACTACTGGAACTTTTACTATTCCAATAATGAAAAAAACAGGATTCTCAAAAGAAAAAGCTGGAGCAATAGAAGTTTCATCATCAGTTAATGGCCAGATTATGCCACCTGTTATGGGTGCTGCAGCTTTTGTAATGGCTAGTTTTATTGGAGTTACATATTTTGAAATTGTTAAACATGCATTCTTGCCTGCAGTAATTTCTTATATTGCATTATTTTATATATCTCACCTAGAGGCATTAAAACTTAACTTAAGAGGAATGGAAGAAAAGGATGTTCCAAATTTAAAAGAAACATTTTTATCAGGTTTACACTTTTTAATTCCAATTTTTGTATTAATATATTTATTAACCTATCTTAGACTGACTGCATCATATTCTATATTTTATGCAACTATTGCATTAGTTGGAGTTAATTTAATAAACAAAATTATAAAATCATCAAAAAATGGTGATTATAAAGATGGTTTTAAAATTTGGTTTAATCAAACAATAGTTGGATTTGAAAAAGGTGCAATAAATATGGTTGCGGTAGGAATAGCAATAGCAACAGCTGGAATAATTGTTGGGGCAGTAGGATCAACTGGTCTAAGTACAAACTTAATAATAGTAATCGAAGCCGTTGCGAAGGATAATGTAATAATATTAATATTTTTAACAATAATTTTGTGTTTATTGCTTGGAATGGGACTCCCAACTACAGCAAATTATGTTGTTGTTGCTTCGCTAATGTCCATGGTATTAGTCGATGTTGGTAATGCATCAGGCTTTATATTCCCATTGATTGCTGTACATTTATTTGTTTTTTATTTTGGTTTAATGGCAGATGTTACTCCACCCGTAGGTCTCGCATCTTATGCAGCGGCCGGTATTTCAGGAGGAGATCCTCTTAAAACAGGCGTTCAGGCTTTTTGGTATAGTTTAAGAACAGGAGTATTACCAATTGTATTTTTGTTTAATCACGAATTATTACTTATTGGAATTGAAAATATTTGGCATGCAATAATTGTAATTTTTACCTCACTAATTGGAATATTAGTTTTTACATCAGCAACACAAAGATGGATGTTTAATAAATTAAGATGGTTTGAAATTATAATATTTTTAATTATATCTATATCTCTTTTATCTCCTGAATTTGCTCTAAATAAAATTTATCCCAAGTACAATTTCAAGGATTTGAATGAAACTAAATTACTTGAATTAGAACCAAATAAAGAGGTACACATACGAATTACTAGACCAAGTGAATATGGAGATAGGTACAAACTATTTGTTATAAAAAAAAATTCCTTCAAAACAAAGTATACCCTAGAAGATTATGGGCTAAACTTAGTTCAGGATAATGAAAAAACAATAGTTGATACAATAAAATGGAATGGTTTAGCTAAAAAAGAAGGTCTAGAGACTGGCGATATAATAAGTGAACTGAAGATTGAAAATTTAAATAGACCAAATAAAGGTATAGTATATCCTTTTTCACTGGGACTTTTATTAATTTTTGGTTATCTTAACTTTAGAAATTATGAATTTAAAAAAAATTAAACCCAAATATTTAAAAAAACCGAATTCAAGAATTGGTTTAATCGCGCTAGCAAGTGATTTTATTATTGAAAAGGATTTTTTAAATGTAATAAATGGAAAAAAAATAGATTTTTTTGTTAATAGAATTAAATGTTATAATCCTTTAACAAGTAAAAATCTTATTAAGATGTCAAAAGACTTAACAAACGTTACAAAAGAAATATTACCAGATCAAAAAATAGACTGTATAGTTTATGGATGCACATCAGGAACAATTGCAGCTGGTTATAAAGCAATTGAAAAAAAAATTAAAAGAGCAAAACCAAATGCTAAAGTTACTACTCCAAGCACCGCAGCCTTAAAAGCTTTAAAAAAAATGAATATAAAAAAAATATCTTTATTTACCCCTTATCCTAAAAAATTAAATGATGAAGTTGTGAGCTTCTTTCAAAAGAAAAATTTTATTATTACTTCAAATTCGTATTTTGATATAAGTTCTGACATAGATATTGGCAAAGTTGATCCGGAGTATTTGTTCAAGGTTTTATCAAAAATGGATCATAAAAATGCTGATGCGCTTTTTGTTTCATGTACAGCTTTGCCAATTTTATCAATATTGGACAGATTAGAGAAAAAAATAAAAAAAATTGTTCTCTCAAGCAATCAAGCCCTAATATGGGATACGCTCGAAAATATTGGAAAAAATAGTTCAATTAAGGGTTTTGGGAAACTTTTTAACAAAAAAAATTAATTAAATTTTATAAAAAATAGCGTCAAATTGATAAAGCTGCCCCTTTTCTTGAAGAAACTTTTTATTAAACTATACTATTAAAAAATCTATTAATATTAAAATGTCATTTTCAAAAAAAGAATATCAAGAAAGATTAATAAAGACTAAAAATTTAATGCAAAAAAAAGGCATTGAGTTACTTATTTCTCAAGACACTAATAATATGAACTATCTGACTGGCTATGACGCTTGGTCTTTTTATTACTCTCAATGTGTAATTGTGCATATAGATTGTGAAGAACCTTTGTGTTTTGTAAGAGCTCAAGACGCAGGCGGCGCATATATAAAAACATATTTAAAAAATGAAAATATTATCGTTTACGATGAAAAATATATTCACACATGGCCAATACATCCTTACGATTCTTTAATAAAATTAATTAAAAAAAGAGGATGGGATAAATTGAAGATTGGAGTTGAAATGGATAGTCATTACTTTACTGCTTTTTGTTATGAGAAATTAAAACAAGGACTTCCTAATGCAGAGATAAAAGATTCTGAAAGATTGGTTAATTGGGTTAGATTAATTAAATCTAATGCTGAAATTGAATATATGAAAAATGCAGCTAAAATATCTCAAGAAGCAATGAAAGTAGCAGTGGAAACAATAAATCCAGGTGTTAGACAGTGTGACGCTGTTGGTGAAATTCAAAGGGCACTTTTTAGAGGAACAAAAGAAGTTGGTGGAGAGTATGCCAGTATAGCAACATTATTACCAACAGGAAAAGGCACATCAGCATCCCATTTAACAGCAACCGATGAGAAATTTATTGAAGGAGAAGCAACAATTGTAGAACTATCAGGTGTTGTTAAAAGATACCACTGTCCGATGGCAAGGACTGTACAGCTAGGTAAACCAGAGCAAAAAAAAATTGATGCAATGAAGGCAACTAATGAAGCTTTAAACGCAGGTATTGAAGCAACTAAACCAGGAAATACAGCTGATGATGTTGCGCAAAAGTTTTGGGGAGTTTTAGATAAATATAATATTAAAAAAGAATCTAGAACTGGATATTCAATAGGCATTGGCTACCCTCCTGACTGGGGTGAACATACTTTAAACATATACAAAGGAGACATGACAGTATTACAACCCAATGTTTGTTTTCATATGATTGCGGTAATGCAATTTGGAGAATGGGGAGTAGAAGCATCAGAATCTATAAGGGTAACTGAGCAAGGAAGTGAACTTTTTTGCAATTTTTCAAGAGATTTACACATAAAATAATAACTTGAAAAAAATTCCAACAAATGTTTTAAATCACCATGCCAAAGAACGAACAATTCGTTAGGTTTGACAAAGTCGATAAAAGCTACGACGGAAAAGTTTTAGTTGTCAAAGATTTAAATTTAGATATTGCAGAAGGTGAATTTATTACCATGTTAGGACCATCTGGTTCTGGTAAAACAACTTGTTTGATGATGTTAGCAGGCTTCGAAACTCCTACAAATGGAGAAATATATTTAGATAATAATCCTATATCAAATATTCCACCTCACAAAAGAGGGATTGGAATGGTCTTTCAAAATTATGCTTTGTTTCCACATATGACAGTTTACGAAAATTTAGCTTTTCCATTAAGAGTTAGAAAAGTTTCAAAAGAAGATGCTGATAAAAAAATTGATAAAGCTTTGTCAATGGTATCTCTGTCAGGATTTGAAAATAGAATGCCAGGACAATTATCTGGAGGACAACAACAAAGAGTTGCCGTTGCAAGAGCACTAGTTTTTGATCCTGCGGTAGTACTTATGGATGAACCTCTAGGTGCCCTAGACAAAAACCTTAGAGAAAGTATGCAATATGAAATTAAACATATACATGAAAGTATTGGTGTTACAGTAGTATACGTTACACATGACCAAGGCGAAGCATTAACAATGTCAAACAGAATTGCAGTTTTCAACGACGGAAAAGTTCAACAACTTTCATCACCAGATAAGCTTTATGAAGAACCAGTAAATTCTTTTGTAGCAGAATTTATTGGAGAAAATAATAGATTTTCAGGTCAAGTTACAGATTTTTCAAAAGATAAATGTAAAGTAAAACTGAATGATGGATCTGAAATTTTGGCTAATCCAATAACAGTAAAATCAAGTGGAGAAAAAACTATTGTATCCTTAAGACCTGAAAGGGCTTTAATAAATACCGATGAAAAAATGGAAAATAATTTTAAGGGTAAAATTGAAGAAGTTATTTATCATGGTGATCATACAAGAGTAAGACTTAACTTGCTTGGTAATAATGATTTTATTTTAAAAGTACCTAATAGTTCAGCTAATATGGAAATAAAACTTGGAAACGAAATTAATGTCAGCTGGAACAGCTTTGATGCTAGAGCCTTAGACCCGAAATAAACTCTAAGTAAAAAAAAAGTAAATATCTATCAGTAAAATAAAGCTTAATTTTAGCAAATGGCTTGTTGACTCCTTTGTTATATCTTGTTGTAATCTCTCTTTTAAAAAAACGTTTAAACGGAGGATAAATGAAAAAATTAAGTAAACTATTACTTACTTTGACTTTTGCTCTTTCTATTACTACATCAGCATTTGCAGTTGTTGTTGCATCTTGGGGTGGAGCGTATACAGAGTCTCAAAAGTTAGGTTATGGTGATCCTACAGCAAAAAAACTAGGTGTACCTATTGATTGGGTAGACTACTCTGGTGGATTATCAGAAATTAAAGCACAAAAAGAAGCAGGAGCTATAGTGTGGGACATCATAGATGTTTTCGCTATGGATACTATAACTGGTTGTGACGAAGGATTATTTGTAGAATTTGATTTCGACAAAGATTTCCCAGCTGCACCAGATGGAACTCCAGCAAGTAAAGATTTCTTTACTAGCATGCCATCTAAATGTGCTGTAGGAAATATTTTATATTCTTGGAATTA
Organism: uncultured Pelagibacteraceae bacterium; assembly: GCA_902588965.1. Lineage (GTDB taxonomy): Bacteria > Pseudomonadota > Alphaproteobacteria > Pelagibacterales > Pelagibacteraceae > Pelagibacter. Next base: position 77,146 of record CACIRD010000006.1, read on the forward strand.
CGCTTACAATAGTAAAAATGTTAAAGGTAAACCAAAAACTATAAAAGATTTCTTTAACACTAAAAAATTCCCTGGAAAAAGAGCTATCTACAAAAGCGCTTTAACGAACTTAGAAATCGCTTTAGCTGCAGATGGTATTAAACCAGGAAAAGGTGGAGCAAAAATTTATAAAGCTTTAGAATCTGAAAAAGGTATTCAAAGAGCTTTAGATAAGATCAAAAAACTTTGCACAGATCCAAACGGTGGATGTGTATTTTGGTCTGCAGGTGCTCAACCACCAGAACTATTAATGAGTGGTGAAGTTGTAATGGCAACTGGTTGGAACGGAAGATTTTTCAACGCTACAGTTGGTGAAGGCGCTCCAATCGTTCAAGTTTGGGACGGTCAAGGACTTGATTACGAATACTTTGTATTAGTAAAAGGTGGACCAAACGAAAGCGATGCTAAAAAAGCTTTAGCAATGATGACAAGTACAGAAGGTCTAGCAGGAAGTGCTAAATACATTGCTTATGCTCCTTGGAGAAAATCATCTATTGATGTGATGAAAAAAGGAGAGCCTTGGTATAAAGATGGTAAGACTAACATGGTACCACATATGCCAACAGCACCACAAAATACAAAAAACTACTTCTTAGTTGACCCACTATTCTGGGCTGATAACGGTACTGAGATCGGCGAGAAATGGGAAGCTATGAAAGCAGGTCTATAATTTTAAGTTTTAAACTTTAAAATTATATAATATATTTAAGGGCGGTTATTTATTAACCGCCCTTTTTATTTATGAGCAGCGAAACACAAAAAATTTTAACCACTGACGGAATACCTCTAGAAGAGAGTCTAAAAAAAGCAGAGAAAAAAAATAAAATAAAAGCTTTTTTACTTGTATGTCCTTTATTGTTATTTTTAGTAATCACATATGTATTTCCAATAGGCGACATGCTTTTTAGAAGTATAGATGATCGAATGGTTACGAATATGCTTCCTAAAACATATAAAGCAATGGAACAATGGGATGGAAAACAGCTACCACCAGAAGAAGTTTTTGAAGGATTTTACTTAGACTATAAAAAATTAGTAGAAGAGAAAACTTTTGGAAAATTAGCTACACAATTAAATTATGAAAAAAATGGTTTTAAAAGTATTTTAAAAAAATTAAAGAGAAAAATTACAAAATTTGAGGAAGGAAATTATAAAGAACAAATAATGGCGGTCCATAAACGATGGGCAGACGTAGAATATTGGAGAGCACTTAAAAGAAGAGCGCCCGCTTATAGTTATTCAAAATATCTTAAAGGTATGGATATGTATGAAAATGAGGATGGAAAAATTGTTCAAGTTTCTGAAGATAGAAGAATTCACAAAATTCTATGGGTAAGAACTGTTGAGGTAGCTTTTTTTGTTACAGTTTTTTGTTTTTTAATGGCTTACCCAATTGCACATTTATTAGCAACACTCCCAATGAAATATAGTAATTTATTAATGATTTGTGTTCTATTACCTTTTTGGACATCTTTGCTCGTCAGAACTGCAAGTTGGATGATTTTATTACAGCAACAAGGAATCGTTAATGATTTTTTTGTCTGGATAGGTCTTGTAGCTGACGATAATAGGCCTGAGATGATGTATAACAAGGTTGGCACATATGTTGCAATGACTCAAATCCTTTTACCATTCATGGTATTGCCGCTTTATAGTGTTATGAAAACTATCTCTCCTAGCTTGATGAGAGCAGGAAAATCCTTAGGTGGAACTCCTTTTGTAGCATTTTGGAAGGTTTATTTCCCCCTAACCATCCCTGGAATAGGTGCTGGTTGCTTGTTAGTTTTTATACTCGCTATTGGATATTATATTACTCCAGCTTTGGTTGGGGGAGCATCCGGAACACTAATTAGTAACCATATAGCTTTTCATATGAAAAGTACTTTAGATTGGAGCTTTGCATCAGCAATGGGGTTAATGTTATTGACTGGTGTCTTAGCTATTTATTGGGTTTATAATAAACTTGTAGGAGTTGATAACATTAAACTGGGATAGATATGGCATTACCAAAATATACAGAAACACATTATAGAATTTGGCATTATTTTTATTTGACTGTCTGTACTTGTGTATTTTTCTTCTTAATAGCTCCATTATTCGTAATATTTCCATTATCTTTTAATGCTGAGGAGTTTTTAGTTTTTTCAGACGGAATGAAAAGACTTGATCCTGACGCTTTTTCTTTAAGATGGTATGTAGATATGATTTATGGAACAAAAAACCCTTGGGGACTTGCAGCTAAAAATAGTTTTATTATTGCAATATTCGCCACTTTAGGTTCTGTTATACTTGGTACTGTAGCAGCACTTGGTTTGAGTAGTAGACACATGCCTTACAAAGGAATAATTATGGCAACTTTGATTTCACCAATGATTGTTCCATTAATCATTTCAGGTGTAGCAATATTTTTTTTCATGGCAAAAGTTGGACTAGCCGCAACACACACAGGAATTGTTTTAGCACATATAGTTTTGGGAACTCCATTTGTAGTAATAACAGTAACAGCTACATTGTCAGGATTTGATCATAGTGTTACTAGAGCAGCATCAAGTCTGGGAAGCGATCCTGTAAATACTTTTATGAAAATAACCTTACCATTAATTTTACCAGGCGTTATTTCAGGCGGTCTTTTTGCCTTTGTTACATCTTTTGATGAAGTTGTAGTTGTTTTATTTTTAGCTGGACTTGATAATACAACCATTCCAATTCAAATGTGGACTGGATTAAGAGAGCAGTTAAGTCCAACTATACTTGCTGTCGCAACCTGCCTAATTATCCTTTCTACATTAATACTTGTTACGGCAGAACTGTTAAGAAGAAGATCTGAGCGTATCAGAGGTATTAATAGATAAAAATTAAGTCTTATGGATATTAAAAAAGTTGTAATAATTGGGTCAGGAACTATGGGTTCAGGTATAGCAGCCCACTTATGTAATGCTAATGTACCAGTTACTTTATTAGATTTAACAACAGATATAAGCACTAAAGCAAGAGAAAAAATTCTTAAGTCTAGACCTCCGCTTTTAATTGATAAATCAAAAATTGATAATATTAAAGTAGGAAATATCAACGATGATTTTGATGTTGTAAAAGAAGCAGACTGGATTGTTGAAGCGGTAGTAGAGAGAATAGATATTAAACATAATATTTATAAAAAAATATTCGAATTTAGAAAACAAGGTGCAATTGTCTCATCTAATACATCTTCAATTCCAATTAAGGTTTTATCCGAAAAACTTGCCGACGAAGAGAAAAAAGATTTTTGTATTACACACTTTTTCAATCCAGTCAGATACATGGGTTTATTAGAAATAGTTAAAAATGAAAATAATGACTTAGATAAAATTAATTCTTTAAAAATTTTTTGTGAAAGAGAACTTGGAAAGGGAGCTATTATTTGTAATGACACGCCAGGTTTTTTAGGCAATAGAATTGGAGTTTTTGCAATGCAAGTTGCTATGACGGAAGCATTTAAATTAAAGCTTTCTATTGAAGAAGCAGATGCAGTTTTCGGTAGACCTATGGGTATTCCAAAAACTGGAGTTTTTGGCCTATACGATCTAATTGGTATAGATTTAATGTCAGACGTACTAAAAAGTTTTGTTAAAGAACTGTCTAAAAATGATCCATTTCAAAATGTAGCTAAAGAAATCCCATTAGTTACAAAACTAATTCAAACTGGGTATACCGGCAGAAAAGGCAAGGGTGGTTTTTATAGAATGAATAAAGAAAATAATCAAAAAATACTGGAAGCAATTAATCTTGAAACAGGAAAATATTTTCCTACAAAAAAAATTGATTTGGGGATTGATACTGTAAATTTAAATTTATTAATCAACAGAAAGGACAAGTATGGAGAGTACGCATGGTCAGTTATTTCTAAAATAATAAAATATGCATCGTCGCTAGTTCCAGATATCACAAATAGATTCAATGATATTGATGAAGCGATGCGACTCGGCTTTAATTGGGCTATGGGGCCTTTTGAAATGCTAAAATCAATTGGTGTAAAAAATTTTTTTGGTCGTATTGAAAATTTTGAAAATAATAACTTTCTAAAAAATTTAGAAAAAACTAAAAATGAAAATTTTTATGGTGAAAGACAGCTTTATACCAGCATTGAAACTTTAGGAAAAATAAAACCAAAAGCTATAAAATTAGATAAAAATAAATCTGCCGATATTTATAGATTTAAAGATTTTAATATTGTTGAATTTACCACAAAAGCTTGTGCTTTAGATTATGATTCAATGGATGCTTTAAAAAATGCAACAGACAAACCTTTAATTATTATAAATGAAAGTATGCAGTTTTCTGCAGGAGTTAATTTAACTTATACGATGAATTTTGCTGATAAAGGTGATTTTAAATCAATCGAAAAATTCATAAAGTATTTTCAAGATACTTGTAAACATTTAAAATATTCAGATCATCCAGTTATATCCGCGCCATCAGGATTGGTTTTAGGTGGTGGAGAAGAAGTAGCAATTCAATCTAATTTTGTAGTTTCTCATACCAATATTGTCATGGGCTTGGTAGAAACAGGGGTTGGACTTGTGCCAGCTGGTGGTGGCTGTAAAGAGGTTTTGCATAGGTGGTCTCAAACCAAAGAAGCTAAGAATGATCCAGATTATGCACCCTTAAAAGTATTTAATATAATTGGATACGCAACAACTGCAACTTCTACAGTTGAGGCCGAACCTCTGAAATTTTTAAGACCAGAAGACAAAAAAGTAATGAATAGAAATAGTTTATTCGAAGTTTCTAAGAAGTTAATCCAAGAACAAAGTAACTTCAAACCACCTGAAGAATGTAAGTTTAATTTAACTGGAAAAGTTGTTAAGGAAAAAATGATAAAAATATTAGAAAAACTTTATAATGATAAAGTTATTTTTGACCATGGTTTTGAAGTTGGAAAAGAGCTTGCAAATGTTCTTAGCGGAGGAGATACTACAGTTGACAAAGTTTTAAATGATGATGATATGTACAAATTGGAACTTGAGTCTTTTATGAAACTGATACAAACAAAAAAGACACAGGACAGAATAAAACATACACTTGCTACTGGGAAACCTTTAGTTAATTAGTTTATTCAAGCATTTTAAAAGTATTTATAAAATCTGGTCTAAGCACATATTCAACTTTATCATTGTACTTTATTTTTTTTAAAACATCCAAACCGTACACTACTTTTCCTAATGGAGAGTATTCACCTTCATATAAAGGTGCATCTTCTAATAAAATAAAAAACTGGCTATCCTCAGTGTTAAGTTTGTCAGTTCTAGCGAGTGCTACACTTCCTTTTTTAAATTCAAATTTTTTATTTAGTTCAGATTTTATACTACCATAACCAGACTTGCCTGTTCCTATATATGTATAATCCAAATTATCTTTTTTACCAAACTGCAGATCTCCGGATTGAACTAAAACATTTTTTATTACTCTATGGAAAGCTACATCGTTGTACATTTCAGATTTAATTAACATTTTAAATCTTTTCACAGAATTAGGGGCGAGATCAGGTCTTAACTCTATTATAACATTTCCACAATTTGTATTTAATACTGCAATATTTTCAGGTTTATCAAAGCTTAGTTCGTAAGGATTATAATTTTTTACAAATAAACACTTATTTTTAATTATTAAAAATGCAAATAGTGATCCAATTCCTAATATTAAAATGAAAACTAATAAAATTTTTTCTGATGCTGATTGTTTAATTTTTGTTATCATTTTTTAGAAATTAAAATCATTGTCTATTTTAAGAACATTTTTTTTTATAAATGAAATTTTATTTTTTAATATTGGATCATTTAAAGATTTATGTTCTAAATATTCTCCATTTTTCATAATAAAGGAAAATACTTCAGCCATATCTTCCGAAGCAGTTGTCATTGAATATTCTGTAAAAAAACCCTCAGTTTTTTTTATTGCCTCCAAATTAATTTTGTCTGTACAAGTTGAGCATTTTGCATATTTAAAACCTTTTTGATTTAAATCTTTCCATTCATCCTCTAAAAAATACATTTTATAAGAATCATTAATCATATGAAAAATTTCATGATGAATAATTCTTTCAAAAAATTTTTCATTGAAATTTAAGTCAATTATTAAAGTTTTTACCTTAATATTTGGTACACCAGCTGCACCAATTCCGGAAACTGAAAGATCTTCACATATAACTATATATTTTAAATTTATTTTTTTTAAAAAATCTGAACTGTATTTTTTAAAATTTTCATTTATTAAATTGAATTTTTTATCAATATTTTTAATACTTGATTCAAAACATGTAACATTATCATTTCTTATACCAACTTGAAAAGGTTTTAAGGTATTCAAATATTTAAGTCCATTTGACGTTTTGCTTTGATATATAGACAAGTTTGGTATTTTGATTAAATTGTATATTGTGTTAGCATTACAAGGTGAAATTAATAAAAGAAATAAAAGAATTATTTTTAAAAATTTCATAACTAAATATAAATGAAAAAACCTAGAAATAAAAATCCAATTCAGCCGGTTAGTGGCACTAAAGTGCCTAGATTTGCAGGTCCTAATACGTTTGCAAGATTACCAGAGTTAAGAGATGTTGAAAATTGTGACATTGCTATTGTTGGTATTCCATTTGATGCTGGTACTAGCTACAGACCGGGCGCAAGATTTGGTCCTCAAAGTATTAGACAAGCATCTAGACATCTTAGAACAAACTATCATCCAAGTTACGATGTTGAGCCTTTCAAAGTACAACAAGTTGCTGATGCAGGCGACATTACTTGTAATCCATTTAATATTAAAGAGGCAATAAAACAAATTGAAATAGGTGCCTTAGACCTACTTAATCAAACTAAAGGAATTATTAGTATGGGTGGAGACCACACGATTGCATTTCCACTTTTAAGAGCAGTAAATAAAATAAATAATGGGCCTGTTGCACTTTTACATTTTGATGCCCATTTAGATACATGGGATACTTATTTTGGAGCACCTTATACACACGGAACTCCGTTTAGAAGAGCACGGGAAGAGAATCTATTTTTAGATAATGCTTCAATGCATGTAGGTATTAGAGGCCCACTTTATAGTAGAGACGATATAAAAAATGATGAAAATTTTGGTTTTAAAATTATTCATTGTGATGAATTTCAAACAGAAGGAATTGATAAAATTGTTAACAGGATAAAAAAAAGGGTTGGAAGAAATCCTTTGTATCTTTCAATCGATATAGATGTATTAGATCCCGCATATGCACCTGGAACGGGAACACCTGAAATAGCAGGTATGACGACCAGGGAAATTGTAAATGTAATAAGAGGTTTATCGGGTCTCAACTTAATTTCAGCAGATGTTGTAGAAGTGTCGCCGGCATACGATCATGCCGAGGTCACATCTTTAGCAGCAGCAACTATTATTTACGAACTAACAAATTTATTTGCAAAAGTAAAAAGATAAGATACTTTCTCGCGATGTTGGATAAAAAAAATTTTTATATTAATGGTAAATGGATAGAACCTAAAAACCCAAAAAATATAGATGTTATTGACCCTTCAAATGAAGAAGTTTGCGCTGTTATATCATTGGGTAGCAAGCAAGATATTGATTTAGCTGTATCATCTGCAAAAAAAGCATTTAGCACTTGGGGATTTTCTCAGAAAGAAGAAAGAATTAAATTGTTAGAAAAACTATATGAACTTTATAAAAAAAGATGGTCTGATATTGCAAAAGCTATTACTTTAGAAATGGGGGCACCTAAAGACTTTTCAACGAAATTACAAGCAGGAACTGGAGCAAGCCATATAAAATCATTTATTAGATATCTAAAAAATTTTGAATTTGAAAAACCTCTTGGTGAGCATGCTCCTAATCAAAGAATTTTATATGAGCCAAAAGGTGTGTGTGCATTAATTACACCTTGGAATTGGCCAATGAACCAGGTTTGTCTAAAAGTAATACCAGCTATAGCATCAGGTTGTACTATGGTTTTAAAGCCATCTGAATTAGCGCCACTTTCTTCAATTATACTTGCAGAATTAATAGATGAAGCAAAATTTCCACCAGGTGTATTTAATCTTGTAAATGGGGATGGTGCAACAACAGGAGACGCTTTAACCAGTCATCCAGATGTAAATATGATTTCATTTACTGGCTCAACAAGAGCAGGAGCTTTAATATCAAAAAATGCAGCAAATGATTTTAAAAGAGTGAGTTTAGAACTAGGAGGAAAGGGGGCAAATATTATCTTTAAAGATGCTGACCCTGAAGCAGTAGAGAGAGGCGCTTTAAGATGTTTTAGAAATTCAGGACAGTCATGTAATGCTCCTACTAGAATGTTGGTTGAGAAATCAATTTATAATGAAGCAGTTCAAAGATTAAAAAAATATGCAGATGAGTTTAAAGTAGATAATCCAAATAAAGAAGGAGAGCATATAGGTCCAGTGATTTCAGAAACACAATTTAACAAAATACAAAAGTTAATTCAAAAAGGTATAGAAGAAGGTGCAAAACTTGTTTCAGGAGGTCCAGGCAAACCAAGTGGCCTTGAAAAAGGCTATTATGTTAAACCAACAGTTTTTGTAGATGTAAAAAACAATATGGAGATAGCAAAAACAGAAATATTTGGTCCAGTTTTATCAGTTATTCCTTTTGAAACAGAGGAAGAAGCAATTAATATTGCTAATGATACACCGTACGGTTTGACTAATTATATTCAAACTAAAGACGCAGAAAAAGTAAAAAGGGTTGCAAGAAAATTAAGATCTGGAATGGTTGATGTTAATGGAGCAGGAATTGCAGTTGATGCCCCATTTGGAGGATATAAACATTCTGGTATTGGGCGCGAAGCAGGACAAGAAGGACTTTCAGAATTTTTAGAGGTAAAATCTGTTGGTGGTTGGAATTAACTTTTAACATAGATGTCAAATAAATCTCAGGAAGACTTTTGGAGTGAAAATCCATGTGGCAGAGACGGTGACTTTGATTTAGTTGCAAAACAAAGATATGACATGGAGCCATATCTTCCTCGAGAATTTGAAAATATTAAAAAAGATTATAATGATTATTTGGAAATAGGTTGTGGCCAAGGAGTTGACGCAATTAGTATATCTAAACTTTTATCAAAAAAATCAAAATATATTGCAATAGATTTTTCTAAAGAAAGTATTGAAATAGCCAAAAAACACTTAATTCAAAAAAAAATTTCAGAAAATTTTGCTGTAGAACCTTATTTTCAAGAAGGCGATGCTCAAGCATTGAATTTTGAAAATGAAAAATTTGACTTTATTTATTCCATGGGGGTTTTACATCATACTCCGGATCCACAAAAGTGTATTGATGAAATTCATAGAGTATTAAAAACTAATGGAGAAGCTTTAATCTTTTTATATAAAAAAGGTTCTTTAAAAGTGGAGATAGCTAAATTTATGCGATTTATTCAAAAAAGTTTAGACAAAATTTTAAAAAAAGATCGTTTTATTTATCAAATATTGAATAAAAAAAAATCCCCTATATTTGGAACTATGTTTTTAGAATGCTTTGGAGTACCTTGGTTTGAAAATTTTACCGAAAAAGAAATATACAGAATGTTTAGGAATTTTAAAAAAATCGATGTTAAAGCCTATGGATATAATTTTCCTAAAATAAATAAAAAAAATTTAACAGGGGAAAATAAATTTGGTTATTTTCACAGAATTCATCTTATTAAATAGAAACTTCTTTAATACCATTTAGTAATTTTAAGCATTTTTTTAATTCATCAAGTTTAATAAACTCGTCAACTTTATGAGCTTGTTCTATCGATCCTGGCCCACAAACAACAGTGCTGATACCTATTTCTTGAAAAAGGCCAGCCTCAGTTCCAAAAGATACAACTTCTCTAGAGTTATCGCCTGTGATACTAGATATTAATTCACAAGCATCAGATTTTTCTTCCCTATCAAATCCAATAATTTCACCAATAATTTCTTTTTTAATAGATGACTCAGGAAAAATTTTCTTCATTTCAGGGAGCAATTCATCGTTTATATATTTATCAATTTCAGCATTTACAAACTCACCATCTTTTTTCATAACTGGTCTTAATTCCCAATCTACCTTGCATCTGTCTGCGATTACATTTCTAGCTATGCCTCCTGAAATTCCTCCAATTTGAAGTGTGGTGTAAGGAGGGTCAAATATAGATTGCTTAGGAGCATTCTTTTTTAATATTTCTCTAAGTTCTAAAAGCTTAATAATAAATCTGGAAGCGTATTCTACAGCATTAACACCTTTATGTGGTGCAGAACCATGACCTGCGAGTCCAGTGAAATGAGTGGTGTATTCGTAGCACCCTTTGTGTGCATCAATTACTTTCATATTTGTTGGTTCACCAACAATGCAAATTCCTTTTTTAATACCTCTTTTTTTAAGCTCCTTAATTAAAATAGGAGCACCTTGGCATGCAGTTTCCTCATCAAATGTAAAGGAGAAGTGAATATCTCTGCCCAAATTTGTATCTGCATAAATAGGAGCATAAGCCAAGGTACATGCAATAAAACCCTTCATATCACATGCTCCTCTCCCATATAATTTTTCATTTTTAATAGTCGCCTCGAAAGGATTCGTGGACCAACTTTTAGATGCAGGCACAACATCCGTATGGCCAGATAAAATAATTGGAGCCTTTCCATTATTTTTTTTAGCTTTTAAAGTTGCAAAAAGATTAACTCTCTTTTTATCTTCATCGAAAGTTCTAAATGATTCAGCTCCTATTTTTTTTAATAAATTATCACAGTAGTCAATTAATTGTGAGTTATCCTCACCAGAAACTGTTCTAAAAGAGATTAAATCTCCAAGTATTTTTATTGAGTTTTCGTATAAAGATTGTAAATTGTTTTTTGTAGTCATTTATAATTTTGATTATATATTAATTTCATGAAAGAACAAATAACCTACGATATATTTAATAAAGTAGATATTAGGCTTGGAACTGTAATATCTGTTAAAAAAAATGAAAAAGCAAAAAAACCTTCTCTAGTAGTTGAGGTAGATTTTGGTAAAGAGATCGGAATCAAACAATCTTCAGCACAAATTACTCATTATTATAATGAAGAAAATCTAATAGGAAAACAGGTAATTGGAGTATGTAACTTTCCAGAAAAAAATATTGCAGGAATAAAATCCCAGGTGTTAATTTTGGGATCAATAGATGCAGAAGGAAAAGTAACATTAGTTCATCCCTCTCAAAAAGCAGAGAATGGTTTGCCAATAGCATAAATGCATCCAGAAATTTTGTCCTTGTCACTATTTATGCTTGGAACAAGTTGTTCTCCTGGCCCAAATAATATTGTGGCATCATATTCAGGTTTTAATTTTGGAGTAATAAAAACACTACCACATATGTTAGGTGTAATTCTTGGCTTTACTACCATGGTGTGTGTTTTAAACTTTGGACTAATCAATATATTTAAAATTTATCCAATAATTCAGGAATTTTTGAAAATCTCTGGGTCTATTTTTTTAATTTATTTAGCTTATAAAATTGCTTTGTCAAAAAATTTAAAAGAAAATAAAAAAGATAATCCTGTAAAGTTTATTGAGACATTTTTTTTTCAATTTTTAAATCCAAAAGGTGTGATAGTGGGTGTTATAATTGTCTCAACATATGTCGAGAGTGGAAGCAATTTTATAAACTATTCATTTTGGGTTATACTTGTGTCATTCCTTTGTGCATTAATTAGCATCACTTTTTGGACTTTTGTGGGTAAATTTTTTAGAAAATTTGCGACAAATGAGAAATTTATAAAGATATTTAATTATGTTATGGCTTCACTTTTATTAGCTTGTATAGGAACTTTTTATCTATAATTTGCTACATAATTTTGTCGAAATAATCTATAAGATGTGAACTATGAAACCAGGTAATAAAAACTCTTATAATTCTTTAAAATCTATTAAAATTAATGGTTTTAATTATAAGTATTATTCATTAAAGGAGGCAGAGAAAAATGGCCTAAAAGGTATTTCATATTTGCCAAAATCAATAAAAGTTTTACTGGAAAACTTATTAAGATATGAGGATAATTTATCTGTTAACAAAGATCAAATAGAAGCAATTAAAAATTGGCTAAAAGAGAAAAAATCTAATACAGAAATAGCATATAGGCCAGCAAGAGTTTTACTGCAAGATTATACAGGAATACCCGCAGTTGCAGATTTGGCTGCTATGCGTGAAGCTGTTAAAAAAAAAAATAAAAATCCAAATACCATAAATCCCCTATCAACTGTTGATCTAGTTATAGATCATTCTGTTCAAGTAGATCAGTCAGCAAAATCAGATTCTTTTGAAAAAAATGTTGATATAGAATTTGAGAGAAATGGTGAGAGATATTCTTTTTTAAAATGGGGACAACAAGCTTTTAATAACTTAAGAATCGTTCCACCAGGAACAGGAATTTGTCACCAAGTTAATTTAGAATATTTGTCTAAAGTAGTGTGGTCAGAGAGTTATAAAGGAGATGAATATATATTTCCAGACACACTAGTGGGCACAGACAGTCATACTACAATGGTAAATGGATTATCAGTTTTAGGATGGGGTGTGGGTGGAATTGAAGCTGAAGCTGGAATGTTGGGACAACCGATTTCAATGTTGATACCAGAAGTAATTGGTTTTGAATTTGTTAATAAAATGCCTGAAGGAACTACTGCTACAGATTTAGTTTTAACAGTTGTAAAGATGCTAAGAGATAAAGGAGTGGTAGGCAAGTTTGTAGAATTTTATGGTGAAGGTCTTAAAAATTTAACTTTAGCTGATAGAGCAACTATTGCAAATATGGCTCCAGAGTACGGAGCTACTTGTGGATTTTTTCCTGTAGATGACGAAACTCTAAAATACTTAAGATTTTCAGGAAGAGATGAAAAAACAGTTGCAATAGTAGAGAAATACACAAAAGAACAAGGGTTATGGGCAAGTAAGGATATAGAATTTACAGATACTATTTCATTAGATATGTCAACTATATCTCCAACAATATCAGGTCCTAAGAGGCCACAGGACAAGGTATTGCTTAAAGAAGCTTCAAGCGGATTTAAAAAAACTTATGAAGACCTTACGGGCAGAAAAGAAAAAAATATATCTAAAGTAAAAAATGAAGACTTTGAAATTAAAGATGGTTCAATCTTAATTGCTGCAATCACATCATGTACAAATACATCAAATCCAAATGTTTTAATTGGAGCAGGTTTGTTAGCAAAAAAAGCTGTTGAATTAGGTCTAAAAACAAAGCCGTGGGTAAAAACTTCTTTAGCGCCTGGCTCACAAGTAGTAACTGATTATTTAGAGAAAGCAGGTTTAAATAAGTATTTAGATGAATTAGGATTTAACCTAGTGGGTTATGGATGTACAACTTGTATTGGAAACTCAGGTCCATTACCTGAAAATATAGCAGAAGCAATAGAAAAGAAAAACATTTATGCAGTTTCAGTTTTATCAGGAAATCGAAATTTTGAAGGACGTATTTCCCCTCATATAAAAGCAAACTATCTAGCATCACCACCTCTCGTTGTTGCCTATGCTTTAGCAGGAGACATGGCATTTGATTTGTATAAAGATTCATTAGGAAAAAACTCAAATGGAGATGAAATCTATTTAAAAGATATATGGCCGTCGAATAAAGAAATAGAAGAATCTTTAAGAAACGCACTTAACCCTGAAATGTTTGTAAAAAGATATTCAGATGTATCGAAAGGACCTATTCAGTGGCAAAAAATAAAAACAGAAAAAACTAGCATATATGATTGGGATGAGGGATCAACTTATGTAAAAAAACCCCCATTTTTTGACAATCTAAGCGATGAACCAGAAGGGTTTAAAAAAATCAGTAATGCAAGGCCATTATTAATTTTAGGTGACATGATTACTACTGATCACATCTCACCAGCGGGCTCAATTCAAAAAGAAAGTCCAACAGGCGAATATTTTATGCAACATCAAATACTGCCAAAAGATTACAATTCTTATGGCTCGAGAAGAGGAAATCACGAGGTAATGATGAGAGGTACTTTTGCGAATATAAGGATTAGAAATGAAATGGCCCCTGGTACAGAAGGTGGTTTTACAAAACTTTATCCAGAAGGAAAGGTTATGCCAATTTATGATGCAGTTAAAGAATATAAAAAGAGAGGAACAGATTTAATAGTAATAGGGGGAAAAGAGTATGGAACAGGATCATCAAGAGACTGGGCAGCAAAAGGTACAAAACTTTTAGGAGTAAAAGCTGTTATAGCAGAAAGTTTTGAGAGGATTCATAGATCAAACCTAGTTGGTATGGGCATTTTACCTTTACAGTTCACAGATGGTATTGATAGGATTAAATTAAAACTAAAAGGATCCGAGCTAATATCAATAATTGATATAGAAAAAGGAATTAACCCATCGGAATTAATAAATGTTGAAATAAAATATTTAACTGGAGATATAAAAAAAATAAAAACATTATGCAGAATAGATACAAAAAATGAATTAGAATATTATAAAAATGGAGGAATACTCCAGTTTGTTTTGAGGAATATGATTTAATTATGGACGAAGAAATTCAACTTATTAATGCGAACACAAGAAAAGAAAAGATTAAAAATTTTATCATAGATAATAAAAAAATTATTATCTCTACAATATCATTCATAGTAATTTTATTAATTGTAGTTTTCATTTATTTAGATTTAAAAAAAAAAACAAAAATTAGTATTGCTGACAAATATAACAATATTACTTTAAACTTTAATATTAAAGATAAAGAAAATATAAAAAATGATCTTATCGAATTGATTTATAAAAATGACAAAACATATTCACCACTAGCACTATATTTTTTGATAGATAATGATATTTTAAAAGATTCAAATCAGATCAACATGTTTTTTGATCAAGTAATTGATATAAATTCTTTAGATATTGAAATAAAAGAACTTATAATTTTTAAAAAGGCTCTATATAACTCAAACTTTTCAAATGAAAATGAACTATTAAATATATTAGGCCCTATTCTTAAAAAGGATAGTATTTGGAAATCTCATGCACAATTTTTACTTGCAGAATATTTTTATTCAAAAAATGAAAAAAATAAATCTAAAGAATTTTTAAATGAAATAATTAATTTAGATACAAGTAATCTAAGTATTAAAGTAGAAGCCCAAAAAAAACTGAATAGAGACTTTGGTGATTAAATTTTATAAAATAATATTATTGTTGATATTAGTATCATCTTGCTCATTAAATCCCAACTCATCCATGTGGACAAAAAAAGAGGATTTAAAAGGAGAGAAAATATTTAAAGTAAAAGAAATATTGGTTAAAGACAAAGTTTTAAAAGATGAATTAAATATAAATCTAAAAATTAAATTAACCAATATTAAAAAACAAAACTCATATTTAAGTTATCTAAATAATAATTATGGAAGATCAGCATATGATGGTGCACTTAAAAGTATTTCAAGATTTAAGTTTTCAAAGATTGAAAGATTTCATCAATATGATCCAGAGATAAGTATAGATAAAAAAAATATTATTTTTTTCGATAACAAAGGTTCGATTATAAAATTTGATGAAAAATCCAAATTAATTTGGAAAAAAAATATTTACTCAAAATCAGAAAAAAAACTAAATCCAATTCTATTCTTTGCTAATAGTTCTAAATATCTAGTAGCAGCAGACACAATCGCAAAATATTATGCATTAAATATAAACACAGGTGAAATACTTTGGACCAAAAATAATAAATCACCATTTAATTCTCAAATTAAAATTTTTAAAAATAAACTTTATGTTGTTGATGATCAAAATATTTTAAATTGCTTTAATTTAAGTGATGGAAAGCCAGTTTGGAAGTTTGTGACCGAAAAACATTTTATTAAATCACAAAAAAAAATTTCATTGGTAGTTAAAGATAATATGATTATTTTTAATAATACCTTGGGCGACATAAGCGCAGTCGACTCGGAAACGGGCGAACTTATTTGGCAAACACCAACACAACCTAGCTCAATTACAGAAGATGCTATGTTTCTAAAAATGTCAGAGTTAATTGTTGCAAATAATTCGATTATTTTTTCAAATAATAGAAATGAGTTTTTTTCAATCGACTCTGGAAGTGGAACAATTAATTGGAAAACAAATATAAACTCAGATTTAAGACCTTCTTTTGTTGATAATTTTATCTTTACAGTCACTAATGAGGGTTTTTTTGTTGTAATTGATAATGACACAGGAAATTTGATCAGAAGTACATATGTGCTTAAAAACATAAAAAAGAAAAAAATAAAAGAATATCGCCCGATAGGTTTTGTAGTAGGGAAAAATAGTATTTATTTATCAACGTCAAATGGAAGACTACTTGTTATAGATATATTGTCCGGATCTACCAGGAAAATTATGAAAATAGACAATGAGAAAATATCGTCGCCCAAAATATTAGGAAAAAATTTATTTATTACTAAAGATAATTCAATTATAAAATTAAATTAGTATGTTTCTTGAATTTCTTGAAAAAATTGGCAGAAAAAAAACTGTTTTAGATAGAGGACCATCACATCCAGAGTTCAAAAAAGCAAAGCCGTGGATGAATAGATACTATCTTTTATTTAGACATAGACCAAGATGGTTTCCATTTAATATTCTAATTCATGAGATGCTAGATGATGATCATGGCAATGGTGTTCATAATCATTTATGTCCTTATATTACTATAATTTTGAAAGCAGGTTATTGGGAAACTTTAAAAACTGGAAAACATTGGAGACCTCCTGGATATATAGGTTTTAGATCTGCTAATAATTTTCATAGGGTAGACTTGAAACCTGGAACTAAACCTATGACAATTTTTATTACCGGACCTTTTGGTCTTAGAAAAGGCCCTAGATCAGAGTACGGTATTGATTTTAAAACAAAAATTAAGTGATTCAGAAATTTTACAATTTAATTATTAATACAAACGGTCAAAAATTATATGACTTCACTGAAAAAACAATTGAATGGATAAAAAAAAATAAATTTAAAAACGGAATTTTAAATATCAGTATTCAGCATACAAGCGCATCTCTGATAGTTCAAGAAAATGCTGATCCAGATGTACAAAAAGATTTAATTAATTATTTTGATAAACTTGTTCCAATGAATAATAAACTTTATATTCATAACTCTGAAGGAAAAGATGATATGCCAGCACATATAAAATCTGCAATCACGAATAATCAAATTTCACTAAGCATCAAAGATGGTGAAATCCTTCTAGGAACATGGCAAGGAATTTATCTTTTTGAACATAGACTTAATCGACACGCAAGAACATTAATCCATCATTTTATTGGAGAATAATTTTTTATTAAATAAAAGGATTGTAAGCCCATTGAAGTATAGCTTGTCTTTGTCTTCTTCTACAACCCAGGTCTCCTTTTTCGCAATTCTTTTCAATTGCAGTTACGTGCCTTTTAAAATTTTTCCATCTTTTAATTTGAATTATATCAATTTTAGGAATTCTTCTTCCTTTACAAAATCTACAATACCACTGAAACCAACCTAAAGGGTCTTCTTTGAAGATCCAGCCTTTTTCTAGCCAGTGTTCTCTAGAAAGTCCTGCCTTGATCCTAAAACGATTTAAATTAACATCAAAGCTTCTACTCAGTTTAGCTTTTTCAAACCAAGATTTTGGAAACTCTTTTACATTTATTCCAAAGTATGATCCTCCAAAAACTCCTAATTCCAGCATTTTTTTTGGGGTAAGTTGTGGTTTAAAAATTTTATAAAATTCTAAATTTTCTAAATTTTTATTAATAACCTTTTTCATTTTGTAATTCTGCTACACCTTTTAATAATAACTCTTCGTAAAGTTTTTCATCTGCGTCACCTTCACAACCAATTAACAAAACATTTGAGTTTTCATTAAGCTCTAAGTTTTTTTTAGTTTTTAAATTCTCACATGAGGCAATTACACTAATAATACCGGGAGTTGAACATTCGCCTCCAATTATTTTTTCATCACTTAATTGACTTTTGCTTAGCATTGCTACTGTTTTTGCAACGTTTTTATCTGATACTGAAGTACAGTTATTTACCGATTCTTTTAAAATTTTCCAAGGAACCAATGATACTTCACCACAAGACATTCCTCCCATTATACTTTCTTTTTTTATATTAATTTTTTGTAATGATCCTTTTTCTATACTTTTTAAAACACAATCTGCATTTTCTGGCTCTACGATTATTATTTTAGGTATTTTTTTGAAATATTTAGCAATACCTGCAATTGCGCCAGAGGCCATACCACCAACACCAGCTTGAAGAAAAACGTGTGTAATATATTGGTCAGTTTGATTTGAAATTTCTTTTATCATTACAGAGTATCCTGCCATTGTTAATTTAGGAACAGTTTCATAGTTTTTCCAAGCAACATCTTGGATTATTTCCCAACCATTTTTCTTTGATTTATCAATACATTCTTCCAAAGATTTTTCATAGTTACCTTTAACCCTAATTACATCTGCACCAAGTTTTTTCATTTCATTGGCACGTGCCTCACTCACATATTCACTAATAAATATCTTACAATTTAAATTAAGTTTTTGGGCACCCCATGCAACTGAGCGCCCATGATTTCCAGCAGTAGCAGTTGAAACTGTAATTTTTTTATTTCCTTTTGTAACCTTTTCTACAGCATAAGCTCCACCTAGAGCTTTAAATGATTTTAAGTGAAACCTTTTTGACTCATCTTTGTAAAAAATATTATTTAATTTTAATTTTTTTGATAGTTTTTTAAGCTCAATTAATGGAGTTGATTTATAATTATCCCAATTTGAAATTACGTTGAATGCATCATCAATATGATTTTTACCACAAACATTTAATATTTTTTCCCTATCAAAATTATAATTTTTATTGGTAATAATATTTGAAAGTTTCCATCCAAAGACCTCAGATTTGCTCATAATACATCAACAATCTAAGGTATTATTTTTTTCCCAATCTGTAACTGGGCTTTTTTTATCGAATATTTCGTTCTTAAAAAAATCACTGATTTCTTCTCTCTTAAGTTTTAAATAACTGTTAATAACCTCATCACCAAAGGCATCTCTTAAAACTTTATTTGAATCTAACTTATCAAGTGAATCTTCTAGATCATCTGGTAGTTTTGATAAATCAGGATAATTTTTATAATCAGTGTACATATTACAGTTCAAAGGTTCTCCAGGATCTAACTTCATATTTAAACCGTATAAACCAGCAGCAATAATCCCTGACTGTAAAAGATACGGATTTGCCGAACCATCCATTAGTCTTAATTCAAATCTACCAGGATCAGGTATTCTTATCATGTGAGTTCTATTATTACCTGAGTATGAAATACTAGAAGGGGACCACGAAGCACCTGATTTAGTTGGTGGCGCGTTAATTCTTCTATAACTATTTACTGTAGGGTTAAAAAATGCTGACAATGATTCTGCATTTTGCATTATGCCACCTAAAAAATTGTATGCCAATTTACTAAGACCATATCTATCACCGGTATCTAAAAATTTATTATTTTTTCCATCCCATAAAGAAATATGAGCGTGGCAGCCATTTCCAGTTAAGTTTTCAAAAGGCTTTGGCATAAAAGTTGCTCTCAAACCGTGTTTTTCAGATAAACTTTTAACCATAAATTTAAAAAAAACATGTCTATCAGCTGTTTCTAAACAGTCAGAGTAATCCCAATTCATTTCAAATTGACCATTAGCATCTTCGTGATCATTTTGGTAAGGGCCCCATCCGAGTTCAATCATACAGTCGCATATTTCTTTAATTAGGCCATACCTCCTCATTAAGGCAGATTGATCGTAACACGGCTTAGATTGTGTATCTCTATGGTCTGCTATTTTAGACGCATCTTCAGAAATTAAAAAATATTCACACTCAACACCTGATTTCATTTTTAAATTTTTTCTTGAAAGTATTTTTATTTGGTCCTTCAACATAACTCTTGGAGAAGCTTTTACAGGTTTACCGTTCATCCATAAATCTGATGCTAGCCACCCTACCTCTTTGTTCCACGGAAGTTGAATAAAACTGTCTGCATCTGGAATTGCAAACATATCACTATCTGCTGGCGTCATGTCAAGCCAAGTAGCAAAACCAGCAAAACCTGCACCATTTTTCTGCATGTCGGCTATTGCTCTAGTTGGAACTAGCTTCGATCTTAAAACGCCAAACAAGTCCACAAAACTTATTAAGAAATATTTGATTTTTTTTGTTTTTGCAACTTGTGCTAAGTTTTTTGACATAATTTATCTTAGCATATTTTTAATCAAAAAAAGATAAAAAGAATTCTTTATAATAAATTAAATTAATTGTAATGATAATTATAATAGCAATAATAGCTCCATATTTTGCTTTTGGCCAAGCAAGCCTAGCCATTTTGCTAGGTGTTTTATTTATATTATTTTCTGATTTCTTTTCCATTAAAAATAAAAAAGGGCGCACAAAATTTTGTGCGCCCTTAATTTTATTTAATTAACCGTCTGTTACGTTACTTTTCCAATCGTTTGGACCATGTCTTTTTCGCGCAAGTTTTTCAAGTTTTTCACTTTCTTGTCTTGCTGCAATTACATGCCAACCAATCCAAATAATAAACCCTATGATAACCAAAAGGCCTTCAGAAGATCCAGCACCGGGATAAATCGCACCCGCAACTTCCTCAGCTGGTTTATTTAAGTGATCTATCCAATTTGTTACTGTTGCCATATTGCCCTCCTTTACCTAGTTGCTGAGGCCACGGATTTTTCGTCATCCTTTGCTGCCTCCATTATTTCGTAGTCTAAACCAGCCAACTCAACTTCTCTTGGAATTCGGAGTTTACCCATTCCATGAAGTATTTTAGCTATTATATATCCTGGTAACATTCCAAGAACAAAAAACATAATTATTGCTCCAATGAACATTCCTAAAGGATTTATAGATGCATAAGTAGTTCCATCCCACATAGCTCCCACACTGTATCCAGATGAAGGATAACCATTTAGAACAAATCCACAAATTATTAGTCCTACAAAACCAGCATAACCATGTACTGCAACCGCACCTACTGCATCATCGATTTTGAACTTTCGCTCAACCCAGTAATGCATTTTGTATGCAATCACAACTCCGATCATACCTATTATCATTGATTGTATTGGGTGGTATAAGTCATTACCTGCAGACGCACATATTATTCCTGCTAGTCCCGAAGAGTAAGTCCAGAAAGGATCTCCTTTTGAGATCACATATCCAGCTAACAATCCTCCAGATAGCGACATTAAGAAGTTAAAAGTTATTCCACTTAATGTTGTTGGAGTTACATATATATTCGTAGCAGTAAAGTAAGTTATACCTTCCATTCCATATTCTGGTCCCAGATCAAAAATTGGAATATTGCAAGCAGCATAGAAGCCCCAGAAGCCTGTATAAATTAGGAACAGTCCAACTGTTACTAACCAAGGGTTTCTTGGTCCTATGTTTCTCGGCTCTCCACTTGAAGTAAATTTTCCTATTCTTGGTCCTAAGACAGCTAAGATACCTAATGCAAATCCACCAGCTACAGCGTGAATTACACCTGATGCATAAGCATCATGGTAGCCTAGAATTTTAAGCATCCAACCGTCAAAATGCCATCCCCACGCAGCATCTATTGTCCAAAAAACCGATCCAATAGCTATTGCCAAAATTCCAAATGCAAATGTTGTAATTCTTTCAATTACAGCACCTGAAACAATTGAAGCAGCTGTCCATGAGAATAATAAAAACGCTGCCCAGAATACACCACTAATGTGATCTCCTAAGTTTACAGCCATCAAATCACTTGTTGGCACATACCACTTAGCACTAAAAGCAGATTCATCAGTTATTAAAGCTGCGCTTTCATTCATTATTGATGGTGCTAGACCTGGTCCTGTTGGGAATGCCCAATAAATCCACCAACCAAATAAAAACCACGTTACTGTTACCAATGGTATCAGCATAGTATTTTTCATTAATGTATGTTGATGATGTTTATATCGGGAAGCTCCAACTTCATACATACAGAAGCCCACGTGAATTAAAAACATGAGCACTACTGTTATCCAGTAATAAAATTCCGTAAATATGGTCGTCAATGCACCTAGTTCGTCAGTCATATCAAACCCCCTTATTTTTGTTATAACAATTAGATTTATCTTATTTTATGAACCGAATACTACAATGGTAAAAAACTCACTATGAACTGTAATTTTTAATAACTTATCAACCTGAGGTAGTTGATTTTTTTTGATTCTTAAAATTTTCGATATGCTTTTTTAAGATCAACAAGAGGGTGGTTTGGTGACATCTGAAACTTAACAAGAAGTTCTCTTGCTATCATATCTCTGTCTTGTTGGTTATTTGGAAGTTTAATTTTTTTTGGAATTGTAACCCAACCATTAGCATTTCTGTCAAAAACTGCGGGTCTATCTTCTTCATAACCCATATGAACATCCTCAAGCCAATTAAGATCATCCCAGCCCATATGCTCAATATATTTTTTCAGAAATGGAGTAAGTCTTTTGTAATCAGGTAGCAAATTTACATCGTAACGGTAACCGATAGTTTGACCTATCATTTTTTCTCTAGCTGATTCCTTCTTTTTACCTAGCTGACCCTTTGTTTCTTTAGTTTTTATTTTTTTCTTTTTATTTTTCTTTTTACCCATATTAAACCTTAAATTTTATGAAAGTCGTCAACTCCAACAGTATGATTTGTACCTGATAGAGGAACTTTAGCTAAAGCAGAAGCTTCCATAGTTAGTGCCGCCAGATCTTCTGGCTCTAAAGAATGAATATTTGTTTTACCACAAGCTCTAGCTAATAATTGTGCTTCCAAAGTCATTGTGTGTAAATAGTTATATACTCTTAATGCAGCATCATCAGGATTTAATCTTTTCCTTAATTTTGGATCTTGAGTTGCAACACCAACTGGACAACGACCTGTATGACAATGATAGCAATGGCCCGCTGGAACTCCCATTTCTTTCTCAAAATTAGACTCTGGAATTTCTTTATTACAGTTAAGAGCAATCATAGCCCCCGTTCCTATCGCAATAGCATCTGCTCCTAAAGCCAACGCTTTTGCCATATCTGCTCCATCTCTAACTCCACCAGCATAAATAAGTGTTACTTTTCCAGTTTTTCCTACATCATCAATAGCTCTTCTTGCTTCTCTAATCGCAGCTATCCCTGGGATACCAGTATTTGCTGCTGCAATATGAGGACCAGCACCAGTTGATCCTTCCATTCCATCTAAATAAATTGAATCTGGATCACATTTTGCAGCCATACGCACATCATCATAAACTTTAGCAGCTCCTAATTTTAATTGTATCGGAACTTTATTTTTAGTTAATTCTCTTAGCTCTTGAACTTTTAAAGCTAAATCATCTGGACCTAGCCAATCAGGGTGTCTTGCAGGTGATCTTTGGTCTATTCCTGCAGGCAATGATCTCATTTCAGCAACTTGGTCAGTAACTTTTTGACCCATTAAATGTCCACCCATTCCAACTTTTTGACCTTGACCTATAAATACCTCTATCCCATCAGCTAATTGTGCGTGGTGAGGATTAAATCCATATCTAGATTGAATACATTGGTAATACCATTTTTCAGAATATCTTCTTTCATCAGGTATCATTCCACCTTCACCCGAACATGTAGCGCTTCCAGCCATTGTCGCTCCTCTTGCTAAAGCTGTTTTTGCTTCATAGGAAAGTGCTCCAAAGCTCATTCCCGTGATGTAAACTGGAATATCTAATTCAATTGGGTTTTCACATCTTGGACCAATTACAGTTTTTGTCTCGCATTTTTCTCTATAACCTTCAATTACAAATCTTGTTAATGTACCTGGTAAAAAAACTAAATCATCAAATGTTGGAATTTTTTTCATTAATGCCATTCCACGCATTCTATATCTTCCTAATTGAGCTTTTATATGAATGTCGTCAATTACTTCAGGAGTAAAAATTGAGTTATATCCTAATAAACTTTTATTTCTTTTAGCGAACGCGCTTTTTCCATTCGCATGACCGTTAGCTTTTCCATTTTTATTTTTTGCCATTATATAGCTCCTTTTTTCTCAGTAGGCTCTAGAGCATCGTAGTTCCAGAGTTTTTTACCGGCTACAATTTTAGTCATTTTAGATACATCAAAGTTCTCGCCGATTTCAGCAACTTTAAGTTTTCTTTTTAACCAATCTATATCATCTTTTGTCATAGGTGATTCTACCGCATCACTACCAAACGAACCAATTTTACCACCCACATATATTGTTCCATCATACATAGAGTCTCCTAGGTTAATACCCACGTCACCTAAAATAACAATCCTTCCTCTTTGCATCATAAATCCTGTAAAAGCACCAGCATCTCCACCTATAATTATTGTACCACCTTTTTGGTCAATTCCAGTTCTTGCTCCAACACTTCCTTTACAAATTAAATCACCACCTCTAATAGCTGCACCAAAACAAGAACCTGCATTTTTTTCAATTACCACTTTTCCTGCCATCATATTTTCAGCACATGACCAGCCAACTCTACCATTAACTCTTACAATTGGACCGTCTATTGACCCAACACCAAAATAACCCAAACTTCCTTCAAAAATTAAATTAAGTTTATTCAGTACTCCAACTCCTAAACTATGTTTTCCTTGTGGATTTTTAATGACTATTGTTCCATAACCTTGACTCATTAATTCATCAATTTTTCTATTTGCTTGTTTACAATCTAAATCTTTAACATCTAAATCAGTTCTTTTGTTAAAGTCTACATCGTAAGTACCCCAATAGAAAAAGTTTTCAGCTTCATCAGGGTTAAAAAATTTTTGTTGAGTTTTTCCTGTAAGGGTTTCTGTATGCATACCCATTGACTGGGCTTTTGTTTTTTTTTCAGCTGTTTTTAAGTTTGCCATACTTTTACCTCCCCATCAAAAGGATCATATGTGTCTATTTCTTGTGGAAGAATTGATCTTATTGCTATTTCCTCAGATCCCATAGCAACCAGGTCATCAGATTCATATAGAACCAACGGTTTTGCAGCCATAGTATCTTTAGCCATTCCTAAAGAATCTTTCGTTGCAACAAAATAAGTAAAAACACCATCGAGTCCCGTTAAACTTTCTTTCATTCCTTCTTCTAAAGTTGCTCCATTTCGCATTCTTTCAGCAAGGAAAACCGCTATTAATTCTGAATCACACTCTGACATAAAACGCATACCTTTATTTTCAAGAACCCTTCTATTATTCCAGTAGTTTGTAAGCTGGCCATTGTGAACTACTGATACGTCTGCAAAAGGATATCCCCAAAAAGGGTGAGCCGATTTAATATCTACACCTGATTCAGTTGCCATTCTGGCATGGCCTATACCATGCGTTCCTTGAACTTTATTTAATCCATATCTCTCAGATACAACAGTTGCATCCCCTAAATCTTTTATAAGTTCTAGAGATTTTCCAATAGATAGTATTTCAACACTTTGAATGCTTTCAATTGATTTTGAAAATTCCATAAGGTCTTTATCAAATTTAATTTCATATCTATATGAGTATGGAGTTAATTTTTCTTCTTTAACAACTAGAGATCCGAGTTCAGAAAGTTTTTTGTCGACTGCTTTTTTTCTTTCATTATAGACACTTTCATCTTCATTTACTGATGTACTACCTTCTCCTACGTTTTCACCTACTTTAAATCTGAGTATAAAGTTTTGACCATCGTTATCAGCATAAAGAGCGTACCCAGTTGAATCTGGTCCTCTATGTTTTAGAGCCTGAAGCATATGTTGCAACTCTTCGCCAACATTTGAAGATTTACCTCTATGAATTAATCCAGCTATTCCACACATAATTTTCCTTTTTTTACTTTTTTACTATGGAAGACAATCTAAATAAGTATCCAGATCCCATTGAGTTGTTGCACCCAAGAATTTTTCCCATTCATCATTTTTGTACCAATGGAAAACTTTGTACATTTCATCTGGCATTGCAGATTTAATAACCTCATCCTCTGCTAATCTATCTAAAGCTTCACCTAGACTTAATGGAAGTTTCTTAACATCTTTACCAGCTTTTTTAGCTTCATACATACTTCTAGACTCTGGCTTAGATGGTACTAGTTTTTTTGAAATACCGTGGTCACATGCTTTTAATAAAGCTGCACCCAATAGATATGGATTGTGCATTGAGTCAACTGATCTATATTCAAATCTTCCAGGAGCTGATACTCGCAACCCACAAGTCCTGTTTTGATATCCCCAATCTGCATAAACTGGAGCCCAAAATCCTTGATCCCAAAGTCTTCGGTAAGAATTAACGGTTGATGATCCTAAAGCAGTTAAAGCAGGTAGGTGCTCCATTATTCCAGCTATGGATTGTAAACCAATTTTACCTGGTAATTGCATATCTTTCGTATCAGGCATAAAGGTATTTGTTCCTCCCTCTACATAACCAAATACTTCTTCTACTCCAGGCAATTTTTTATGACCTAATTTGTTTGTTACAACTTTTCCACCTTTCCATAAAGACATGTTCGTATGACAACCACTCGCAGATACGCCCATAAATGGTTTTGTCATAAAGCATGCTATTAAATTATGTTCTCTTGCAACTTGCGCACAAATTTGTCTGTAAGTAGAAAGTCTATCTGCGTTTCTTAAAACGTTATCATATGTCCAGTTTAATTCTAGTTGTCCCGGAGCGTCTTCATGATCACCTTGGATCATATCTAAACCCATGGCCGAAGCATACTCAATTACTTTCATAAACACAGGTCTCAATGATTCAAATTGATCAATATGATAACAGTACGGTTTAGAAAAACCTGATCCAGTAGGGCTTCCATCAGGATTTTTTGTCAACCACATCATTTCAGGTTCAGTTCCAACTCTCAATTCTAACCCATGTTTTTTTTTAAATTCATCCATAAATATTCTTAGATTTCCACGACAATCAGACGTCAAATGTCCTCCTGGATTATTTCTTTCCTCTCTGTTTCTAAAACATGTAACAAAAACTCTTCCAATTCTTTTATCCCAAGGTAATTGACAGAAAGTTTCAGGGTCAGGTATACCAACAAGTTCCATAGCTTCAGGACCGTAA
>CACIRD010000007.1 GCA_902588965.1 uncultured Pelagibacteraceae bacterium
TAGACTCTTTCTTTCTTTCTTTTTTAGGGATAGCTTTTAAAGGATTATTTCCTTTTTCTGGCATCGGCATCAATTCTTTTTCTCCAAGAATTCTTGCAACACGTGTAGTTGGTTGTGCTCCTTTATCTAGCCAGTATTTTATTCTCTCTGGTTGTAGTCCTATTCTCTCCTTTTTTTCTTTTGGTAACAGAGGATTAAAGAAACCTAATTTTTCAATAAACCTTCCATCTCTTGCAAATCTACTATCTGCAACAACTATTTTATACACAGGTCTTTTTTTTGTTCCGCCCATCGACAGTCTTAATTTAAGCATTTTATCTCCTTTTTATTTTAGTTGATTAAAAAGTTCTGGCGGTAATCCTTTATCAGCCATTCCTTTCATATTTCCTTTTGACATCTTTTTCATCATGTCAGACATCATTTTAAATTGTTTTAACAATTTATTGATAGTGGCAATATCTGTTCCTGAGCCATTAGCAATTCTTTTTTTTCTTGATCCATCTATAATTTTGGGTATCTCCCTTTCTTTTTTTGTCATAGATAAAATTATCGCCTCATTTTGAGAAATTATTTTTTCATCAATACCCGCCTGGTCCATTTGGGATTTTATTTTTGAAACCCCTGGCAAAAAAGACATTACGCCCTCAATTCCACCCATTTTTTTCATTTGTCTTAATTGTGATAAATAATCCTCTAATGAAAACTGACCTTTTTTTAATTTTTCCTCAGTTTTTTTTAATTTTTCTTCATCTAGATCCTCTGATGCTTTTTCTACAAGAGATACAATATCCCCCATTCCTAAAATTCTATTTGCAATTCTTTCAGGATGAAAAATTTCAAAATTTTCAATTTTTTCACCAACACCCAAAAACTTTATTGGAACATCAGAAACATATTTCATACTTAAAGCTGCGCCACCTCTTGCATCACCATCAGCTCTAGTTAAAACAATTCCAGAAAGGTTAACTGTATTTTTAAATTCTTTAGCTACTTCTGCTGCAACTTGTCCTGTAAGAGAGTCGGCTACTAGAAAAGTTTCAGTTGGTTTAATTATATTTTCTATTTGTTTTATCTCACTCATCATTTGGAGATCAATTTGTGTTCTTCCAGCGGTATCGAATAAAATTATTTCAGCGCCATTTAAGTTTGCTGCATTTATTGCTCTTCTACATATATCTATGGGTAATTGCCCATCAATTACTGGCAGTGTTAAAATATTATTTTGTTCACCAAGAGTTTTCAGCTGTTCTTGAGCAGCTGGTCTGTAAACATCAAGACTGGTCAGCATAACTTTTTTTTTTTTATTTTTTTCTAAAAATTTTCCTAATTTTGCAGCTGTGGTTGTTTTTCCAGAACCTTGTAGCCCAACAAGCATCATTGTAACTGGTGGTACAGCATTTAAATTTATATCTTCATTCTTTTCACCAAGTAATTTTACTATTTCATCGTAGACTATTTTGACTACCATTTGTCCTGGTGAAGTAGATCTTATTATTTCTTTACCTAAAACCTTCGGCTTAACATTTGCAATAAATTTTTTTGTGACATCTAATGATACATCTGCTTCTAAAAGAGCTTGTCTAATACCTCTTAATCCTTCATCAACTTGATTTTCATCAAGTGATGGTGCTTTTTTTAGCGAAGAAAAAACTTCTTCAAATTTATTTGTCAAATTTTCAAACATATTTTTATCCAGCAGCTATCGCACCAGTGGGCGAACCCTCGCAGACTGGTGTCGATCTCTTTGTTGCCAAAGACACCGCAAATTGCTTATTTTGCGGAAACTGCAATAAACTATAATAGCACTTCAAAAAGTCAATAAATAAGTTAAGTATTATTATATGGAATTCAAAGCTTACAAAATGGATGGTCTAGGAAATGACTTTGTAATTATTGACAGAAGAGAAGATGATGTAAATCTCTCTAAAGAACAAATAATAAAAATAGGTAATAGAAACAATGTTGGGTTTGATCAAATAATATTTATTGAAAAAAAGGCCAATGATGCTTTTCCAATTAAAATTTATAATCCTGATGGTATTGAGGTAGGTGCATGTGGAAATGGAAGTAGATGCATTGCTTATTTAATATCAAAAGAAAATAATCAAAAAAAAATAAAATTGGAAGCAGACAAAAGAATTCTAAAAGCAGAAATTTTAGGTGAAAAAATAGTGAAAATAAATATGGGTTTAACAAAGTTCAAGGGATGGAAAGATATACCGCTTATAGAAGGATTGGATCCAAGGAAAGTTGCGATAGATTTTTTAGAAAAAGAATATGGACTTGGTCACTGCGTAAATGTAGGTAATCCTCATATAGTTTTTTTTGTTAAAGATTGTGAAAAAATAGATATTGAAAAAATTGGACCTAAAATTGAAAACCATCATTATTTCCCTGAAAGAATAAATGTAACTTTTGCAGAGGTAGCAGATGATTTTAAAAATATAAAAGTAAAAGTTTGGGAAAGAGGAGCAGGTAAAACTAAAGCTTGTGGAACAGCTGCTTGTGCAACTGTAGTAGTTGGATATCTAAATGGATTAACGGAAAGAATTTGCAATGTTCATTTTAAAGAGGGGGCTCTGGAGATTTTTTCTGATATGGTTGATTGTCATGTATATATGACTGGACCTGTATCTGATATTAAAGAAATAACATTAAAAATTTAATGGGTTTATTTGATAAATTTAAATTGGGTTTTAAAAAAAGTGCTTCTACTTTTACGTCCGGTCTTAAAGAAATAATTATAAAAAAAGAAATAGATGATAAAACACTTGACGAAATCGAAGATTTCTTAATTCAGTCTGATGTAGGTGTTGCAGCATCTGAAGAAATTAAAAATATAATTGCTGAAAAAAAAATTGATCCAAGCAAGAATAAAGTTGATGAAATTAATTCAATTTTGAAAACGTATATAATTGATTTAATGTCACCGTTGGAAAATGAGAATTTTTTTAAAAATAAAAGTAATTTGAATGCTATACTTGTTTCAGGTGTTAATGGAGTTGGAAAAACTACCACAATAGGAAAAATAGGAAAAATATTAAAATCTAATAGTAATAAAGTTATCTTTTCAGCATCAGATACCTTTAGAGCTGCAGCTATTGAACAATTAGAAAATTGGGCTAAAAAAATAGATGTAGAAATTATCAAATCTTCACAAGGTTCTGATCCTGCATCTGTTGCATATAAAGCTGTCGACGAAG
Organism: uncultured Pelagibacteraceae bacterium; assembly: GCA_902588965.1. GTDB lineage: Bacteria > Pseudomonadota > Alphaproteobacteria > Pelagibacterales > Pelagibacteraceae > Pelagibacter. The sequence goes on from CACIRD010000007.1 coordinate 3,204, forward strand.
CTATAAAAAAAAAATTTACGCATGTATTGATAGATACTGCAGGAAGGTTACAAAATAAAAAAAATTTGATGGAAGAATATAAAAAAATTGCCAATGTTACAAAAAAGATTGATCCAAATGCTCCCCACGAAGTATTATTAATTCTTGATGCAACTTCTGGTCAAAATGTGATTAGCCAAGTTGAAGAGTTTAATAAAATAATTCCAATTACAGGTTTAATTATGACTAAACTAGATGGAACTGCAAAGGGTGGTATTTTAATTGCAATTGCAAAAAAATATAAATTACCAATAATTGCTTTAGGATTAGGTGAAAAAGAAGATGATTTACAAATTTTTAAAGCAGAACAATTTGCAAATGCTTTTACTCAATTTAATTAACATCAGTAGTGTTTATAAAATTTTTAATAGATTGAACTAAATCCTCATTATAATCCATCATGTGATCATCATAATCGTTAAAATACTTAAATTTTGAGCTACTTATATTTTCATAAATTTTTAAACCCATGTTAAATGGAACAATTGTGTCTTTTTTGCCATGCAAAATTAAAATTGGCGAATTAATTTCGCTTAATTTACTTAAAGTTTCATATTTATCTTTTAAAATAAGATTTACGGGTAAATAAGGGTAATATTTTTTTGCAAGCTCCGTCATTGATGTAAATGGTGACTCTAAAATTATTCCTGAAAATTTAAATTCTTTTGCTAAATCAACAGCTATCGCAGTACCAAGTGACTCTCCGTATAAAATTATTTGGTTATCTTTTACGTTTTTCAAATTAAGCCAGTATTTTACTGCTCTAGCATCTTTGTATAATCCTTTTTCTGTTGGTTTTCCATCATTTCCACTAAAGCCCCTATAGGCAAATATTAAATAATTTATATCAAGCTTAGAAAATTCATTTAACTTATAAATTCTATTGTCAATTTTGCCCGCATTCCCGTGAAAAAAAAGTAATGTTTTAAAGTTTGGATTTTTTTCAAAGTGCCATGCAACTAGTTTTTCGTCAGAAGGTATATAAACCTTTTCAATTTGATGATTTAGTGATGCGTCATCTAAATAATTATTTTCGCCTGGATGATAAAGTAACTTTCTTTGATAAAAGAATAAAAAAATTACAACAAGTAAATATAATAATACTATAATTAAAAAAATATTTAATAATGTACCGCTAGATTTCATTAATTAAAAAGGCTATTTTTTTTCGAAAAAAGCCTCATATACCATCATAAAAATTGCAATGCCCATCAATATATAGACAGGTAGTACATCCCAAAATGTTATCATCATTGATCTTGTAAGCGTTGTTGCAAGACCAATTAAAAAAAATATTGCAAAAGATAAACCTATAATTGTTGTTATTTTATTCATTAAAATTCCTACTTTTTTTTTCCAACCATCTAGCAATTCCTAAAAATCTATGATCGTCATATTTGTCGCCAATCAGCTGTACACCTAAAGGTAAATTATTTTCTCCTTGAAGTAAAGGAAGAGAAATACATGGAGTTCCCATGAAAGACCAAAATTTATTAAATTCAGCAGTTCCTGTGCTTTTTAAACCTTTTGGTGCAACGCCTGGGCTAGATGGTGATAATACACCATGGTAATCCTCAAAAACTTCTTTGTAAGACTCATAACTTCTTTTAGTAAAATCGATTGCTTCAGCATATTCCTTTGCAGAATACTTATTTCCGTTTGCTATGGCTTTTTGCATATAATTAGAAAGTTTCTTTTTATTTTTTTTATAATATTCACTAAAATTATTGGCTAAATCAGTTTCATGAATAATCTGATGATATTTATTTATTTCTTTAAAATAAGATGGGGTATCAAAGACTTCTATATTTTTTTTAAATGATTTAATAAAATACTCAAATGACTCTCTAGATTTTTTATCAACCAATTTCCATGCATCTGTTTTGTAAAAAATAAATTTTGGTTCAAACAAAGGTTCTTTTCTGCAGGCATTTAACATATTTTCTGTAGAATAGTATACTGTTGCCTGATCGTAAGAGTCTTTCTTTATTAAAACTTTTGCTAACATAGCAACATCCTCAACAGTTTTACCAAAAACTCCTATATGGTCTAAAGAGTAGGAGGTTCTTAAAACACCATTTCTAGATATTAATCCATAAGATGGTTTATAACCAACAACACCACAATAAGATGCAGGCCTTATTACAGATCCTCCTGTTTGAGATCCGATTGATAGTGGAGCCATATGGGATGCAATTACTGCAGCTGATCCACTTGAAGAACCACCAGGTGTTCTGTTGTAATCGTGTGGGTTTCTTGTTGCCGGAGGACTTAAATAAGCTAATTCTGAAGTAGCGGTTTTTCCCATTATTATTGCTCCCTCTGATTTTAAAAGATCAACTATTTCAGCATTTTGAGATTGTGTTTTTCCTTTTCTTAGAACAGTCCCACACTCAGTAGGCATGTCATAAGTGCCAATTATATCTTTTAGAGCTACGGGTATTCCATGAAGTATTCCAGTGGCTTTTCCTGATCTTCTATAATTATCAGCTTCCTCTGCTTTTTCTAATAAAAGTTTTTTATCAAAATGAGCCCATGCCTTAATGTCTTTTTCAAATTTATGTATTCTATCAATATATTGCTTACAAATTTCTACTGACGTTATTTTTCCATCTTTAATTTTCTCAGCAATTTCGTGAACTGAAAGTGAAAATAAGTCACTCATTATTACTCTAATCTGCAAATAAAGTTTCTGGAAGCCACAATGCTATACCTGGGAAAATATACATTAAAACCATTGCTAATATAACTATTCCAAGAAATGGCATTATACCTTTAAAAATTTCCAATAATTCTACATTCCTGCTCTGCACTCCCTTTAAATAATATGCTGACATAGCCATTGGTGGAGTTAAAAAAGAAGTCTGTAAATTTAAAGCTATAAGCATTGCAAAAAAGTAGGGGTTAACTCCAAAAAATTCCACGAGTGGTAAAAAAATTGGGACAAATATAATTAAAATCTCAGTCCACTCAAGAGGCCATCCTAGTAAAAAAATTATTAATTGGGTTATCACTAAAAACTGCCAGGGTTGTAGATCCATTGATTTAAAGAAATGCTCAAATACCTCATGTCCTCCAAGATAAGAAAATACCGAAGCAAAAGTCCAAGAACCAACAAATAGCCACATAATCATAGCGCTAGTTTTAGCTGTTAAAAAAACTGACTCTTTAAAATTTTTCCATTTTAAAGATTTATAAAAATACGAAAGGACTAAAGAACCAAAGGCTCCTACTGCAGCTGCTTCTGCAGGTGTAGCGAGCCCTGCTAAAATTGTACCTAGTACTAAAATTATTAACGAAAAAAGTGGTACAAATGAAACTAAAACTTCTTTAAGAATAACAGCCCTCGGTGGAATTTCTTCAGATGGAGGCTTTGGAGCTAAAGAAGGGTTAAGATACGCTCTTATAATTACATAGATTATGTATAGACCTGCTAACATTAAACCGGGAAAAATAGCAGCAGCAAATAATCTTAATGGTGAAAGTTGTGCAATCACAGCATAAACTATAAGCATAATGCTTGGAGGTATTAATATTCCTAAACATCCTCCAGAACAAATTACGCCAGAAGCAAATTTTTTGTCATAACCCGCTTTTACCATTGCTGGCCAAGCCAAAAGACCCATTAATGTAACAACGGCCCCAATTATTCCTGTTGCTGTAGAAAATAGTGCACATGTAACAAGAGCTGCTACTGCCATAGATGCAGGCAAACCATGTAAGGCCAGTCTTATTGCAAAAAACAATCTTGAAACAATTCCTGCTCTTTCAACTAAATATCCCATAAATAAAAATAAGGGAACTGCGGTCAAAACATTATTATCCATTATGGTATATGTGTTTGAGACAAGCAGTGAAAAAATCCTATTATCTAAAAGATGCTCCATTCTTGATGGATCAAAATAGGCGTAATAACCAAAACCAACTCCCATCGCAAGTAAAGTAAATGCAATTGGGAATCCTAATAAGACTGCAAATAGAAATAAACACATCATAAAAATTGCTATTTCTGGATTTGTTAAACTAAATAACATCTGCTTGGTCGTCCTTTTGTGAAGTCCTCATTAATACTTTTTCAGTTTCCTCAGCGTCTGCTGATAATCTTTTTGGCCAGTGACCTGTTCTTATACAAATGATCGATCGAAACACTTCACTAATACCTTGAATAGTCAGCAAAGTTCCAGCTAACGGTATCATTGATTTTGCCATATAAATTTGTATTTGGGCTGGACTATTCCAGCTTGTTTCTTTAATCTTCCATGCAAGAGCAGCATACTCATATCCATAAAAAGCTAAAGCAATTACGCCAGGGAAAAAAAATATAAAATATAAAATTAAATCCACCCAACCTTGAACTCGGGTTGGAAAAAGTCTGTATAATACGTCTCCTCTAACATGTGCCTCTGTAGATAAACAATACGCTCCCGCCATCATGAAGATTGCGCCATACATCTGCAAACTAAAGTCAAAATTCCATAATGTTGGACTATTAAATGCATATGCCATTATCACTTCATAGCAAGTTCCCCCCATTAATATCACTATGCACCATGAAAAAGCTTTTCCCATTGAGGTACTTAATGTGTCAGCAAATTTTATGAAAGAACGCATCATATTATTGTATGTTAAATTATTACCTTAAATCAAACAAAAAAAAGGGGACCATTTGGTCCCCTTTTTTTAAATTTTAATACTATTTAGATTTTTACTTTTCCAATAGGTCCAAACTCATTTTCATAAGCAAGCTTGTAATTAGGCTGATTCATCAGCAAGTACTTCATTACTCTCTTCGCATATGATTTTTGAGAATCAACGATTTTCTTGAAGAAAGCATCTTTCTTCACGAAATCACCGATAACTTTATCCCAGCCTTTTAATTGCTGAGCTAAAATCTCATCTGAAGTTTGGTAAACATTTACTTTATGCTCATTCATCAATTTAGCTAAATCAGCTGAATATCTTACTAAAGCTTTAAAGTAGTTATCACTGTTTGCAGCATAAGCAGCATTTTTCAAAATTGCTTGATTAGCTGGAGACAGATTGTTTAATGTTTTATTGTTAACTGGTATTTCAAACATCTCTTGAGATTGGTGAAAACTTCCTAAGTGATAATGCTTAGAAACATCCTGCATACCAAACTGAGAGTCTGAAGTAGGGTTGTTAAACTCAGCAGCTTCAATCAAACCAGTTTTCATAGCTGGCTGAATTTCACCACCAGGTAATTGTCTTACGACCATTCCCATTGCAGTCAAAACGTTAGTCGCTAGACCAACTGTTCTGTACTTCATACCTTTAACGTCAGATACTTTTGTTACATTTTTCTTAAACCAACCAAATGGTTGTGCTGGCATAGGCATATGAAAGTAACCTGTATAATCGAAACCAACTTTTTTAATTGTTTCCTCATATAAAGCTCTTCCTCCACCGTACTCCATCCATCCCATAACTTCTTGAGATGACATTCCATATGAAGGTCCAGTTCCAAATAGTGAAGCCGCTGCGTTCTTACCGTACCAGTAAGCTGTTACCCAGTGACCCATATCTACTGCACCAGAACTAACTGCCTGACCAATTTCCTTAGTCTTAACAATTGCTCCAACAGGTTGAAGATCTATTTTTAAAGATCCTCCTGACATGTCGCTAACCATTTTGCAATAGTCTCCTGCCATTTCAAAAAATATGTTAGCTCCACTAGGCCATGCAGCTTGCATTTTTAAAGTTTGTGCCGCACCAAGATTAACATATGGTGCTGCAACTGCTGCTGCTCCTGCCATTGCCGCTGTTTTAAAGAACTTACGTCTAGAAGGTGTTTTTCCCTTCAATGATTTTTTTTCTTTAATCATGATTTCTCCTCTTTAGTTAATTAACTTGATTTAATTAAAACATAAATACAACCAAGAGTCTTTTGTTAAATAGTCTTATTCTAAATTTTTTACAACTAATGGTAGTAAATTATTTACCTAATTCACTCTATTTTTGCATTTTCCGGTTTTAAAAAATTCCTCAAGGTTATCTATGGCTAAATTTGCCATGGCTGTCCTTGTTTCTTTTGTTGCACTACCTAGATGTGGAAGTATGAAAGCACTTTTGTGTTTTAAGTATCCTGGGTTTAAATTTGGTTCTCCCTTATAAACATCAAGACCAACAGCGTAAACTTTTCTTCTATCAAGCGCATCAATTAATGCGTCATCGTCAATTATGTCTCCTCTTGCTACATTTGTTACAACTGCTCCTTTTGGAAGATGTTCAATAGTTTCTTTATTAATTAAGTTAATTGTTTCTTTTGAGGCAGGACAACATACTGACAAAACATCTGATACAGATAATAAACTTTTTAAATTATCATGGTAAGTTGCTCCTAGTTCCTTTTCTGAGCTTAATTTAGATCTATTATGATAATGAATTATCATACCTAAAGATTTTGCTACTTTAGCAATCTTTTGACCAATTCTACCCATGCCCAATATACCCAAACGCGATCCAGTTAATTGTTTTCCAATTAAATAATCGGCTGACCATTTCCAGTTGGCGGCTCTTGCACCTTCTATTCCTTCTGAAGCTCTTCTACAAGCACCCAAAATTAAAAGAACCCCTATTTCAGCTGTAGCATCAGTCAATACTTCTGGTGTATTGGTAACAGTAATATTTTTATTTTTTGCAGCATCGAGATCAATATTTCCAAAACCTACAGCAAAATTTGATAAAATTTTTACACTCTCTGGAAGTTTATCAATAGTTTCTTTATCAAGCTTATCAGTTAATGCTGATAATATACCATCACATCCCTCACTTAGTTCAATTAATTTTTTTTGAGAATAAAGTTCATCATTTAAATTTAATTTAACATCGTATAGCTCTTTAATTCTATCTTCGTTTGATCTTAGTAGTTTTCTAGTTACAAGAATTTTTTTCATCTTTTAAATACTATTTAATTTAAATCAAAAATCTTTCCTGGATTCATGATGTTATTTGGGTCAATAGTTCTTTTAATTGATTTCATTACTGGCAGATTATCAGCGTGCTCCTTTAAAAGATAACCTTTTTTATGTAATCCTATTCCATGCTCCCCTGTTATGGTTCCTTCAAGCTCTAATGATTTATCAATTAATATATCGTTAAACTGTTTTATTTTATCATAAGCACTTTTCTCTTTAGGGTCGTAGGGCATCATTATATGAAAATTTCCATCACCTAAATGTCCTACCATTGGAGCTTTTAAACCTAACTTTTTAACTTCATTCTCTGCAAAATTTACACATTCAGTGATTTTAGAAACTGGAACACATACATCTGTCGTATAAACCCTACCGTTATTTATCAATGCCTTCACAGAATACCATGCATCCCATCTTGCTCTCCAAAGTTTATTTCTTTTTTCAAGAGTGTCTGTCCATTTAAATTCACTTCCGTTATTATTTTTGGAAATCTCCTCTACAACTTTGATTGACTCTTTATTTGATATTTCAGAACCATGAAATTCAAAAAAAAGAGTTGGAAGAGGGCTTACATCATCTAATTTAGAATAGTTGATACTTATTTCCATTTGATCTTTGTTTAGCATTTCAATTCTTGCGATCGGCACTCCATATTGAATTGTTTCTTGCGCTGTCTGTACAGCATCCTCTAAAGAATTGAAGTGACAAACTGCACTCATCACACTCTCAGGTATAGGCGATAGTCTTAATTGAACCTCAGTAATTATACCAAGAGTACCTTCTGAACCAATAAACAAATTAGTTAAATTATAACCTGCAGATGTTTTTTTTGTTCTGCTTCCTGTATTTATTATATCTCCGTTAGCAAGAACAACTGTTAAACCAGTTATAATCGATTTCATAGTTCCATATTTTACTGCCATTGTTCCTGATGCAGATGTTGCAGCCATTCCTCCTAGAGAAGCGTTTGCCCCTGGATCTATAGGAAAGAAAACTCCATCTTCTCTTAAATATTCATTAAGTTGTTCTCTTGTTACGTATGCTTGAACACGACAATCAAAATCACTTGCATTAACACATAAAACTTTATTCATCTTTTCAAGAGAAATTGTAATACCATTTTTATTACCTACAACATGGCCTTCTAGAGATGTGCCTGTTCCAAATGGAACTACTGGAACTTTATATTGATTACATAACTTTAAAATTCTTGAAACTTCTTCATTCGTTTCGGGAAAAACAACTGCCTGTGAAGGAACTGGATCATAAGTGTCCTCACCTCTTGCATAATTGGCTCTTGTAGATTCTGATAAAGAAAATCTCTCTTTTAAAAGAAAAGTTAGCTCTTTTTGTAGTGATATATTATCCATTTTTCAAAAAGTATACCAAGCTATGTTGAAAAAATAAACTTAACCTAACATTTTTTTTACGTTTTCAAGAGCTTGAGAAATGTTATCTCTCGATGCCGCAAAACTAAATCTGACATAATCATTACATTTTTTTCCAAATGCAGTTCCTGGTACTATAGCAACCCCCGCTTCATGCATAGCTTTTTTGCAGAATTCAGCACCACTCATTCCTGTCCCTATTACTTTAGGGAAGGCATAAAAGGCACCTCCTGGCAAACTACATTCGACACCAGGTAAACTATTTAACCCTTCATGAATAAGTTTTCTTCTTGCTGTGAACTTTTCCATCATTTCATGAATTGAGTCATCAGGTCCATCAAGAGCAGCTATGCCTGCAAACTGAGCAGCAGCATTAACACAAGATACGCTGTTAATTAATAATTTATTTACATGCTCAACTAGATGTTCGGGCCAAAAACTCCAACCCAGTCTCCAACCTGTCATTGAGTAAGCTTTGCTCCAACCTTCTAAAACTATTAATCTATCTCTTAATTCTGGATAATTAAAGAAAGAAGGCATTTCTTTACCATCAAATATTTGTCGACTATAAATCTCGTCACTTAGAATTGTTACATGTGGATGTTTTTTTAATCCCACAGCTAATTTATCTATTTCTTCTCTTTCAACAAAACTTCCTGTTGGATTATTTGGATTAATTAAAACTAACAGTCTCGTTTTATCAGTTATCAACGAAAGAATTTTGTCTGCACTAAATTTTAAATCTTTGTCCTCAGTTAAATCATACTTAACGGAAGTTGCACCTGTAAAATTTATCATTGATTCATAAATTGGAAAAGCTGGAGTTGGATTAATTATTTCTGCTCCTGGTTCGCCAAAACATTGTATAGCATAAGTCATGGTAGGTTTTCCACCAGGCATAATCAATATTCTTTCAGGACTTACTTCAGTATTGTAACGTTTTTTAATCCATCTTGTTACAGCTTGTCTACACTCAGGAATTCCATTTGACATGACATATCCATGATGTCCATCATCTAATGCCTTCTTTGCAGCATCCACTACATGTTTTGGGGTTTTAAAATCTGGTTGGCCTAATCCTAAATGAATCATAGGTTTTCCTTGTGCTTCTAATTTTTTAGCTTCTGCAAGAACACTAAATGCAGTTTCGGTTCCTAATCTATCTAAGCTTTTTGCTAATTTCATTTTAAAGTTTCCAATCTACTTTCTATAAAGTAATTTTGAGTTATTTAATTCTTTCATATTTTTACAACCCATCAGTACCATATTTCTATTAATTTCATCATGCATATTTTGCAATAGACGTTCAACACCTTGTTGTCCGCCTGCGGCCAAAGAGAACAGAAATATTTTGCCAAAACTACACGCTTTTGCGCCCGCTGCCAATGCTTTTAACACGTGAGTTCCTCTTCTTACTCCTCCATCTAATATAATTTCTAGTTTATCACCTACGGCATCTGATATTGCTTTGATCTGATCGAAAGGTGATCTTGATCCATCTAATTGTCTTCCTCCATGATTTGAAATCATTATTGCTGAACAACCAATATCTATTGCTCTTTTGGCATCATCAACTGACATCACTCCCTTTAATGCAAAAGGTCCATTCCATTTCTTTACACAATACTCTGCATCTTTCCAATTCATAGATGGATCATATTGTTCGTTAATATAATCAATTACTGATTTTGCAATATTTGTTCCTTTGTCTGTTTTTTTTTTAACATTAGAAAGTTCAAATTTTTTATGAATTAAATAATTAAATACCCACTCAGGTCGCATTGCAAAACTCATTAAACTTTGAAGAGTAAGTTTTGGTGGTGTAGTAAATCCTGTTCTGTGATCTCTTTCCCTATTTCCTGCAACAAGAGTGTCAACAGTTAAACACATAGCATCAAATCCAGATCTTTTAGATCTGTCTATTAAATCATCAGAAATAGATCTATCTTTATGAACATATAGTTGAAATAGTTTTGGTCCACTTGAAATATTCGATATTTCTTCAATTGAATTATTTCCCATCGATGACATGCTATAAAATGTTCCAAATTTTTCTGCAGCCCTTGCTGAAGCTAAATCTCCTTCATGATGATAAAGTCTCTGCATTGCTGCAGGAGAAAGAAAAATTGGCATATCGATTTTTTTACCAAAAAGTGTTGTAGATAAATCTGGTTTACCAACGCTCGCAAGAATATTTGGAACTAAATCACAATCATCAAAAGATTCTGTGTTTCGCTTTAAAGTTTTTTCGTCATCAGCTCCTCCGTCAATATAATGAAAAATTGGAGATGGTAATTTTTTTTTAGCTAATTTTCTGAAATCCTCATAATTATAGCAATCTTTCAAATTCATTTATTTCTAAATCTTAAATTATCACGATTTAAATCACTTATTTTTTTACATCCCATTAACTTCATATCTCTTATTAATTCGGCCTTATATTTTTCTATAGCTCTCTCAACACCTGGCTGCCCTCCGGCAGCTAAAGCGTAAAGGTATAATCTTCCACCAGAGCAAGCTTTGGCACCTATAGATAAAGCCTTTAGCATATGAGTTCCTCTATGAATTCCACCTTCGCAAATCACATCTAACTTATCACCTACAGCGTCAACAATTTCTGCAAGTTGGTCAAAAGGTGATCTTGATCCATCTAATTGTCTTCCACCATGATTTGAAACCATTATTCCTGTACAACCAATATCAACCGCTCTTTTAGCATCTTCAACACTCATCACGCCTTTTAATGCAAAATGACCACCCCACTGGGAACAAAGTTTTTCAGCATCTTTCCAATTCATAGATTGATCTAACATAGTGGAAAAATAGTTTCCTATTGATGTATTAGTGCTAGTTCCCTCTTTAACATAATCTTGAAGGTGAGGTAATTCGAACTTACCTTTTGTTAAATAATTTATTCCCCACATTGGCTTAGTAGCGAAACTAAATAGGCTCGATAAAGTTAGTTTAGGAGGTGATGTAAAACCTGTTCTTAAATCTCTCTCACGATTTCCTCCTGTTATAGTATCGACTGTTAAAGCCATAACATCAAAATTTGCTGCTTTTGCTCTTTCTAAACAAGAATCGTTTAAACCTCTGTCCTTATGAAAATAGAATTGAAACATTTTTGGTGTATCAATCATAGAAGATATTTCTTCAACACTAACCGTAGCCAAAGCTGAAACACCAAACATTGTATTAAATTTTTGTGCGGCTTTACCCACAGCCCTTTCACCATCATAATGAAAAAGCCTTTGAAGTGCGGTCGGAGCCAAGTAAAAAGGTAAATCTAATTTTTTTCCAAATATTGTAGTTGATAAGTCGACATTCTCAACTCCTCTTAAAACATTTGGGACTAAATCAACATCATCAAAAGCACTTGTATTTCTAGCATAAGTTATTTCATCATCTGCTGCTCCATCAATATAATGGAATATTGGAGAAGGTAACCTTTTCTTTGCTAGTTTTCTAAAATCACTAAAATTGTGACAATCATTTAAATTCATTTGAAAATTTTAAAACTTTTTAAGAAAATTAAACATATAACTATTTGCCCCAGGATTTTTATCCCCCAGACTTGCATTGGATATATGATTATAAGAAAAACCTAGTTCAGAGTCTTTCATTAGGTCAAAAGAAAGTTGTAATTCACTTTTGAATTCAATCATGTGTCCTAAATCTTTTCCATCTCCTTTTCCATAAAGGCCTGGGGTAAAACTCGGAGTAAAATTCATTTGTCCTAGTTTATATTCAGCTTGCACACCAGTGTATAAGTACGTTGCACTATCACCTGTAATTAAAAATCCCGATACAGGAGAAATAGTTCCAAGAAAACTTTCTCTATATAAATTTTCATTTTGGTGTTGAACTCCTATTAATGCTGATCTTTTTCCATCATCACTAAAATCAAACATCCCTGTATAAAAATTATATTCGTGTGGATCCGGTAGTTTTTCTATTTCCTCACTTTTTAAATAAGAAAAGCAACTCAAATAAAATAGAAAAATTGTTAAAATTAATTTTGAATTTTTTTTAGTCATAAAATTTTTTAAAAAAGTATAATATATTATTGTTACTTCTTGAAAACACCTAATTTTCTTAAAATTAGTAATGCACCAAATAAAAACATTAGAAATGGTAAAATCCATAAAAAATAGGTTTTATTGTTAAATTTTGGATCATATAAAATCCATTCTCCATATTGATCTTCTAGAAAACTATAAATTTCATTTTCAGACATTCCCAACTCTAGCTTTTGCCTAACAACTAATTTCATACTTTCTGCGAAATCAGATTGAGAGTCATAGATGGACTGGCCTTGACAAATTAGACACCTTAAATTTTTAAAAATTTTTAACTCTAAGTTAATATTTTTTTCACTTGAAATTGAAATTGAGGAAAAAAAAAAAAATAAAATTATTAATATATATTTAAAAAAATTCATTTTATTATTTCAATAATTTCATTGTAGGTTTTTGGATTTATTGGTCCAATAATTTTTTTTATTATTTGGAGGTTTTTATTTATTAAAAAAGTCTCAGGTACGCCGTAAGCACCAAGTTCGATCGAAACTATTCCATTTTTATCTTTAAAAATTATTTGATAAGGATTTTCAAAATCATTTAAGAAATTTTTAGCGTTTTTAAATTTATCTTTATAGTTGATGCCAATTAATTTTATTTTTTCTTGTTTTTGTAATTTAATAAGAAATTTATGTTCCTTTCTGCATGGTATACACCATGAGGCCCAAATATTAATTAAATAATATTTTTCATCAGTGACAATAGTTGACAATTTAATTTTTTCATCTGAAAAAAATTCAGTAGAAGTAAAATCACTCAAAACCCGATTTTGATTAAATTCAGGTTGATAAGTATTAGGATTTTTTAAACCTTTGAATAAAATTATAAAACAAAACGTAAAAAAAATTATAAAAATTGTTAGTAAATATTTATTTTTCATACTTTTTTATAAAACTTAAACTACCACCAATAGTTATTAAAATTGTCGACAACCAAATCCAAATCATTAAAGGTTTTTCCTGATACCTTACATTTAAATAATCATTATCCTTAACTAAGTTTATTACTAGAAATCTATCTTTAAATAGGTTTGTTTTAATGTCTGCTTCACTCGTTATTACCTCTGGCTGATCATAAATTCTAACCTCGGGCGTAAATAAGTGCTTATTGTTTATTTCAAAGTAACCGATTAAACTTTGATAATTTGAGGAAAAACTACTCTCAATTTTTTTAAATTTAATAATATTTTCCTGAAAGTTTATTTCATCTCCAACTTTTAAATTCGTAATAATTTCTTTAGACAGAAAACTATTTAAAATTATACTTAAAATAAGCAAACTAAAACCAAAGTGTGAAATTGTTTGTGAAATATTTTTATACTCTTTTTTAATTAAATCTTTAAATGTAATAAAAAACAAATAAAAACTTGCTGTCAACAATAGAGTTAACTTTAAAGTAACTTCATCAAATATTTTTAAAACTAAAAATGCAATTACCAAATTTATAAAAAGTAAGATAGATAATCTAATAGGTATTTTGAATTTTTTAGCTTTTATCCATTTCAAGTTAGGTCCTATTGCCATAAATATCAAAAAAGGAATTAAAAAGGGAATTATAAGCTTATTAAAAAAAGGAGGTCCAACAGAAATTTTTTCATTAGATAAAACCTCAAGGAAAATTGGATAAATTGTTCCTATCAACACAACTGATAAAAAATACATTACAAACCAATTATTAATTAAAATTGAACTTTCTTTAGATAAAAAATTAAAATGATCTTTGTTAGAAATTATTTTATCTTGATATAAGAAGTAAATAATTAAAGAACTAAATATTAAAAAAAATAAAAAAATTAATATATACACTCCTCTATCTGGATCATTTGCAAAGGTATGAACTGAATTTAAAATTCCAGATCTGACTAAAAAAGTACCACAAACGCTTAAAGTAAATGAAACAATCGATAAAATTATTGTCCAAGAACCTAAAGAAGATCTTTTTTCTAAAACCAATGTGCAGTGTAATAAAGCAGTCAAACATAACCAAGGCATCAACGATATATTTTCAACAGGATCCCAAAACCAAAAACCTCCCCAGCCTAACTCATAATATGCCCAGATTGAACCTAATAAAATACCTAATGTTAAGAAAATCCAAGAAACAAAAATCCAATTTTTAATAAAACTGGCCCATTCTCTATTTACATTTAAACATATCAATGAAGCTAAGGCTGATGAAAAAATTAGAGAAGTGCTCACATAACCTAAATAAAGTACTGGAGGATGAATAGCCAAAATTGGATCTTGCAATATTGGATTTAAACCCAAGCCCTGATCTGGAGTTGGAATAACCTGATTAAAAGGGTTGGAAGTTTTTAATAAAAAAATTGAAAATCCAATTATAATTATTTCCTGAAATACTATAGTAAATAACCTTTCTCTAATTGGTCTAGTATTTGATTTTAAAAAGTAAATAAAAACAAAAAAAGTTAATATCATTAACCATAAAATCAAACTTCCCTCATGATTGCCCCAGGTGCCACTTATTTTATATAATAAGGGTTTGTTTGTATGAGAGTTGTTAAAGACTGTAGTATTACTAAACTCTGAAATAACAAATAAAATAATTAATGATAAAAAGCTAATTAAAACTAAAAAAAATTGAAAAAAAAATAATTTATTTAAATTTCTAATACTCTCTTTTTTATTTTGAATTGAAAAAATTGATATTAAAAAAATGATCGCTGAGATTAAAAGTGAAAATAGCAAAGAGTAACTACCTATATAATTTAGTATCAATTTATTTTTCTCCTAATTTTTCTTTTATCTCGGGTGGCATATAATTTTCATCATGTTTTGCTAAAATTTTTTCTGCTTTAAAATAATTTTTATCTTTAAGAAAACCTTCAGCAACAACTCCTTTATCTTCTTGAAATAAATTTGGAACCAATCCAGAATACGTTACGTTTATTTCATTTTTAAAATCTGTAATAATAAACGTAATTTTTTGGCTATTTATTTTAACAGAATTATTTTTTACCATTCCACCTACACGAATTTTATCATATTTAATTTCATTTAAGTTTTTTACATCTGTTGGTGATAAAAAGTAAATTACATTTTCTTCTAAGGATTTTAAAACTAAGAAAATAGTTAAAACTATGGAAGATAACAAAATAACTAAAAATAAAATCCTTAACTTAACTTTTTTACCGTACATAAGTTAAAGTTAAATTTTTGAAAGAGAACTCGCTGCTAATATTTCTTTATTAATTTTTTGAGTTTTAGCTACGATAGCTTTATCTGATGATAGTGCACCAAATTTAGCTGAAAATTTATTTTGTTCTTTTACAAACTGGTATCTAATAACAAAATACAATCCAAAAAAACTTGCTAAAGTAAAAAGGAATGACAGATGAACATATAATCCGTAACCATTCATGTTTAAAAAATTAATTATCATAATCTATCTAACCCTTTATTTTTAATTTTTATCAGTTCTGTATTATATTTCATCAAAAAAATTAATAGAGAAAACAGGACAAATGCCGCAGTCATAATAGCTAAAGGTATTAACATTGATGAATGAATAGTAGTTTCTGACATTAAATTTACTGAGGCAGGCTGATGTAATGTAGACCACCAACTAACTGAAAATTTTACCACTGGAACATTTATTGCTCCCACTATAGCTATTAAAGAAGTAACTTTAATAACATAATTTTTATTTTCAAAAATTCTCCAGGCAATTATGTACATTAAATAAAATAAACATAATATTAACATTGATGTAACTCTAGCATCCCATGCCCACCATGTTCCCCAAGTGGGTTTGCCCCATAATGATCCTGTAACTAAAGCTATAATATTGAAAACTAAACCTGCTGGAGCTAAACTTTTAGCTATTAAGAAGAAATTTTTATTTTTAAAAATAAAAACCAAAAAAGATAAAAATGCAATAGTTGAAAATATACCTAAAGAAATCCATGCAGATGGCACATGAACATACATTATTCTTACTGAATCTCCTTGTAAATAATCTTGTGGTGATAAAATTAATGCTTCATATAAACCAATAAATAATGTTATTAAAAAAATTATTAAAACAATTTTTTGACTCTTTATACTTAAATTAAATATTCTGTTTTGTTTAAAAAGTTTCATCTAATCAATTATATACACAAATAAATATTAATTATAAATGAGATAAAATTAGTCCTGACCAAGAATGTGAGGGAGATAATCTTAAGGGAAACGTTTACACTCTTGATCAGAATATGGTAAATTTATAAAAAACTTATATGACGAAGATTTGAGCTAATTGTGTTTGAAAAATGTTGTTATTAATTTGATTGCTTAAAGTAACTAGACCCCTTTTTGCCTGAAAAAATCTCGTTAATTAAGGGATGTTTTATTGGTTCTTCTGAGTCATCTGTTAATAAATTTTGCTCTGAAACATAGGCTTCATAAGTTACATCATCATTCTCAGCAAGTAGATGATAAAATGGCTGGTCTTTTCTCGGTCTAACATTTTTTGGTATAGACTGATACCATTCCTCTGAGTTATTAAATTGAAAATCAACATCATAAATAACACCTCGAAAATCAAAGTGTTTATGTTTTACAACGTCACCTATTGAGAATTTAGCTTTTTGAATACTCATATCTATTAATATATGATTATTTAAAATGAAAAATCAATAAAAAAAATATGAATGTTTTAAGAATCTGTTAATATTATTTTGTGAATAAATCTTTTTATAAATTTGTCACAGATTTTGGGCCATTGTTAATTTTCTTCTATTTTTATTACAAAAATGAAAAAAGTTTACAAATAGCTATTCCTCCTTTTATTATTGCTACATTAGTCGCACTATCAATTGTATGGTTTGTAGAGAAAAAAATCCCATTAGTTCCTTTAATTGGAGGTATTTTAATAACTTTATTTGGAGGATTAACAATTTATTTTGACAACCCAATATTTATCTACATTAAACCTACAATAATAAATATTTTGTTTGGTTTGGCTTTATTTTTAGGAAAATTCATTTCAAGGGAGCCAATTCTCAAAAAAATTCTTGGGAATGCTTTAAAGTTATCAGATGAAGGATGGAAAATTTTAAACTATAGATGGATGTTTTTCTTTTTTGGTTTAGCAATTCTTAATGAAATTGTTTGGAGAACTCAAACAGAGGAATTTTGGGTAAATTTTAAAGTTTGGGGCATGCTGCCTATAACATTTATTTTTACTGCATTTCAGTTCAATATAATTAATAAATATAAAATTAATGAATAGAAATATTAAATTAGTAGTTAATAATACTTTTTTTGAAAAAGATAAGAAACTTTTTTTTGATAAGAAAGAATTACAAATTATATTAAATTTATATGCTAAAAAAGTTTCTGAGGGATCTTGGAAGGACTATGGTTTAAATATTTCAAGTAAACAGGTTGGTTTTAGTGTTTTCAAAAATTCAACAGATAGTGCTGTGTATAAAATTTGTAAAAATTTTAAACCCGTAAGTTATAACCTTAAATATTTAATTACCGATTCTAAAGGAAAAATATTAAAAAACTCTAATAGTCTTAAAAATCTTTTGAGTACTACAAACTGGAAAAAACTGTAAACAATTACCTTCTTTGGCCAAATAATCTTAGCAACATTATAAAAAGGTTTATAAAATCTAAGTAAAGTGTAAGTGCGCCCATAATTGCCTTTTTACCAATTATCTCTTTAGAGTCTGAGGCAGCATACATATTTTTAATTTTCTGAGTATCGTAAGCTGTTAGGCCAACAAAAATTAAAACTCCTAAAATTGAAACAACAAAATACATCATCGCAGATTTGAGAAAAATATTTACTAATGAGGCGATTATAATTCCTATTAGTCCCATCATTAAAAAAGACCCAAGTTTTGTCAAATCTCTTTTTGTAGTGTAGCCATACAAACTCATCGCACCAAATGTAGCTGATGTTATAAAAAATACTCTAGCTACGCTTACGCCGGTATAAACTAATAAAATCCATGAAAGAGATAAGCCCATCAAAGCTGCAAAAATCCAGAACACTGTTTGAGCTTTTTTTGAAGTCATTTTGTTAATTCCAAAACTCATATAAAAAACAATACCAAGTGGAGCCAACATTACTATCCACTTTAAACCTGAAAAAAATAAAGCATTTCCAATACTTGTAAATCCACTAATTGCACCACTCGAATCTGTAATCACTGAAACTTTAAATGATAAAAGAGCAATTATACCAGTTAGCAAAACACCAGTAGCCATATAATTATAAACCTTGAGCATATAAGATCGAAGGCCTTCGTCCCATACAACAGCTTTTTTAGCAGTTGTAGCTTGAAAAAAATTTTGTCTATTAAAATCCATATTTTATATATAGTAATTTTTTTTAAAATTTTCAAGGAATCAATTTATATTAATAAAACATTAATGAACTATAAAAAATTAGGAAATACGGACCTAGATGTAAGCACAATATGTCTTGGGACAATGACATGGGGTGAGCAAAATACTCAAGATGAGGGTTTTCATCAAATGGATTACGCACTGGATCAAGGAGTAAATTTTTGGGATACAGCTGAAATTTATTCTATACCACCTAAAGAAGAAACATTTGGTCATACTGAAAAAATAATTGGCAATTGGTTTAACAAAACAAAAAAAAGGGAAAAGGTAATATTGGCTACAAAAGTTGCAGGACCAATGAGATCGTACGTTAGAGGAGGTGGAAATCAATACGGCATTAAAAATATTACTGAAGCAGTAGAAGGAAGTTTAAAAAGACTAAAAACTGATTATATTGACTTATACCAATTACACTGGCCTGAAAGAAATACAAATATGTTTGGTAGACTTGGTTACGAACACAATGATGATGGAAATTGGAATAAATTTGAAGATATTTTGGAAAACTTACAAAAATTTATTAAAGAAGGCAAAATAAGATATATTGGGTTATCCAATGAGACCCCTTGGGGAACAAAAAAATTTCTAGAGATATCAAAAGAAAAAAATCTACCAAGAATGATGTCTGTTCAAAACCCATATAATTTGCTCAATAGAACTTATGAGGTCGGCCTTGCGGAAGTTTCAATCAGAGATCAAATAGGTCTTCTTGCTTACTCTCCTTTAGCAATAGGCTATCTATCTGGGAAGTATAGAAATAATAATAAGCCAAAAAACTCTAGGCTTGCAGCAGATGGTAACTTTTGGACTAGATATAATAAGCCCAATACAGATAAGGCGGTTGAGGCTTATTATCAAATATCAAAAAATAACAATATAGATATGGCTCAAATGTCATTAAAATTTTGTGAAATTCAACAATTTGTAACTAGTGTTATAATTGGCGCTACTAACATGGAGCAGTTGAAAAGTAATATAGAAAGTGTAAATGTAAAACTATCTGATAAAATTATAAATGAAATTAACGAGGTACAAAAAATATATCCAAATCCATGTCCATAATTAAAAAAATTTTTTTCTGTTTATTAATATTTTGCAATTTATCTTTTAACTCTGTTGCTGAAGAAGTTAAAAAAATTGGCAAGTTCAAAGATTGGGAAGCGATGGTGCTAGTTAATAGTTCAGGTATTGTCTGTTTCGCACAATCAAAACCTGTTTTACAATCTCCCAAAAAAAATAAAAGGGACGCAAGATTATTTGTATCATTTAGACCAAGTGAAAAAATTTCTGATGAAATAAGCATTACACCTGGTTATGATTTTAATAAGCAAAACTCTATCACTGCGAAGTCTGGAAAAAATAAGTATAATTTTGATATTGCTCAACAAAAATTTGCTTGGATTGCAGATAATAAAATTGAAAAAAAAATGATTAGAACCATGAAAAAAGGATCTAGAATAATGATTTCAGGATATAACGCTTCTGGATCACAAACTATAGATCATTACTCACTTTTGGGTTTTACCAAAGCTTATTCAGAGGCTAAAAAAAGCTGTAGTTAAATTAATGAAACCAATAAAAAAAATTGTTTTAGCCTACTCGGGAGGGTTGGACACATCTATTATTTTAAAATGGCTACAACAAAATTATAAAGCAGAAATAATAGCGTATACTGCTGATATAGGACAAAAAATTGATAGAAAAAAAATATTTCAAAATGCAAAAAAGCTTGGAGTAAAAAAAATCATAATTAAAGATTTAAAAGATATTTTTGTAAAGAATTATGTTTACCCAATGATTAGAGCGCATGCTGTTTACGAGGGTCATTATTTGCTTGGCACTTCTATAGCTAGGCCATTAATTGCGAAAGATCAAATTAGAGTTGCTAAGAAATATAAAGCTTATGCAGTATCTCATGGGTCTACTGGTAAGGGAAATGATCAAGTTAGATTTGAATTAGGATATCATTATTTTGGACCAAAAATAAAAATAATAACTCCTTGGAGAATCTGGAAACTCAGATCAAGAACTGATTTAATTAATTATGCAAAAAAGTATGAAATACCAATTCCAAAAGATAAAAAGGGTGCTTCACCCTTTTCAGTTGATGATAATCTATTTCACACATCAACTGAGGGAAAAATTTTAGAAAATCCGAAAAATTCAGCACCTGAATTTATTTTTCAAAGAACAGTATCGCCAGAAAAATCTCCCAACAAAGCTTCCTTCGTTACTATAGGATTTAAAAAAGGTGATCCAACAACTATTAATGGTAAAAAACTATCTCCTTCTAAACTTTTGGAAAAATTAAATTCAATTGCAGGAAGCAATGGAATTGGAAGGGTAGATTTAGTTGAAAATAGATTTATTGGTATAAAATCAAGAGGTGTTTACGAAACTCCTGGAGGTACCTTATTAATTAATGCTCATAGAGCAATCGAGTCTGTTACCTTGGATAAAGAAACCATGCATAAAAAGGATGAAATAATGCCGAAATACGCGGAACTAATTTATAATGGATATTGGTATTCAAAGGCAAGACTTAAGCTTCAAAAAATTATTGACTTAAAAAGAAGTAAAGTTAATGGAGTTGTTAAACTCAAACTATATAAAGGCAATGTTACAATTGTATCTAGAATAACTAAAAGTAATGCTTATTCGATGAAAAAAGTTTCGTTTGAAGAGAATAAATCATTTAACAAATCTAGTGTAGAAAGATTTATTAACTTGCATAAAAAAAAATTAAGATCTTTTTAATACAATTTATATTTACAAACTATTTTTGAGATCTTTTAAAACAATCAATAGTATTTTTCAATAAACACGCTATTGTCATAGGGCCTACTCCACCTGGAACAGGTGTCAATGCTTTTGCAACTTTAGAAACTTCATCAAAATTAACATCTCCCACTATCCCTTTATCAGTTTTGTTAATACCAACATCAATAACTATTGCGTCTTTTTTAACCCAATCTCCTCTAACAAGTTCAGGTATACCAACTGCAGCAACAATAATATCTCCCTTTAGACACTCTTCTTTTAGATATTTTGTTTTTGAATGGGTAATCGTAACTGTACAATTTTCTTTTAAAAGAAGTTGAGTCATGGGCTTGCCATTTAAATTTGATCTTCCTATCACAACTGCTTTTTTCCCACTTAAGTTTGGTTCAATTTTTTTTATTAATAAGTAACATCCAAGAGGGGTACATGGTACTGAACTATCATATCCCGAGGAAAGGTTTCCAACATTTTCAGGGTGAAATCCATCAACATCTTTGCTTGGTATAATTGTTTCTATTACTTTTTGCTTATCAATATGTTTTGGCAAAGGTAGCTGAACTAAAATCCCTGATACACTTTCATCATTATTTAATTCCTTTATTTTTTCTAAAATTGTTTTTTCATCAATTGTATGTGGGTATTTAATTATATCTGACTTTAAACCAACTTCGTTTGCTGACTTTTCTTTATTTTTTACATATATTTTACTTGGCGCAAGTTCTCCAATTAAAATTACAGTTAAACCTGGAACTTTTTTATATTTACTCTTTAATAATGAGACTTCTTTTTTTAATTCTTCTCTTAGTTCAGATGCAATTTTTTTTCCGTCAATTAAAATCATAATAATTAAAAAATTAATGGTGCTATGTAAAGCTTCATACACATTTCTACAAACCAGATCAACAAAAGAAGTATAATTGGTGAAATATCAAATGCGCCAAGACTAGGTAGAAATCTTCTAATTATTCTCAAAAATGGTTCTGTTATCCTATATGTAAAATCTAAAATTGAGTAAACAAATCTATTTGAAGTATTTAAAATATTAAAAGCTACTAGCCAGCTTATAACTACATTTGCAATAACTACATACGAATAAAGTTTTAGAATTTGTAAAGACAAATAAAAAATAGCAATCATTTTTTTTCTACATAAATTGATTGGCTAGGAAATGCAAACGCAGCATTATTTTTTTCAACGATTTGTTTAATTTCTATTGCCAGTCTTTCTTTAACAGCTAACCACTCTTCCCAATCATCTGTTTTAGTAAAACAACGTATATACATATCAATTGAACTATCTGCAAACTTATCTACTCTTACAGCGTAACCAAGTTCGGGTTTATAATCCTTGTTTGTTTTGATATAATCTTCAATCTCATTTCTTACGGTTTTAAGTTGAACTACTGTGGTGTCGTACTGTAGATTTATTATCCAACTAATTATCCAATTAGTTGTTTGGCTAATATTAATAACAGCATTTTCTGCAAATTGAAAATTTGGAATAATTGCAATTGATTTATCAAACTTTCTTATTACAGTAGATCTAAAACCAATTTTTTCCACAATTCCCTCAATTATTCCTTCTACTAAAATCCAATCTCCAATTTTAAATCTTTTTTCAACTAAAACTAATATTCCTGAAATTAAATTTTTAAATAAGTCTTGTGCTCCTAATGCAACTGCTACACCAAATAAACCTAGGCCGGCAATAATTGGTCCTATTTTTATTCCCCATAACTCCAAAACAGCAGCCAAACCTAAAATAAATATTAGTATTTTTAATGATTTTATTATCCATCCTATGAGTTCACGGGTTAATACTTTATCTAATCCACTTAAAATATAAGAGATAGGTTCTATAATTTGATGTATTACCCAAAAAATAAAAATAGTTATTAAAGTTCTGTTTATTGT
This sequence comes from uncultured Pelagibacteraceae bacterium, assembly GCA_902588965.1. Classification (GTDB taxonomy): domain Bacteria; phylum Pseudomonadota; class Alphaproteobacteria; order Pelagibacterales; family Pelagibacteraceae; genus Pelagibacter. Next base: position 26,704 of record CACIRD010000007.1, read on the forward strand.
TTCAATAGTTACCCTTGTCTCTTCAGAAAATGACATATAATAACTTGCAATAAAAAATCCGATCACAATGGGTAGAAATCTTGCAGGACCAACCATCGCCTGTACAAAAGTATCGTCTAATTTGTTATTTGTTCTTTTTGCAATATTATCTAATTTTTTAATAATTATTTTACTAATAATGCCTCTAAAAATTAAAAATATGAAAAATATCCCAACTCCAATTAAAATTTGAAATATATCTACCCCGTAAATACCTTTATTCCAAACTGATACAAAGAGGTCTTTAAAATTATTTAACATTTCCATAATTAAATTTTATACAATAAAAATTCTTCTTCTCCAGGGTTAAAAAGGAAAATTTTTTTCCATTTGATTTCATTTAGTATACTTGATGTTTTTTCTCCCATACACATCAAATTAGTGTCCATACATAGGTCTTTTAATCCGTTATGCTTTAGAAACTTTAATAAACTCAAAGCACTATTTTGTGAATATATGTAAATAATGTCCGGCATTTTTGATCTTAGTTTTTCAATAATTTCAGATTCAAATTTTTCAACATGGACTGCTCGATAATTTATTACCCTTTTCACATTATAGCCTTCATAAATTAGTTCTTTATCCAACTCACTAGATGTAAGTTCACCACTTACGTATAGCAATTTGCCTTTTGAATTTTCAAAATTTTGTAGAATAATTTCTTTTAAGTTATTTACATTGCCACTAGCAGAATAAATATTTTGAAAGCCATTTAACTTTGCTTCTTTTTCAGTTATTTCTCCAACACAAAAACAGTCAATTTTTTTATTAACAGCTTTTAAATCTAAATTTTTAATTGCATTAGCGCTAGTAAATATAATTCCTTTGAAAGAAGAAAAATCTGAAAATTTACAATTTACCTTTTCAATACTTATTAATGGAATATGTGTAACTATATGGCCTAAAGTTTTAAATTTTAATATTAGTTCATAACTATTTTCTATCGGTCTAGTTAATAAAATGTGCATATCTACTTTTTGTATGAATTATTAGACTTTTTTTTTAATACTTCACCAACTTCTTTTCCAAGTTGGCTGGCTAAATTTAAATTTTTTGATGATTTGAAATGGAATCTTTTATTTCCATCTAATGAAAATAGTTCTGCTTCAATATTTATTTTATCTTTCACGATTTGAGCAAAGGCACCTACAGCAGTTTCGCAATCTCCTTCTAGAGCTTTAAGAACACCTCTTTCTGCTTGTACACAATGATAGGTGGGAAGATGATTTGTTTTTTTGATTAAATTAATCGTTTCTTTATCTTCTTTTCTACATTGCAATGCTATAACACCTTGGCAAGCACTTGGAATAATTTCTGAAGTTGAAAATACCTCTGTAATATTTTTGTCTAAACCTAAAGATTGAATTCCTGCATATGATAATATAATTGCATCATATAATTTTTCTTTTAATTTATTAAGTCGTGTATCAACATTTCCTCTAATTAATTTATAATTTAGATCTTTCCTTTTTTTTTTTAATTGAAATTCTCGCCTAAAAGATGATGTTCCAACTATAGATTTTGATGGAAGTTCATTAAATGAAAGATTTTCTCTACTAATTAAAATTTCTCTTGGGTCATTTCTTTTTAAAAAACACTCTGTTATTAGGCCACTTGTTTCATTAGATGGCATATCTTTCAAAGCATGGACCGCTATATGAATTTCATTTTCTAATAGCTTATCTTCTATTTTTTTTGAGAAAAGTCCTTTACCGCCAACGTCGGAAAGTCTCGTATCTTTCATCTCATCACCTCTGGTTGATATATTTTTAATGATAATATCCTCCTCATTAAAATTTTTATTAGCCTCAATAATTTTTTTTTTTGCGATTTCTGCATAAATTAAAGCTAATTTACTGCCTCTTGACCCTATAATAATTTTTTTGCTTTTCATTTATTTAATTTGTTATTACTTTTTATAATGAAATTGTATTATTAATTAAAACAAATTTAATGAAAAAAAAAACAATCATTTTAGGAATAGAAACTAGTTGTGACGAAACTGCTGCAGCATTAATTGAGGAAAACAGTGGCCAAATACCAACTATTTTATCTAGTATTGTTTCAAGCCAAGTAAATGTACATAAAAAATTTGGAGGAGTTGTTCCTGAGCTGGCAGCAAGATCACACATAGAGAAAATTGATCTAATAGTAAAAAAAGCTATAGATGAAAGTGGTAAAAAAATAGAGGATATTGATGCAATCGCTGCTACAGCGGGTCCAGGACTGATAGTTTGTTTGTCCGTCGGTCTTAATTTTGGAAAAGCCTTTGCATCATCACTAATAAAACCATTTATGGCAGTTAACCACCTCGAGGGCCATGCTTTAAGTCCTAAACTCACAACAAAATTAGAATATCCTTATTTGTTATTGTTAATATCTGGAGGCCATAGTCAATTCTTGAGTGTTCAAGGCTTAGGTAAATATAAAAGACTAGGAACCACAATAGATGATGCCGTTGGAGAAGCGTTTGATAAAACTGCAAAGTTATTAGGTATTGAATTTCCAGGAGGACCTTATTTAGAAAAATATGCCGAAAAAGGAAATCCTGAAAGATTTATATTACCAAAACCTATTTTAAACAAAGGTGGATGTAATTTATCATTTGCAGGATTAAAAACTGCTGTATTAAGAGTTTCAAAAGAAATAAAAAACAAAAAAGATAAATACGATTTGGCTGCATCGTTTCAAAAAACAATAGAAATTATATTAAATAAAAAAACAGAAATTGCTTTTAAAGAATATAAAAAAATTAATAAAAATAAAAATAATATTTTTGTTGTAGCTGGTGGTGTAGCTTCTAACAAGAAAATCCGGAAAGTTCTCACAGATCTTTGTTTTAAAGAAAATTTCAAACCAATTTTTCCACCTTTAGACTTATGTAGTGACAATGCAGCAATGATTGCGATGGTTGGCCTGGAAAAATTTAAGATAAAAAATTTTGATAATTTTGATCATCCTGCAAAACCAAGATGGCCTCTTGATAAAAATGCAATTTTTTTAAAAGGAGCTGGAGTTAAATTGTAACTTATATCTCAATATTATCTATTTTTTTTTCGTTAATATATTTATCATACAATTCTGAATAGGCCTTCTCTAAATTCTTAGTGAATAATCCACAGTCATAAAGTGGTGATGTAGAAACATTTCTTTTAATTTTTTCTTTAATGCTTTTTAAATAAATTGGATCTTTAATTATTTTATTAACTAACTCCTCATACTCTAAAAATGTTTTTGTGACTAGCTCTTTTAAATTCATTGTATACAATAAGCTCGAAGCTACTCTGCTCGCAAATGAGTTTCCCATTAAAGTAACAATTGGCAATCCCATTCTAAGTGAATCGCTGCAAGTAGTATGTGCTGTGTACGGAAAGGTATCCAAAAATAAATCAGAAAATTCAATTCTTTTTAAATGCTTTTCTAATGGTAACCGTGGAGCAAAAATTATTCTTTTTGGATCAATTTTTCTTTTAGATGCTTCGATTATTAAATTTTTATTAGAATAAATATTATCCTCTAATAGCCATAACACGCTATTTTTATTATTTTCTAAAATATTCATCCAAACACTGAATACCCTAGGTATTATTTTTTGATGTTGATTAAAACAACACAAAATAAATTTATCTTTTGGAAGATTAAAATCTTCTTTTGTAAAATTTGTATTTGAAATCTTTGTGTTTTTAATATTTGGCTGATAGGAATTAGGTAAATAAATTATTTTTTCTGTGTAAAACTCCTGTTTTTCATTTGGTATTATTGTTTTGTCAGCAATTATATAATCTATTGATTTTGAACCACTTGTGCCTGGATAACCCAAAAAATTTATTTGTATTGGTGCACAACCTTTGGTGAAAGCCCCAAATTTATTTTCCATACCATTATTACAGTGACCCATCAAATCAACTGCAATATCTATTTCTTTTTTTTTAGAAAGATTGGAAATCTCTGTCTCGCTCATTGAATTTACATCGAAGAATTCATTAAAACTAAGTTTTAATCTTTTGTGCCATTGATCGTCACTTTTTGCTTTCTGACCTAGATAAAATCCAAATATTTCGAACTTATTTTTATCATGTAACTCAAACATTTCAGCTGTTAGATGTGCTGTTGCGTGGTTCCTAAAATCTGCTGAAAAATAACCTATACGAATTTTGGTATGATTTTTTTTTTTAAAAAAAATATTTTGTTTTTCTTCTACAAAATCGTAATTTTTAACCCAAATTTCTGATGCTTTTTTTTGTAAATAAGGGGAGTCTAAAATAGTTAGGATTGTAAAAGGGTATGATACTTTCTTGCCTTGCTCTAAGCCTAGTTCAATAGTTTCAAGATTTTTTTTTAAATCCCCCCAGTCGCAAATTTTTGATTTAGTATGGACTATATAACCTAAGAGAAAAGGATACTCAGGATTTATAAGATATGCTTTTTTATAATTTTCTAATGCTTCTTGTAATTTGTCGATTTCAGATAATGCGTGACCTTTAAAAATATATGCATAAATATTATCTGGTTTAATTTTTATAGCTTGATCAAAACATAAAAGTGATTCTGTAGTTTTATTTAACTTAAGTAAAACATTTCCTTTGTTATTATATGCATCTAAAAAGTCTGGTTTAAGCTCTATGGCTTTATTAAAATTTATTAGTGCCTCATTGTATTTCTGCAAATTTAAAAAAGCACTTCCTAAATTATTATACGCAAAAAAATATTTAGGGTTTATTTCTAAAGCTCTTTTCCATTTATCTATAGACTCATTATATTCTTTGAGTTGAAATAAAATTATTGCAAAAAGATTAAAAAATTCAGAGTTGTTAGTATTTTGAATCAAAACCTCTGAACATTTTTTTTTTGCTTCAAAAAAGTTTCTTTTTTTAATTAGATCAAAAATATCATTTATTTCAGAATTCATAAAATTGTATTATACAATTTATTTTGTTATAAGAAAATTCATTTAAATAATATATGAAGTATTGGTTATTAAAATCTGAACCGGACGTTTGGTCAATTAAACAACAAGAAAATATGGGAAGCAAAGGAGCAACTTGGGATGGAGTTAGAAATTTTCAAGCAGCCAAAAATTTAAAAGCTATGAAAAAAGGTGACTTGTGTTTTTTTTATCATTCAAATATTGGAAAAGAAATTGTTGGAATTGTAGAAGTAATAAAAGAATCCTTTATTGATCCAACTGATAAAATTAAAAAATTTGTAGCAGTAAAAGTGAAATTTAAAAAATTACTCAAACACCCTGTTTCACTTGAAAATATAAAAAAAAATAAAGAACTTAATCATTTAGCATTGATAAAACAGAGCCGTTTATCAGTAATGCCAATAGATATGAAAAGCTGGAAAATTCTGAATAAGATGAGTATTATTGAATGAAAAATTAAAATTATGGCAAAAAGACCAAAAAAAAAGAAAAAAAAATTTAAGAAGAAAACAAGTAAGAAATCAAAATTAAAAAATAAAAATCAGGAGTTAATAATAAAAACTAGATCTGATTGGGCTAAGAAAGCACTTGTTAATAAAAATCAATATACAAAAAAATATAATCAGTCGTTAAAAAAAAATGATGATTTTTGGAAAAAAGAAGGAAAAAGAATTACTTGGATAAAACCTTACAAAAAAATAAAAAATGTTAAATACAGCAAATCAGATGTACATATAAAATGGTACTATGATGGAACATTAAATGCATCGGCAAACTGTATAGATAGGCATTTAAAAAAAAATAAAGATAAAACAGCAATAATTTGGGTAGGTGATGACCCAAAAGTTCAAAAAAAAATTTCCTACAAACAGTTACACATTGAAGTTTCCAAAACAGCAAATGCATTGAAAGACTTGGGAATTAAAAAAGGTGATAGAGTAACTATTTATTTAACTATGATACCAGAGTTGGCATATACGATGTTAGCATGTGCAAGAATTGGAGCTATACATTCAATAATATTTGGAGGTTTTTCACCTGATAGTATTGCGGGTAGAATAAATGATTGTAAATCTGATTACGTAATAACTGCTGATGAGGGGTTGAGAGGAGGAAAAATAATTCCTTTAAAATCCATAACTGATGAAGCGTTAATAAACTGTCCAAACGTAAAAAAATGCATAGTTGTAAAAAGAACTGGTAATAGAATTAATTGGGATGAGAGTAGAGATGTTTGGTATAATGATATAATTAAAAAAGCTTCTCCTGTTTGTGAACCTGAGGAAATGGATGCAGAAGATCCTCTTTTTATTCTTTATACCTCTGGCTCAACTGGAAAACCGAAAGGTGTTCTTCACACAACGGGCGGTTATATGGTTTATGCTTCAATGACTCATCAATATATTTTTAACTATAAACCAAAAGATATTTATTGGTGCACAGCTGACATTGGTTGGATTACTGGCCATAGCTATATAATTTATGGACCTTTGGCAAATGGAGCAACAACAATTATGTTTGAAGGAATACCCACTTATCCCGACTCGTCAAGGTGGTGGCAAATAGTAGATAAGTATAAAGTAAATATTTTTTATACTGCGCCAACGGCAATAAGAGCCCTGATGAGAGAAGGCGACAAACCAGTTAAAAAAACCTCAAGAAAATCATTGAAGTTATTGGGAACTGTGGGTGAACCTATAAATCCTGAAGCATGGCAATGGTATTTCAAAACTGTTGGAGACTCCAGATGTCCAATAGTTGATACTTGGTGGCAAACTGAAACAGGTGGTATACTTATTAGTCCACAAACAGGAGCTATAGACTTAAAACCTGGATCTGCAACTAAACCTTTTTATGGAATTAAACCAGTAATAGTTGATCAAGAAGGAAAAGTATTAAAAGGTGAAGCGCAAGGAAGATTATGCATAGCCCAATCATGGCCTGGTCAAATGAGAACTGTTTATGGAGATCATAATAGATTTATAGAAACTTATTTTTCTCAATTTGACGGAAAGTATTTTACAGGTGATGGATGTAGAAGGGATAAAGATGGATACTATTGGATTACGGGAAGAGTAGATGACGTAATTATTGTATCTGGGCACAATTTAGGAACTGCAGAAGTTGAAAGTGCATTTGTGGCCCACCCAAAAGTAGCTGAGGCAGCAGTCGTCGGTTATCCTCACGATATTAAAGGTAATGGTTTATATTGTTATGTAACTCTCAATGTAGGTGAAAACCCTGATGGAGATCTTGAAAGAGAGTTAAAACTTTGGGTTAGAAAACAAATCGGTCCTATAGCAACACCAGATTTAATTCAATTTTCACCTGGTTTGCCGAAAACAAGATCTGGAAAAATTATGAGAAGAATTTTAAGAAAGATTGCTGCAAATGAACACGAACAACTTGGTGATACAACAACATTAGCAGATCCAAGTGTAGTTGATAGTTTGGTAAACAATAGAAAAAATATTTAAAATTTTATTAAATCTTTAAATTCTTTTCTAATATTGTCCCATTTTAAAATCATAGAATTTAAAACTATTTTCCTGTCTAAAGTTTTAAGTTCTTCAGCTACAGGCGACCATTCATATAAAGCTAATGCACTTTCATTAAATGGTAATGAGTTATAGTAAGTTTGCCAATTAATTTTTTGGACTCTATTTTTAAATTTTTCTTTACCGTTAGAAACTATTTCCTCAGGCATTCCATTTTTTAATTCTTCATTTAAAATAGTTTCATAAATATCTTCTGCCTTATAAACATCTTGAAAATTAAAAAAAACTTTAAGATATGATATTGTGTAGAGTGTAAGATCTTGAAGAGATATACAATATATATTCCATTTGGCTTTATTCACTGAAGTCATAAAAGTATCATCGTCAAACATAAGGACATATCTTGTTCCCATTCTAGTTTTTAAATAACTATATAAAGTGACTTGAGAAACCCACGCAGATTTTTTCTTTATAAAATCAGTTAACTCGGAGATATTTTTAATTTTTTTCTTTGGGATAATTGCCTTAAACAAAGCAAATAAATAAATTTTAAAATCACTAAGCTTTACATCTTTCAATTTTAGTTTGTATTTTAAAACCATTTTCTCGTCCAGGTTGTTTATATTACAGAAAACCCCTTATATATACGTTTTTTAGGGGTTTAAATCTATTTTTTTATAAGTATGCTCCCATCTTTTAACCTATAGGGAGGATTAAAAATGTCAAAACAAGCACAACACTGGGAAAAAACTAGAATGTTGCTATTCGTTACATTAGCAATCTGGTTTGTTTTCTCAATTGGCATCTTTTTGTTCGGAGCCGAAATGGAAGCATCTAGCTTTAAGCCACTTGGATATCCATTGTCATATTATATGACATGTCAAGGGTCTCTTGGAATTTTTGTAATATTGATTTTTTGGTTTGCAAATAGACAAGAAAAGATAGATGACGAGTTCGGATTTACTGAAAGAGAGGATGACTAATGATTAAAGGTAAATTTATCGACAACTTGCCAAAAGTTTATGGAATGTATACGGGTGGTTTTATCGTATTCATAATACTTATGGCAATTGCAGAACAAGCAGGAGTAAGCAAAGACGCAATAGGTATAATGTTCGTTGCTTTTACAGTAGCGATCTATGCAATTATTGGTTACATGTCTAGAACACTTCAACTTGATGCATACTACGTAGCGGGGAGACAAGTTCCTACGGTATTCAACGGAATGGCTACTGCAGCTGACTGGATGTCAGGTGCATCATTTGTTGCTATGGCCGGTGGTATTTATTTCAAAGGCTACGGTTATATGGCACTTCTAGTTGGATGGACAGGTGGATATGTATTAGTTGCTTCACTACTAGCACCTTACTTAAGAAAATTTGGATGTTATACTGTTCCAGATTTTATAGGTACTAGATACGGTGGAAACCTAGCAAGGCTTAGTGCTGTAATAGTTTTAACAGTAGCGTCATTCACTTACGTGACTGCACAAATAAACGCGACAGGAACAATTGCCTCTCAGGCACTTAACATTCCTTTTGAAATAGCAGTTTACGTAGGTCTAGCAAGTATATTAATTTGTTCTATGCTAGGTGGAATGAGAGCTGTTACATGGACACAAGTTGCACAATATATCGTATTGATTATTGCATACTTACTTCCAGTTTTTTGGATTAGTAATAAAATGGGAGCAGGTTTTTTCCCACACTTTATGCTAGCGGATGAAGTTGCAAGAATTGGTGAATTAGAAGCGCAATTCGGTCTAGGATCAGTTAAAAACTCAGCGGCAGATATGGCTCAAGTAAAAGCATTTGGTAAAGTAGCAGGTATCACTAAAGCTCATGCTGAAGTGAACACTACACCATGGAAATTTATTTCATTAGCAGTATGTATGATGGCAGGAACAGCTTCTTTGCCTCACGTTATGATGAGATATTTCACTACTCCAAGTGTAAGAACGGCTAGAAGATCAGTAGGTTGGTCATTATTTTTCATCTTCCTACTTTACTCTTCTGCACCGATGTTAGCTACATTATCTAAATTATCATTGATGGATCCAACATTGCCAACTGGTATTATTGGAAAATCAATTGCTGATGTTCAAGCTATAGATTGGTATCAAAACTGGAATCAAGCTAAGTTAATGTACATTAACGACTTTAACGGAGATGGAACTCTTCAATTGAATGAGTTTTTCATGGCTGGTAAAGCTGTTGTTTTAGCAACACCAGAGATTGCTGGATTGCCTTATGTAATATCAGGACTAGTTGCTGCGGGAGGTATGGCTGCTGCCATGTCAACTGCTGACGGCTTAGTACTTGCAATTGCTAATGCTTTATCTCATGACTTATACTATAAGATCATTGATCCTAAAGCTGAAACAGCAAAAAGATTGGTTGTTGCAAGGGTACTACTTGTAATAATTGGATTTGCTGGAGCAACTATTGCTGCAATGGAAATTCAAGGTATCTTAGGTTCAGTTATCTGGGCTTTTGACTTTGCGATGTCAGGATTGTTCTTCCCACTTGTATTAGGAGTATGGTGGAAGAGAGCAAACGCACCTGGTGCTGTTGCAGGTATGTTAGGTGGATTAGCGGCAGGTACTGCTTATCTAATACACGTACGTACTGGCGGAGCTGAATGGTTTGGAGTAACTCAATTAACTTTTGGTATCATCGGATCAGCTGTAAGTTTAGTGCTGATGATAGTAGTAAGTTTAGTTACTAAAGAGCCAGATGCAGCTACTCAAAAAATGGTTGATGAAGTACGTATACCTAGTGGTAGAACGGTACTTGGCAAACAACACTAAATAATTTTTTTTAAGGGGCGAAAATTTCGCCCCTTAAAACTTAAAGTTTTAAACTTCTTACTATATGGCTAACTTCCACCCCTTAGTTATTATCATTGATTATATACTTGGGGTAATTATGTGGACTCTCATAGGTAGAGTAGCTATGAACATTTTTCAAAAAGAAGATTCCGAATTTTTTTTTATGAAGGTTTTTGTTAAACTTACAAATCCAATAATAAATTCTTTTAAGATTGTCACTCCTGAATTTATTATTAAGCCTCTAGTCCCTCTTTATGTAGCATGGTTTTTTTACATGATAAGGTTTTACTTAATGCCTTATTTATTAGGATATTCAGTGATGGGTATGCTATCTTTCCCCTTAGAGAGCGAAATTGCAGCAGAAATTTATCGTTTTTTTGGTAAAAATTGATTCAAAAAAAAAACAAATATTGATACTAGTATTCTAGTAATCAATGAAAAAAATACTAATCTCACCCTCAATTTTATCTGGCGACTTTAGCCAACTAGGTAATGAAATTAAGAAACTCGAAAAAGCTGGTGCTGACATGATACATGTCGATGTAATGGACGGGCACTTTGTTCCAAATTTAACCATTGGTCCTCCTGTAATTAAATCCTTAAGAAAACATACAAATTTACCATTCGATGTTCATTTAATGATATCTCCAGTTCACAGATATATAAAAAATTTTGCTGAGGCTGGTTCAGATATTATAACAATACATCCTGAAGCAACTGACAACTTAGATGAATCGATAAATCTCATAAAAAGTTTGGGAAAAAAAGTTGGTGTATCACTAAATCCAAATACACCCATAAACATTATTGAAGATTTTTTATCGAAAATTGATTTAGTACTTATTATGAGTGTAAATCCAGGTTTCGGTGGACAAAAATTTATGCCTGAAGTTTTAGAAAAAATAAAAAAAATTAATGAAATAAAAATTAAAAAAAATATGACTTTTGATATTGAGGTTGATGGAGGAATTAATTTTGATAACTCTAAATCAGTGATAGAAGCTGGGGCAAATATATTAGTTTCAGGTACAACAATTTTTTATGACAACAAAGGTGATATAAAAAAAAATATTGATACTTTGAAAACTAATTAATATGTTTCTTAAGAATTCTTATGATTACGTAAATCAATTTATTTTTTTTGTATCTAACCAGTTAAGAAAATTATATTTAAATTCCAAAATCTATAATATTAAAATATCTAAATTTAATGAAGGCAACTTAGAATATAAGCCCAGCCCAAGCTTATTAGATTGTATTTTAAGTTTTAAAAAAAATAATAATAATATTGATAATTTTGTTGTAGACAAAATTTGGTCTCATAAAAATTTAAATAACAAAGATTTTAAAAATTTACATAGTTTTTTTTGGTTATTTACCTTAGACTTAAAATCCTCAAAAAAAACGGTTCATTCTGTAATTTTAAAATGGATTGAAAATAATCAAAAATACAACGAGTCAAGTTGGGAAATTGATATTCTTTCTAAGAGAATTATATCATGGATTTCCAATTCAAAGATCACTTATGAAGGTAGTGATGAAACATATAAATATAAGTTTGATGTCATTATTCAAAAACAACTAAATCATTTAATTAACGAGATTAATAGATCAGAGTGGGTTGATGATAAAATGATTGGATGTTCAGCAATAATTTTGGGAGGCCTAGCTTATAATGATAAAAGCAAATATTTAAACTATGGCTTAAATCTTCTCAAAAAAATAATAAAATTTTCTTTCGATAATAAAGGTTTTCCAAAATCTAGAAACATAAGGCATTTAAATTTTTATTTTAAATATTTTATTTTAATAAGAGAATGGTTGAAAGAGTCTCAAAATGATATTCCAGAATATTTAGACGAAATAATATATTATTTAGGTCAAGCGTATTTTTTAATTAATAAAAATGTCGGAAATACTTTTTTGTTTAATGGTAATCAAGCTTCTAAAAGCACTGAATTTCAAAATTATCTAAAAAGATTAGGCTACAATTTTAAAAATGAAAATAATGAAGTTGGAGGCTATGTATTTTTAAAAGATAAAAAAATTTGCTTAGCTCTAGATTTAGGAAACACTCCAGAAAAAAAATTTTCTAAAGATTATCAATCTGGAGCACTTTCATTTGAAATTATAAGCAATAATAAAAAACTAATATGTAACTCTGGGTATTTTCAAAAGTATAAGCATCAACTAAATAATATTTCAAAATCTACCGCATGTCACAGTACACTTTGCGTAGAGAATCATTCTTCAGTCAAATTTACTAAACAATTTAACAGCATAACTAAAATCAACAGCGTGCTAAGAATATTTGATAAAAAAATAGTAAAAAACCACGATCACTGGAGTATTAGTGCATCTCATGATGGATATAATAAAAAATTTGGAATCATACACTCAAGAAAAATAGATTATTTTAGTGACGAAGAAAAATTTGTAGGAATTGATAAAATTCTAAAAAAAAAGAAGCAAAAATCAAATAACTTTGAAATAAGGTTTCACTTGTCGCCAGATTCTAAAGTAATGAAAACTCAAGATGGAAAATCTATTTATATTGACCTAAATAAAGAAGGTTGGAAATTCATGTGCAAAAATTATAAGATGGATATAGAAACCGGTTTGTTTTTTGGTTTAAAAAACAATTTTGTAGAAAATCAAAATATTGTTATTTCAGGAATTGCTCAGAACGAAGAAGAAATAATTAATTGGGAATTAGAAAAAATACAATGAGAAAAATAAAAAAAGCTCTTATCTCCTTATCAGACAAAAGTGGCTTAAAGGAAATTTTAATTAATTTAAAAAAGTATAAAATTGAAATAATTAGTTCTGGAGGAACGTATAAAGAAATTAAAAAATTAGGTTATAATTGTACGGAAGTTTCTAATTTTACAGGTTCGCCTGAAATATTAAATGGGAGAGTCAAAACTTTACATCCCAAAATTCATGCTGGTATTTTGAGTATTAGAAATAAAAAATCACATAAAAAAGATTTAAAAAAAAATAAATTTCAAGAAATAGACTTAGTAATTGTTAATTTTTATCCTTTTGAAAAAATAATTAATGAAACTCGAAATCATAAAAGAATAATTGAAAACATAGACATAGGAGGTCCAACATTAGTTAGGGCCGCAGCTAAAAACTATAAATACGTAACAGTTATCACAAATTTAAATCAATATAATGAACTTATACATGAACTTAATGAAAACAAAGGATCCACAAATATTAAATTTAGAAAAAAGATGTCGGAAATTGCTTTTTCTGAGACTGGTTATTATGATTCTTTAATAACAAATTATTTTAATAAAATATCTAATAATATTTTTCCAAATAAAAAACTGATAGCGGGAAATTTAGTTGAAAAATTAAGGTATGGTGAAAATCCACATCAATACGGAGCGGTCTACTCGTTATCAAATAAATCTAGATTAAATCAAATTAATGGTAAACAATTAAGTTATAATAACTTAAATGACACATTCTCCGCATTAACACTATCCAAAACTCTGCCAAAAAATACAGGAACAGTGATAGTAAAACATGCAAATCCTTGTGGTGTTTCAATTAATAAAAATAAGCAAGAGAGTTTTAAATTAGCACTAAATTCCGATCCAATAAGTGCTTTTGGAGGTATTGTAGCTTGTAATTTTAAAGTAGATAAAAAAACAGCTGTGGAAATGAATAAAATATTTTTAGAAGTTGTGATAGGGAATGGGTTTGAAAAAAAGGCATTAAATATACTTAAAAGAAAAAAAAATTTAAGAATAGTTGACTCCTCAAATATAAATATTGATGATATTCAAAATTTTTCATCAAATTTTAACTCAATATTATTGCAAACAACTGACTTAAAAAAATTTACTAAGAGAGATTTTAAAGTGGTTTCTAAAGTAAAGCCTACTACAGTTATGATGAAAAACTTAATTTTTGCTTTTAATGTTTCGAGATTTGTAAAATCAAATGCAATTGTATTGGTTAAAGAAAACTCAACGGTAGGTATTGGTTCTGGTCAACCTAGTAGGGTAGATAGTTGTAAAATTGCTGTTAATAAAATGAAACAATTTAATAACAATAATTGGCAAAATATTGTAGCTGCATCAGATGCTTTTTTTCCCTTTGTTGATGGAATAGAATATTTAGTTCAATCTGGAGTTAGCGCTGTTGTTCAGCCATCTGGATCGATTAGAGATAAAGAAATAATAAATTTTGCAAATAAAACTGGTACTATTCTAGTGTTTTCTAAAACAAGACATTTTAGACATTAAGAAATCTTATCAATTTTTGCAGCTAGTATAAAATCACTTTCATGTAATCCTTGAATGGCATGCGTAAAGATTTTTACTTTTGCATATCCCCATCCAAAAGAAATATCTGGATGATGACCTTCAGTTTCAGCGATATCGCCTATTTTATTTACAAAAATTTGACTTTCAGAAAAGTTTTTGAATTTAAACTCTTTTATTAAATAATAGGTTTTTTGATCATCAGATTTCACATCCCACCCATCAACTTTTTTTAGATATTTATGTATTTCTGATATATCAAAATTTGGTATCCCACCTTCACAGGGTATACATTTTTTGTTTGCTAAATCGCTCATTCGATAAACTTAGGCTTTAAAAAAAAAAATTCAATAGGCAATTTGGAGCGGGCGATGGGACTTGAACCCACGACCTTCTCGTTGGCAACGAGACGCTCTACCACTGAGCTACGCCCGCTTTTTTGGACAGACTATATTCAAATGTTTTTTTGAGCAAGTAAGAATTAATTTTATGTCACAACTAATCTTATTTTGTTAGAAATTGTAGAGATTATTTGTTAAATTAGACATCAAGTTATGAAATCAATCCGAGATTTACCAGAAGAAATTCCTATATTTCCATTATCAAATTTTATTTTTTTCCCAGGAACTACTGTGCCACTAAATATATTTGAGCCAAGATATTTGCAAATGATCAATGATAGCATTAAATCTAATAGATTAATTGGAATGATACAGCCAAAAACTTCAGAAGGCTCCACAAAACCAGATTTATATAATGTTGGCTGTCTTGGAAAAATAACTAGCTTTAATGAAACTGAAGATGGAATGTATATAATTATTTTAAAAGGTGTTTGTAGATTCAATGTACTGAATGAAATATCAAGCACAAAACTTTACAGAAAATGTAAAATTAGTTATGAAAAGTTTTCCAGAGATTTATTTAATAAAAAAGAAAATATAAATTTTTCAGATTTAAAATTAATATTTAAGGATCTTAAAGATTTTTTTGAAAAAAAAGGATATGCAATAAATTGGTCAGAGCTGAAAAATGAGGAGTTAAGCCAAACAATAAATACTATATCTATGGCTTCTCCTTTTTCTTTGGAAGAGAAACAAGTCCTCTTAGAAACAAATGATATTAAATCTCGTAAATCAAAACTTGAAGAGATTCTAAAAAATTATATTTTAGATAAATTTCGAAATACTACATTACAATAAAAATCAAATCGATATTCCTTTATTAGCTACATTTTTTATAAATGTATTAATCATTTTATTTTTTCCAAGAAAGGTTATTACATCACTTGAAAAAGTTTTTTTAAAATTACTATCAATCCTGAAAAAATCTTGAATCAAATTAATACCGTTGGAATAAAATAAATTTAAATGTTTAGTTTTTTTTTCAAAAGCTTTTAAAACACTGACATCTAAAATTAAACCTAAATCAACTCTATTTTGTATTTCTTCAAGAAGTATTCTTAAGTCTCTTAAAGTCATATTAAAACCCTGTCCAGCTAAGGGGTGTATTTGATGCAAGCTATCTCCAAAAAGTAAAACATTTTTCTTAAAATAATTAATAGAAAAAAAATATTTTAAACTAGCCTTTTCAAAGTTACTTATTTTTTTTATTAAATAAAACTTATTGTAAGTTTTTATTAAACTTGAAAGTTTTTTTTCACAAAAAATTTTATTTTTTTTATAAACAGAAAATACTATAGATGTTTTAGTATTAGAAATAGGCAAATAAGCTAA
>CACIRD010000008.1 GCA_902588965.1 uncultured Pelagibacteraceae bacterium
TTATCCTGATCTATTTCCCGGACCTTTCACCAGAGGTTTATTTGGTAAGGCTCTTGAAAATAAAATATGGGATTTTGAGAAAATAAATATAAGAGATTATACAATTGATAAGCATAAAACAGTAGATGATACTCCTTACGGAGGAGGATCGGGAATGTTAATAAAACCAGACGTAATTGCAAGCGCTTTAGATAAGAACACTTCGATCTCGGATAAAACAATATTTTTAACTCCTAGGGGCAAAACATTTAACCAAAAACTTGCAAAAAAATTATCAAAAGAAAAAACATTAAATATTATTTGTGGACATTTTGAAGGAATAGATCAGAGAGTCATAGATAATAGAAAAATCGAAGAAATTAGTATTGGCGACTTCATACTTTCAGGTGGTGAAACAGCAACTTATGTTTTTTTAGATGCAATACTAAGGTTAATACCTGGCGTTATTGGAAATGAAAAATCTATATCTGAAGAAAGCTTTGAAAATGGTCTTTTAGAGTATCCACAATATACAAAACCTAAAATTTGGGAGAAAAAAAGTGTACCAGATGTGCTTTTATCGGGTGATCATGCTAAAATTAAAGACTGGCGTTTATCACAATCTGAGGATATAACACGCGTCCGAAGACCAGATTTATGGCAAAAATATAATAATAAAAAAGACTAAATTGACTAATTTAAACATGAAAACAATAGAGGAAATAAATCAGGCAAATGTAAAAAAAATAATAGCAGAAAAAAAACTGCCAAATTTTTTTACTGGTGATATTGTTAAAGTAGGAGTTAGAATAACTGAAGGAAAAAGAGATAGAATCCAATACTTTGAAGGAGTATGTATTGCTAAAAAAAATAGAAGTTTAAACTCGTCTTTTACTGTTAGAAAAATATCTTTTGGTGAAGGCGTAGAAAGAACATTTGCTTTGTATAGCCCTATTGTAAGTTCAATTAAAGTTATTAGATCTGGAAAAGTTAAAAGAGCTAAACTTTATTACTTAAGAGATAGAACTGGAAAATCAGCAAGAATTGCTGAAAAGATTAAAAAGAAAATAGGAATAGATGTAGAAGCTAAACCAGAGGAGGTAACTGAGGAAAATGTTGCTTCTCCAGTTAAAAAAGAAGAGACAAATACAGACACAAAAAAAAAAGAAGTTGAAAAAACTGAAGCAAAAAAAGATAGCTCAGAAAACAAAAAATAATCTTTTTTAAATGCCTAAGACTTTATACGATAAAATATGGAGCGAACATTTGGTACATGAACAAAATGATGGTACCTCCTTACTATTTGTTGACAGACACTTAATACATGAAGTTACAAGCCCTCAAGCTTTTGAAGGGCTTAGAAATGCTAATCGCAAAGTAAGACATCCTAACCTGACGTTAGCAGTAGTTGATCATAATATTCCAACAACAGATAGATCAAAAGGAATAGATGATCACGATTCAAAAGTTCAAGTAGAAACACTCGAAAAAAATTGTAAAGACTTTGGAGTTAAATTGTTTGGAATGAAAGATAAAAGACAGGGTATAGTTCATATTGTTGGTCCTGAACAAGGTTTTACACAACCCGGAACTGTGATCGTTTGTGGTGACAGCCACACAGCAACCCATGGAGCATTTGGTGCATTGGCGTTTGGAATAGGAACATCAGAGGTAGAACATGTTTTAGCAACTCAAACTTTAGTACAGAAAAAGGCAAAGAATTTTAGGATTAATGTAAATGGGGAATTATCATTAGGCATTACATCGAAAGATGTAATTTTACAAATAATTGGTAAAATAGGAACAGCTGGAGGTACTGGATGTGTTTTAGAGTATGCAGGTTCCGTAATTTCTAATCTTTCCGTTGAACAAAGAATGACCATATGCAATATGTCGATAGAAGGTGGTGCAAGAGCAGGCTTAATACAACCGGATGATAAAATTTTTCAATATTTAAAAGATAGACCTATGTCTCCAAAAAAAGAAAATTGGGACAGAGCTTTGGAATACTGGAATTCATTAAAAAGTGATTCAGAAGCGAAATTTGATAAAGAGATTAATTTAAATGGTGAAGATATTGCTCCAATGGTTACATGGGGAACTTCTCCTGAGGATGTAGTAACCATTAATGGCAAAGTTCCAAATCCAAATAATGAACAAGATTTAGATAAGAAAAATTCTATTAATAGATCTTTAAAATATATGGGTCTTAAACCAGATATTAAAGTTAAAGATATAAAAATTGATAAGGTTTTTATTGGTAGTTGTACAAATGGAAGAATTGAAGACCTTAGAGAAGCTGCCCAAATTCTTAAAAATAAAAAAAAAGCGCCCCATGTTCATGGTATGGTTGTGCCAGGATCAGGTTTAGTTAAAGAACAAGCAGAACAAGAAGGTTTAGATAAAATATTTATTGAATCTGGCTTTGAATGGAGGGAACCTGGATGTTCAATGTGTCTTGCGATGAATGCAGATAAATTGAAACCACAGGAAAGATGCGCTTCGACATCTAATAGAAACTTTGAAGGAAGACAAGGAAGAGGTGGAAGAACACATTTGGTAAGCCCAGGAATGGCCGCTGCTGCCGCAATTGCTGGAAATCTTGACGATGTTAGAAAATACCAAAATTAAATGAAAAAATTTATTTCACTCAAAAGTATTCCTGCATATTTACCAATTGTAAATGTTGATACAGACATGATTATACCAAAACAATTTTTAAAAACTATCAAGAGAACAGGTTTAGGAAAAAATTTATTTCATGAAATGAGATATGATGATGAGGGAAACTTGTTAGAAAATTTTGTATTAAATACAAAACCTTTTGATAAATCAAAAATTTTAATTGCTGGAAATAACTTTGGTTGTGGCTCTTCAAGAGAACATGCACCGTGGGCTCTTTTAGATTTTGGAATTACATGTGTTATTAGCTCTAGTTATGCTGACATATTTTATAATAACTGTTTCAAAAATGGAATTTTACCAATTATTTTAGAAGATAAAGAAATAAAAGAACTTTCTGAATATTCTAAAAGAAAAGAGGAAATAGAGGTCAATCTTAAAGACCAAAAAATTTTATATGGAAATAACGAACTGAGTTTTAAAATAGATCCCTTCAAAAAAAAATGTTTAATTGAAGGACTTGATGACATTGCTTTATCCTTAGAAAAATCATCTCATATAAGTGAATTTGAAAAAAAAATTAAATCATCAAAACCATGGATATTTAATGATTAAAGTTAAAAGACGTAAGATTCTTCTTTTGCCCGGTGATGGAATTGGTCCCGAAGTAATCTCTGAAGTTAAAAAAATAATTAATTGGTTAAATAAAAACAGATCTTTAGATTTTGAAATTGATGAAGATCTGGTTGGAGGGGCTGCATATGATAAGCATGGAACCCCGATCACAGACGAAGTTTTTTATAAAGCTTTAGAAAGTGAAGCTGTTATTCTTGGTGCTGTTGGAGGTCCACAATGGGATGACTTGGATTTCTCAAAAAAACCTGAAAGAGCTTTGTTAAAATTAAGAAAAGAATTAAAACTTTTTGCAAATTTAAGACCAGCAATTTGTTTTAAGCAATTAGTCGACGCCTCAAGCTTAAAACCAGAAATAGTTTCGGGCTTAGATATAATGATAGTGAGAGAACTAACAGGGGGAATTTATTTTGGTGAACCAAGAGGAATTAAACCGATAGATAATGGTGAGAGAAAAGGCATTAACACGCATACTTATACCAGTAGCGAAATTGATAGAGTGGCTAGAGTAGCATTTGATCTTGCAAAAAGAAGAAATAATAAAGTTACATCATGTGAAAAATCAAATGTAATGGAGGCTGGCCAACTATGGAAGGAAGAAGTGCAGGCAGTTCATGATAAAGACTATAAAGAAGTTGAGCTAGAACATATGCTAGCTGACAACTGTGCAATGCAATTATTGAGAAATCCTAAACAATTTGATGTGATAGTGACTGATAACTTATTTGGAGATATTTTGTCAGATGAAGCGGCAATGCTTACTGGGTCTTTGGGACTTTTGCCATCAGCATCACTAGGTACAAAAGATAAAAATGGAAATATGAGATCGATGTATGAACCCGTACATGGTTCGGCACCAGATATTGCTGGAAAGGGTATAGCAAATCCAATTGCAACAATATTAAGTTTTTCAATGGCCCTTAAATATTCTCTAAATTTGGATAAAGAATCTAAAGAAATAGACGCCGCAGTTCAAAAAATCCTAGACGACGGTCTAAGAACTAGGGATATATGTTCAAAAGGTAATAAAGAAGTATCTACTAAAGATATGGGAGATGCGATTATTGCTTGTTTGCAAAAATAGATAATTTCAATTAATTTATATCATATAATTATGACTACATATACCGCACCTGTTGAAGATATGATGTTCCTTTATGAAAAATTAAGGAACGATAAAAACTATAATGAAATAGAAAAGTATAAAGATGTAACCCCAGATTTAGTTAAAAATATTTTAGAAGAAGCAGCAAAGATTAATCAAAATTTAATTTTGCCACTTGCAAAAGCTGGAGACGAAAATCCTGCCATATTAGAAAATGGAGTTGTTCGGACTCCTCCTGGTTATAAAGAGGCATATAAAAAATTTATTGAAGATGGTTGGACTTCATTATCTTGTGATCCAAAATATGGAGGACAAGGAATGCCTAGAACCGTTAGTGCTTTTTTTGATGAAATGATATCATCAGCTAGTTTAGCATTTAAACTTTATAGCGAGTTAACTCTTGGTGCGTATAACTGTATTCACCATCATGCTACTGATGAAATTAAAGATAAATATCTTCCAAGAATGGTCGAGGGTAAGTGGAGTGGCACAATGTGTTTAACAGAACCAGTATGTGGAACAGATTTGGGTTTGCTTAAAACGAAAGCGGTAGAACAACCAGACGGAACATTTAAAATTACAGGCCAAAAAATATTTATTACATCTGGCGATCATGATTTAACCGAAAACATTATTCATTTAGTAATTGCAAGAGCTTCAGACTCTCCCAAAGGCACTAAGGGAATAAGTTTATTTTTAGTTCCAAAATTTATTGTAAAAGATGATGGAACAATTGGTGGAAGAAATGGAATATCAACTGGATCAATAGAATCAAAAATGGGCATTAAAGGTTCAGCTACTTGTGTTTTAAACTTTGATGACGCAACCGGATTTATGATTGGACCAAAAAATAAAGGATTAAGTCAAATGTTTACAATGATGAACTTAGAGAGAATTGTTGTAGGAATTCAAGGATTAGGCATTTCAGAAATTGCATATCAAAATTCGTTAAGCTATGCAAAAGAAAGAAAGCAGGGAAAAAGTAACAAAAATAAATCACAAAACGGGAATGCTGACTTAATTATAGAGCATGCAGATATAAGAAAATCTTTATTAAATATGAAATCAATAATTGAAGGAGAAAGAGCTCTATGCTTTTGGCTATCTCAACAAACTGAAGTGAGTTTAAATCATAAAGACCAGAAAATTAAACAAGAAGCCACTGATATGGTTTCATTAATGACTCCTGTAGTAAAATCTTTATTTTCTGATTTAGGAATGGAGATTACAAGCGATGCAATGCAAATATATGGTGGATATGGTTATACAAAAGACCAAGGTATAGAACAATTATACAGAGATAATAGAATAACGCCGATTTATGAAGGAACTAATTCAGTTCAAGCAATCGATTTAGTATTTAGAAAGTTAATAAATAAAAATGGAGATATAATTGGCAAATATATTAGCATGATAAAAAATGATTTAAATTCGAAAAACGATAAATTAAAACCTTTTGAGGAAAAGTTAAAAACCTATATTGAAAAGTTGGATTTATTTTCGAATTGGATGAAAGACAAAATTCTTAATTCAAAAGATGATGCAAATGCAGCGTCAAATGATTACTTAAGAGTTCTTGGCTATGTTGCAATTGGTTATTCTTGGTTAAAAGTTTTAGAGGTTAGTTATAAAGATTATTCAAACAATAAAGATTTTTATGAGGATAAAATACAAACCGCAAATTTCTATTTCAATAGAGTTCTGCCAAGAGTAGAAAGCCATTATTTATCTGCAACTACTGGAAGCAAATATATAATGGACTATAAATTTAATTAAGATATATGAACCATTACGATACAAATTTAGAAAAAAATAATGCAAATTTTGTCCCATTAACACCTTTATCTTTTTTACAAAGAGCTAAAGATATTTATCCTAATTATGAAGCGATAGTTTATGAAGATCGAAAATATACTTGGAAAGAAGTATATAAAAGATGTTTAAAATTTGCTAGTGCTCTAGAAAAAATTGGTATCAAAAAAGGTGATACTGTCTCTTTTCTAGCATTTAATACTCCAGAAATTTTTGAAGCCCATTACTCAGTTCCTATGACTGGAGGAGTGCTTAATACAATTAATATAAGGTTAGATGCTAAAACAATTTCATATATCTTAGATCATAGTGATGCCAAGGTATTAGTAGTAGACAGGCAACTCCATGTGGAAGTTAAAAAAGCACTAAGCACTTTAAAGAAAAAAATTATTATAATTGATATAAATGACAAATATGCGGATAAATCAAAATTAGAAAAAATCGGAGATCTAGAATATGAGGAATTTTTAAATACAGGAGATGAAAATTATAATTGGAAGATGCCCGAAGATGAATGGCAAGCTATTTCTCTAAGTTATACTTCAGGAACAACCGGAAATCCAAAAGGAGTTGTTTATCATCATAGAGGTTCATATTTAATGTCAACAGGTAGTGCAACAGCATGGAACATGCCAAATAGATTAAATTTTTTAACTATTGTGCCAATGTTTCATTGTAATGGTTGGTGTTATCCCTGGACAATTCCCATGTTAAATGGGAGGACCATTTGTCTACGAAATATTGATATTAAAAAAATTTTCGAGCTAATTGAAAAGCACAACGTCACTCACTTTGGCGGTGCACCAATTGTATTAAATATGATTACGGGAGCACCTGAAAATGATCGAAAAAAACTAAAACAAAAAGTTTATGTTTTAACTGCTGGAGCTCCTCCTCCAAGTATTATTTTTAAAAAGATGAAAAGTCTAGGTTTTGAGGTAATGCACGTCTATGGTCTAACAGAAACTTATGGACATGTTACACAGTGCGCTTGGAATGAGTCCTGGAATGAATTAGATGAGGAAAAACAAAACGAAATCAAAGCCAGACAAGGAGTAAGGTATCCTAATACCGAAGGAGTTACTATTATGAACCCCGAAACTATGAAAGAAGTTCCACGAGATGGCAAAACAATTGGTGAAATAATGATAAGAGGAAATATAGTAATGAAAGGTTACTTCAAAGATAAAGATGCTACTGACAAAGCTATGAAAGGTGGTTGGTTTCACACTGGAGATTTAGCTGTTATGCATCCTGACGGTTATGTTAAAATACAAGACAGATCTAAAGATATAATTATTTCTGGAGGTGAAAATATATCATCAATTGAGATAGAAAATACTTTAGCAAAACACCCTTCCGTGTCTATTGCTGCAGTAGTTGCAAAACCTGATGAAAAATGGGGTGAAGTACCATGTGCTTTTATAGAAATGGTTAAAGACAAGCCAGTTACTGAAAAAGAGCTAATATCTTTCTGCAAAGAAACTCTAGCAAGTTTTAAAGTTCCAAAAAAAGTTGAATTTTGTGAACTGCCTAAGACATCAACCGGAAAAATTCAAAAATTTGAATTAAGAAAAAAGGCTAAGGAGCTAAACTGAATTTAGACGTGAACGGAAAAAGCGTATTCGTCTCAACAGGGGGTTTTGATTTTGATAAAAATAAACCATCCATTATGTTGATGCATGGAAGTGGATTGACTCATATAGTTTGGTCTTTGCACGAACAATTCTATGCTTCACAAGGATATAATGTATTATCTGTAGATCTTCCCGGACACGGTAACTCTGAAGGTCCTTCGCTAAAATCAATTGAAGATATTTCACATTGGGTCAAAAACGTAATGGAATCTCTTAAAATTAAAAAAATACTTATTGTTGGTCACTCGCAAGGTTGTTTAGTTGGAATAGATTTTGCATCAAAATATACGGATTTAATTAGTGGGTTGGTTTTAGTTGCTGGATCATACAAGATGCCAGTCAATCAAAGTCTAATTGACCTAGCGGAGGCAGGAGATGATAAAGCAATTCTTCTGATGATGAAATGGGGTTATGAGGGCTCTAAAGCGTTTATAGGGGGCAATCCGGTCAAAAAAATAATCAATTCTTCAAGAGAAATAATAGAAATTTTATCTGTAGACTTAAACGCTTGTAATAACTACAAGACAGGAAAAGAATCTTTGGAAAAAATTATTTGTCCAACTTTATGTATATTTGGAGATCTTGACAAGATGGTTCCACTTGAAGTTGGAAATAAAATGTCTGAATTAATTAAAAATTCAGAGACTAAAGTTATAAATAATTGTGGCCACATGATAATTTTTGAAAAAGCTTTTGAAATGAGAAATATTGTTAAGGAATTTATATTGAAAATTAAAAAATGAAAAACTTTCCTATTGTAAAATCGAGAAGATTAAGAAGCACACCATATACCGACAGAATAGAAGCTCAAGGTGTAAGTAGTTACACGGTCTATAATCATATGTTGTTACCAGCATCATTTAAATCATTAGAAGCTGATTACCATCATTTAAAAAAATTTGTACAAGTCTGGGATGTTGCAGCAGAAAGACAAGTGGAAATAAAAGGAAAAGATTCTGCAAAATTAGTTCAATTAATGACATGTAGAGATTTGTCTAAATCAAAAATTGGAAAATGTTATTATGCTCCACTAATTGACCAAGAAGGTCTTCTGGTAAATGATCCAATAATAAATAAGCTAGCAGAGGACAGATGGTGGCTTTCGATCGCTGACTCAGATGTTATTTTTTTTGCCAAAGGTCTTGCTGCAGGACATAAATTCGAAGTTGAAATAAAAGAACCAAATGTAAATATTTTAGCTATACAGGGTCCTCTATCTGATGATTTAATGGAAAAAGTATTTGGCGAAGAAATAAGAAAATTAAAATTTTTTAATTTTAAATATTTCGACTTTAAAGGAAAAAAATATTTTATCGCTAGGTCAGGATGGTCAAAGCAAAGTGGATTTGAAGTTTATGTGGAAGACGATTCCGCTGGACAAGATTTATACGATTATTTATTTGAATATGGAAAAGAATTTAATGTTAAAGCTGGATGTCCAAATCTTATAGAGAGAATTGAGTCAGCTTTATTATCTTATGGAAATGATTTTGATAATAGAGACAATCCTTTCGAAGCAAACTTTGATAAATTTATCAATCTAGATACTAATGTAAATTATTTGGGAAAAGAAAAATTAAAAAAAATAAAACAAGAAGGCATAAAAAGAAAACTAATGGGAGTAAAAATTGATCATAATAAAATCGACATGTATTGTGAAAAAACTTTACTAGATGACAACAATAATATTGTGGGCTTTGTTAGATCGGCTACATATTCGCCAACTTTTAAAAAGGTTATTGGAATAGCTATGATTAATAAACCTTATTGGAACAGCAAACATCAGTTTAAAATAGATATTGATGAAAAAATATTTCTCGGAACAGTTTGCGATTTGCCCTTCATTTAGTATAACTTAATCACAATGAATATAGCAATTGTAGGAGCAACAGGAAATGTAGGACGTAAAATAATTGAAGTTTTAGAAAAAAAAAAACTTCCAATTAAAAATTTATACTTATTAGCATCAAAAAAAAGCGCTGGTTCAGAATTAACATTTAATAAAAAAAAAATAAAAGTAGAGAACCTTGAAAATTTTGATTTTTCGAAAGCAGAGATTACTTTCTTCTCTGCAGGTAAAGATATTTCAAAAAATTATGCAGCAAAAGCAGCGAAACATTCAGTTGTTATAGATAATTCAAGTTTCTTCAGAATGGACCCTGAAATTCCATTAGTTGTTCCTCAGGTAAATCCAAAAGAGTTATTAAGTATTAAAAAAAATATTATAGCAAACCCAAATTGTTCAACTGCACAAATGGTAATAGTTTTAAAACCTTTGCATGACTTATTTAATATCAAAAGAGTTATTGTATCTACATACCAGTCTGTATCTGGAGCAGGTAAAGCATCAATGGACGAACTTGTCGAACAAACAAAAGCAGTATTAGAAAAAAGAAAATTTTCTTCAAAAAATTTTACAAAGCAAATTGCTTTTAATGCAATTCCCCATATTGATGAATTTTCGAATGACGGTTATACAAAAGAAGAAATTAAAATGATAAATGAAACAAAGAAAATTTTAGATAAAAAAATCGAAATTACAGCTACATGTGTTAGAATTCCCGTACAGGTATCACATGCTGAGTCTTTAAATATTGAATTTGCTAAAAGTGTAACTCCCATTGAAATAAAAAAAGCTTTACAAAATTCAGAGGGCTGTAAAGTAATTGATGAAAAATCAAATGGGGGTTATGCAACACCAGTAGATGCCGAAGGTAAAAATGATACATTTATTTCAAGAATTAGAACAGATAAATCGAATAAAAACTCTATAAACCTTTGGATAGTTTCAGATAATTTATTGAGAGGTGCAGCACTAAACGCTGTTGAAATAGCTGAAACTTATTATAATAGGAATAGATGAAAAATAATAATCCTTTATCGCCTCATATACAAATTTATAAATGGCATGTTTCATCTTTAGTTTCAATTTCTCATCGAATATCTGGCGTGATTAATTATCTATTTTTTGTTTTTTTAAGTATCTGGATATTATTTTCATTTTTATTTATCGAAACTTATGAAATATTTTTCATTTTTTATAATTCTATTTTAGGTAAATTTTTTGTAACAGGCATTATTTGGTCATTCTCCTTCCAAATTTTAAGTGAAATTAGGCACTTATTTTGGGATTTCGGTTATGGTTTTGATTTAAAAATTTCAAAAATTACCGGTCTCGTTGTAATTTTTGGATCATTAATTTTGACCATTTCTATTTTATTGATTGGCAGGCAAATAATATAATGATTAATGCTACAAAAAAATGGATATTCTTAAAGTTAAGCACCATAGTTCTAATTCCATTAATGTTTTGGTTCATTATTAACTTTGTTTCAATTTATGATAAAAGCCATAGTAAAATTTTAGACTTTTTTAGCCAGCAACCATCTAAATTTCTTCTATCTTTACTGTTAATAATAGCCTTTTTTCACTCAGCTCTTACAATTAGTGAGATTTTTGAGGATTATATTCATATTCAAAAAATAAAAATTGTCGCAAACAAATTATTATATTTCTTTGCTATAATAATCCCGTTAATTACAATAACTGTTTTATTAAAATTTAGTTTATGAGTTCATATAAAATAATAGATCATGAATATGATGTGGTTGTCCTAGGCGCTGGAGGGTCAGGATTGAGAGCCGCAGTTGGTCTTAGTGAAGCTGGATTAAAAACTGCATGTATTTCAAAAGTTTTTCCAACAAGAAGCCATACATCGGCTGCTCAAGGAGGCATATCAGCAGCATTAGGAAATATGGGTGAAGATGATTGGCGTTGGCATATGTACGATACCGTAAAAGGGTCGGATTGGCTTGGAGACCAAGACTCAATAGAATATTTGTGTAAAGAAGCTCCAAGAGCTGTTCTTGAACTTGAAAAATATGGTGTACCTTTTAGCAGAACAGAGGATGGAAAAATTTATCAAAGACCTTTTGGTGGAATGACAAAAAACTATGGAAATGAAACAGTTCAAAGAACTTGTGCGGCAGCAGATAGAACTGGTCATGCTATTCTGCATACATTGTATGGACAAGCTTTAAAACATAACACAGAATTTTTTATAGAATACTTTGCTTTAGATTTGCTAATGAAAGATGGTGCTTGCAAAGGCCTGATCGCCTGGAATTTAAATGATGGTACAATTCATAGATTTAGATCTCACATTACAATTATAGCAACAGGTGGCTATGGAAAGGTTTACTATTCAGCAACTTCAGCTCATACCTGTACAGGTGATGGAAATGCTATGGTGTTAAGAGCTGGTCTTCCTTTGCAAGATATGGAGTTTGTACAATTTCATCCTACTGGAATATATGGTCATGGAACCTTAATATCAGAAGGCGTAAGAGGTGAAGGTGGTTATCTTCTTAATTCAAAAGGAGAAAGATTTATGGAGAAGTATGCTCCTAAAGCTAAAGATCTTGCATCAAGAGATGTAGTTAGTAGATCTATTGCGGTTGAAATAAATGAAGGCAGAGGAGTTGGAAAAGAGAAAGATCATGTTCATTTACATTTAGATCATTTAGACCCAAAAGTAATTGAAGAGAGACTGCCTGGAATTTCAGAGTCCTCAAGATTGTTTGCAAATGTCGATGTAACCAAAGAACCTATTCCAGTAGTCCCTACAGTGCATTATAATATGGGAGGAATACCTACAAATTACAAAGCTGAAGTTTTAACAATAAATGGGTCTGAAAAAACTGTGCCAGGATTAATGGCTATAGGTGAAGCAGCATGTGTATCTGTTCATGGAGCAAATAGATTGGGATCTAACTCTTTAATAGATTTAGTAGTTTTTGGAAGAGCAGCTGCAAAAAGAGCAGCTGAGCTGATAAAACCAGGAATGCCTCACGAAGAAATTTCTAGTTCAGAAACTGAAAAATGTCTTGAAAGGTTTGATAAATTAAGAAATGGCAATGGAACTAATAATACTGCTGAACTTAGATTAGCAATGCAAAAAACAATGCAATCAAAATGTGCAGTTTTTAGAACCGAAAAAACTTTAAAAGAGGGAGTTCAAGATATAAGAAAACCTTTCGATGGTATGGACTCGATTGCTGTAAAAGATAAATCTCTTATATTCAATACAGATTTAGTTGAAACACTAGAATTCGATAATTTAATCAGGCAAGCAATCACTACCATGGAGTCTGCTTACCATAGGAAGGAAAGTAGAGGTGCTCATGCAAGAGAAGATTATCCTAAAAGAGATGATAATAAATTTATGCAACATACTTTATCTTGGTGCGATGGAAAAGAGACAAAAATTGATTATAGGCCAGTCCACAAATCTACATTAACTAATGAAGTTCAATATTTTCCACCACAAGAAAGAATATACTGATGGTTCAAATAAACTTACCAAAAAACTCAGAAATACAAAAAGGCAAATATTATAAAGATAAAACAGGTTCTAAAAATTTAAGAAAAATTAACGTTTACAGATGGGACCCATCAACAGGAGAAAATCCAAGGATAGACACTTACGAAATTGATATGGATAATTGTCCCTCTAAGGTTTTAGACATTCTAAATAAAATTAAAAATGAGATAGATCCAAGCTTAGCCTATAGAAGATCTTGTTCACATGGAGTTTGTGGTTCTTGTGCAATGAATATGGATGGTAAAAATGGTTTAGCATGCACAAAGCCTCATTCAGAAATAAAGGGAGATATAAATATTTATCCTCTTCCGCACCTAAAGGTTCTCAAAGATTTAATTGGAGATTTAAGTACACTATATAAACAGTATGAATCAGTTCAGCCTTGGTTAAAAACTTCAAAAAAGACAGACAAAGAAAATCTACAATCTAAAGAAGATAGATCTAAATTAGATGGTTTATATGAATGCATCATGTGTGCATGCTGCTCAACAGCATGTCCAAGTTATTGGTGGAATGGTGATAAATATTTAGGTCCTGCAGTTTTGTTGCAGGCTTACAGATGGATAGTTGATAGTAGAGATGAAGATAGAAAGGAGAGATTAAAAAAAGTAGCTGACGAACTTAAATTATATAGATGTCATACCATTATGAATTGTACTAATGCATGTCCTAAAGGCCTAAACCCAGCAAAAGCAATAGCTGAAATTAAAAAGATGTTAGCTACATCTAACGTTTAAAACAATAGACTATTAATAATTTTTGATCTAAAAGACCATATTCATGAAACTAATTGAACATTTCGTAGGTGGTAAAATAGTTCCTGGTTCATCAGATAAAAAAGGCAAGGTTTTTAATCCTGCAACAGGAGAACAGCAATCTGAGGTCAGTTTAGCTTCAAAGTCTGACTTAGATAAAGCAGTGGATATTGCTAGAAAAGCTTTTTATGAATGGTCAATGAAACCTCCATTACAAAGGGCAAGAGTAATGTTTAGGTTTAAAGAACTAATTGAAAAAAATTCGGATGAACTTACAAAATTAATTGTTTCTGAGCATGGTAAAGTTTATGAAGATGCAAAGGGATCACTTACAAGGGGCTTAGAAGTTGTTGAGTTTGCTTGTGGTATACCTCATTTATTAAAGGGTGAATTTTCTGAAAATGTAGGAACCAATGTGGATAGTTGGTCAATGCGCCAACCCCTAGGTGTTGTGGCAGGAATCACTCCATTCAACTTTCCGGCTATGGTTCCAATGTGGATGTTTCCTATCGCAATAGCTTGTGGAAATACATTTGTTCTTAAACCTTCCGAAAAAGATCCATCTTGTTCAGTTAGATTAGCAGAACTTTTAAAGGAGTCAGGTTTACCTGATGGCGTTTTTAATGTAATTAATGGCGACAAAGAAGCTGTGGATGCAATTTTAAATAATAAAGATATAAAAGCTGTAAGTTTTGTTGGCTCAACCCCTATAGCAAAATATATTTATGAAAATTCTGCAAAAAATGAAAAAAGAGTTCAGGCACTAGGAGGTGCAAAAAATCATTTAGTTGTTATGCCGGACTGTGATTTAGATGGAGCTGTTAATGGTTTGATGGGAGCAGCTTATGGTTCAGCTGGCGAAAGATGTATGGCCCAATCAGTAGCTGTGGCAGTGGGAGATATAGCTGATGATTTAGTATCAAGATTATCAAAAAAAGCAGAGGCTCTAAAAGTTGGCCCAGGCATGGATAAAAGCTCTGAAATGGGCCCATTAGTTACCAAAGAGCATTTAGATAGAGTAAAAGGTTATGTTGATTTAGGAGTTAAAGAAGGAGCAAAATTAGTCGTAGATGGAAGAAATTTAAAATTACAAGGATACGAAAAAGGATTTTATATTGGTGGCTGTTTGTTTGATCATGTTAAAAAAGAAATGAGAATATATAAAGAGGAAATATTTGGACCTGTATTATCTGTGATAAGGGTTAAAACTTTTGAAGAGGCTGCAGAATTAATCAATGATCATGAGTATGGGAATGGCGTAAGTATTTATACAAGAGACGGAGATGCAGGCAGAACATTTGCAAGCAAAATTCAAGTCGGTATGGTTGGTATAAATGTTCCAATTCCTGTACCAATGGCATTTCATAGTTTCGGAGGATGGAAAAGATCATTATTTGGAGATAGTGCAATGCATGGAACAGAAGGTATAAAATTTTATACCAAACTTAAAACAATAACTTCAAGATGGCCATCAGGAATTAGATCTAATGCAGATTTTGTGATGCCAACAATGAAATAAAAATTATGAGAAAAATATCTTTAATTGGAGCTGGTCAAATTGGTGGAACTTTAGCACACCTAATTGGGGTGAAAGAACTCGTAGATGAGTTAGTTCTGTTTGATGTTGCGAGCGGTATTGCAAAAGGAAAAGCACTGGATATTTCACAATCATCATCTGTAGATGGTTTTAATGTAAAGTTTTTAGGAACGGATAACTATAAAGATATAAAAGATTCTGATGTTGTAATTATTACAGCAGGTGTCCCGAGAAAACCTGGAATGAGTAGAGATGACTTACTTGGCATTAATCTTAAAATAATTAAACAAGTCGCTGAAGGGGTAAAGCAAAATTCTCCAAATTCTTTTGTAATTTGTATTACCAATCCCTTAGATGTTATGGTTATGGCTTTTCAGAAATTTTCAGGTTTACCAACAAACAAAGTAGTTGGAATGGCAGGTATACTTGATAGTTCAAGATTTAAATTATTTTTATCTTTAGAGCTTAATGTTCCTGTAAAAGAAATAGAGGCCATGGTTATGGGTGGCCATGGAGATACCATGGTTCCTTTGCCAAGATTTACAAAAGTTTCTGGCAAACCTCTATTGGATTTAGTCAAAGAAGGAAAAATATCGAAAGAAAAATTAGAAAATATTAACCAAAGAACCAGAGATGGTGGAGCGGAGATTGTAAAATATCTTGAGAAAGGATCAGCATTTTATGCACCGGCAGCTTCAGGTGTCCAAATGGCCGAAGCTTATTTAAATGATACAAAAAAAATATTACCGTGTGCAGTTTTTTTAAATGGTCAATATGGATTTAAAGATGTTTATGCGGGGGTTCCGGTAGTAATTGGTAAAAATGGTGTAGAAAAAATTAATGAAATTGATCTTGATGAAAAAGAGAAGAAAGAATTTAGTAACTCTGTTGAAGCTGTAAAAAAACTTTGGAATTCAGCAGCTACTATTGATCCAGATTTAAAGTAAATGAATATTCACGAGCATCAGGCTAAACAAATCTTAAAAAAATATGGTATCGCTGTACCAAATGGAGTATTCAGCTTTTCAGCTGATGACATTGCAGAAAAGGCTAAGAAACTAAATACAAACAAATATGTTCTTAAAGCACAAATTCATGCAGGAGGTAGAGGAAAAGCTGGAGGTATTAAAATAATAGACAATATTA
This sequence comes from uncultured Pelagibacteraceae bacterium, assembly GCA_902588965.1. Classification (GTDB taxonomy): domain Bacteria; phylum Pseudomonadota; class Alphaproteobacteria; order Pelagibacterales; family Pelagibacteraceae; genus Pelagibacter. The sequence goes on from CACIRD010000008.1 coordinate 16,610, forward strand.
ATGAATTAACTGAAGCCTCAAAAAAAATGCTTGGTAAAGTTTTAGTAACACATCAAACTGGGCCTGATGGGAAAGAAGTAAAAAGGATATATGTTGAAGAGATTTCAAATATAAAAAAAGAACTTTATCTTTCTTGTTTAGTGGATCGTGCCAGTTCTAAAATAGCATTTATATCGAGTGATCAAGGTGGAATAGATATTGAAGAAGTTGCGAAATCTAAACCAGAAAAAATTATAACTACAAAAGTAGATTTGTTTGACCAAATAAAAGATGATGATTGCAAAAAGATTATTAAAATATTTAATTTAGATGATAAAGCAGAAATTCAGGGAATTGAATTAATAAAATCAATCTATAAAATGTTTATTTCTACAGATGCAAATCTTGTTGAGATAAATCCTTTAATCTTAACACAAGAAAATAGTTTGCTCTGTTTGGATGCAAAAATGAATTTTGATGATAATGCAATTTTTAGACATCCAGAAATTTTAGAACTACGAGATCTAAATGAGGAAGATCCAGCAGAAATTGAGGCAAGCAAACACGATTTATCATATATAAAATTAGATGGAAGTATCGGATGCATGGTTAATGGAGCTGGTCTAGCAATGGCAACAATGGATATAATAAAATTATATGGAGAAGAACCAGCAAATTTTTTAGATGTTGGTGGTGGAGCATCAAAAGAAAAAGTATCTGCCGCATTTAAGATTATTCTTTCAGATAAAAATGTAAAAGGAATATTAATAAATATATTTGGTGGGATTATGAGGTGCGATATTCTTGCACAAGGAGTTGTTGATGCTGCAAAAGAAATTAAAATTAACGTACCATTAGTTGTAAGATTAGCTGGTACAAATTTTGAAAAAGGACAAAAAATTTTAGATAACTCAGGTCTAGAAATAATATCAGCTTCGGATCTTTCAGATGCTGCAAAAAAAATTGTTAAGGAAATAAAGTAATGTCAGTTTTAGTAAATAAAGATACTAAAGTTATATGCCAAGGATTTACAGGATCTCATGGTACCTTTCATTCTGAACAATCAATTAAATATGGAACTAATATTGTAGGTGGCGTTACTCCAAAAAAAGGGGGGCAAACTCATTTAGAAAGGCCTGTATTTAATACTGTTCAAGAAGCAAAAAAAGAAACTGATGCTAATGCTACTATGATATACGTCCCAGCAAAATTTGCAGCAGCAGCTATAATTGAAGCAATCGATGCATCCATAGAACTCATTGTTTGTATAACTGAAGGAATACCGATACTAGATATGTTGAAGATCAAACAAAAATTATCTAAATCTAAATCAAGATTAATTGGACCAAACTGTCCTGGCATTATCACACCAGATGAATGCAAAATTGGAATAATGCCAGGCAATATACATAAAAAAGGGTCTGTAGGTATTGTTTCAAGATCTGGAACTTTGACTTACGAGGCAGTAGCACAGACAACAGCAAATGGTTTAGGGCAATCTACCTGTATAGGAATAGGTGGTGATCCAATAAATGGAACAAACTTTATTGACTGCTTAGATCTTTTTTTAAATGATCCAGATACAGAATCTATTTTAATGATAGGAGAAATTGGTGGTACAGCTGAAGAAGAAGCTGCTGAATTTATTAGCAATCATAAAATAAAAAAACCTATGGTTGGTTTTATTGCAGGAGTAACCGCTCCACCAGGAAGAAGAATGGGGCATGCTGGAGCTATAATCTCGAGGGGCAAAGGAGGAGCCAAAGAAAAAATTAAAATAATGGAAGAAGCAGGTATTACGGTTACAAAATCCCCTGCAGATATTGGAAATACTCTTTATAATAAATTGTTACTTTAAAATATCTATTTCAATCATTATACTAAATATTATAAAGAAATGAGTTCATCAAAAAATATAGAGTTTGAAAAAACATCTTTTTTAAGTAAGTCGAATAGTGCATTTATTGAGGAAATGTATATTCGTTTTATTGAAAGAGATCCAAATCTCCCTAAAAGTTGGGAACAATATTTTAAAACCTTGGATGATGACATTGATTCAGTTATTAAAGAAATAGAGGGCCCTACGTGGGGTCCATCTAAAAAAAAAATAAAATATAAAAAATCTGCTAAAAAAAATATTGAAAATTTATATGAGGTCGAAGATAGAGAATTATCAAAAATTGAGTCAATCAAAGCTATAGCTTTGATAAGAGCCTACAGAATTAGAGGACATTTAATTGCAAATCTAGACCCTCTTGGAATGATGGATAGAAAATATCTTCATGATTTACATCCTGAAGATCATGGTTTTAAAAAAGAAGATTATGATAAAAAAATTTTTATCGGATCTTATTTAGACTCTGGCTATGCATCAATAAATGAAATTTTAAATAAATTAAGAAAAATTTACTGTTCTACTATTGGAGTAGAATATATGCATATTTCAGATCCTGTTGAAAAAATTTGGTTTAGAGACAGAATGGAGAAAGAGGAAAATAAATTATTATTCACAGAAACAGGAAAAAAAGCAATACTTAATAAAATTATTCAGGCAGAGGGCTTTGAAAAATTTCTTGCAAAAAAATTTGTAGGAACAAAAAGATTTGGATTAGATGGAGGTGAGTCGTTAATTCCTGCATTAGAACAAATAATTAAAAGGGGCGGACAACTTGGAGTAAAAGAAGTTAAAATTGGAATGTCTCATAGAGGAAGATTAAATGTTTTAGCTAATGTTCTTCAAAAATCATATAAAAGAATCTTTAATGAATTTTCAGGAGAACATTTAAACTTACCAGAAGAATCAGCAGGAGATGTTAAGTATCACCTTGGTGCTTCTTCAAATAGAGAATTTGATGGTAATTTGGTTCATGTTAGTTTAACCGACAATCCATCACATTTAGAGGCTGTTGACCCAGTTGTACTAGGACAAACAAGAGCAAAACAGTTTTTTCACAAAGATTTAAAAAGAAACAAAGTTATACCAATTTTAATTCATGGAGATGCTGCTTTTGCTGGGCAAGGCATAGTAGCTGAATGTTTTGCTATGTCTGGTCTTCCAGGACATAACACAGGAGGAACAATTCATATAATTTTAAATAATCAAATTGGATTTACTACGAGCCCAAGATTTGCAAGATCAAGTCCTTATCCATCAGACCTTGGTAAAGTAATCGACTCACCAATTTTGCACTGTAACGCAGACGATCCTGAGGCAGTAGTTCATTGTGCAAAAATTGCAATAGAATTTAGACAAAAATTTAACAAAGATGTTGTTATAGACGTAATTTGTTATCGTAGGTTTGGTCATAATGAGGGTGACGAACCATCATTTACACAACCTTTAATGTATAAAAAAATTAGGGAACACCCTACTACACTTACAGTTTATGGAAATAAACTTTCCAATGAAAAAATAGTAAGCAGCGAAGATTTTGAAACTTTAAAGAAAAATTTTAAAAGTTTACTTGAACAACAATATAAAACTGCAAAAGATTATAAACCGAAAATAGAGTGGTATGAAGGAACTTGGTCAAGATATAAACCAGAGAAAGGCAAAGATAGGAGAGGCAAAAGTGGAGTTGATATAAAAAAAATTGAAAAAATTTCTGAAAAAATAAACAATATTCCTTCAGATATTTATGTTCACAAAACTATTTCTAAAATTCTAGAACTAAGAAAGCAGTCAGTCTTAAAAAAAAAAGGAATAGACTGGTCTACAGCAGAATCTTTAGCATTCGGTACTCTACTCGAAGAAGGATTCCCAGTTAGATTAGTTGGTCAAGATTCGGGCCGAGGTACTTTTAGTCAAAGACATTCTGTTCTAAGAAATCAAATTGATAATTCTCGATATATTCCTTTAAATAATATTTCAAAAAATCAAAAAAAATTTGAAATTGTAGACAGTTTTTTGTCTGAGTTAGCAGTACTAGGGTTTGAGTATGGCTATAGTTTAGTTGAACCAAGTACACTCACAATTTGGGAAGCACAGTTTGGAGATTTTGCAAATGGAGCCCAGATTATAATAGATCAGTTTATTGCTTCTGGAGAAAGAAAATGGTCAAGAGCAAGTGGATTGGTATTACTTCTGCCCCATGGATATGAAGGTCAAGGCCCCGAACACTCATCAGGAAGACTGGAAAGATTTCTTCAGTTATGCGCTCAGGATAACTTACAAGTAATTAATTGTACTACACCCGCAAACTATTTCCATGCTTTAAGACGTCAAATACATAGAGATTTTAGAAAACCTTTAGTTATCATGACACCTAAATCTTTATTAAGAAACAAACTTTGTGTTTCAAATCTTGAAGATTTTGGTAAAAAAAATTCTTTTCACAGGGTACTTTGGGATCATGCACTGGACCCAAATGAGAAGGGTTTCTTAGAACTCAAAAAAAGTAATGAAATTAAAAAAGTAATTTTATGTTCTGGCAAAGTATACTTTGATTTATTAGAATCTAGAGAAAAACTAAAAAGGGATGATGTAGTAATGTTAAGAATTGAACAGCTTTATCCATTTCCTTTAAAATCTTTAGTAAAAGAGATTAAAAAATACGCAAAAAAAGCAAAATTTTATTGGTGTCAAGAAGAACCAAAAAACATGGGAGCATGGTTTGCTGTTAGAGATTATATACAATGGACATTGGACTATATTGGAGCTAAAAATAAAGAAATAATGTATATAGGTAGAAAACCTGCAGCCTCACCAGCTACTGGATATGCTATGAGACATATTGCACAACAAAAAGAAATTATAAATAAAGTATTTAGTTAAATATGAGTGAACAAATATTAGTACCAGTTTTAGGCGAAAGCATTACAGAGGCAACAGTTGCCAAATGGTTGAAAAGCGTTGGAGACACTGTTGAGGTTGACGAGCCAATTGTTGAATTAGAAACAGATAAAGTAAATTTAGAAGTTCCATCTCCAGTAAGTGGTACTATTGGAGATATTAAATTTAAAAATGGTGACGTTGTTGAAGTTGGAGCAGTTTTGGGTTCAATAGAAAATAATGGCAAAGCTAAAGTTAAAGAAACTAGTAAAATAAAAATAGACAAATCTAAAAAACTCGAAGTTAAAGTTGATAATATTGTAAGATTAGAGGATCAAAAAACACCTAATATTTTTGAAAATAATGAAGAAGTTGAAAATGAAAACAACAAAACTAAAAAAAAGGAGGATGATACACTAATTTTAACGGATGAAATAAAAGAAAATAATTCCTCATCAAAACTATCTCCTTCGGTAAGAAAAATAGTGGCTGAAAAAAATATAGATATAGAAAAAATTGAAGGAACAGGAAAAGACGGAAGAATTTCTAAAGGTGATTTAATTAAATTAATGTCGTTAAAACCCAAGCCTTCAGAAAGAAAAATTAAATTTGGCCAAGAGGAAAGAATTAAAATGAGTAGACTAAGGCAAACAATTGCAAAAAGATTAAAACAAGCCCAAGAAAATGCTGCACTTTTAACTACGTTTAATGAAGTTGATATGACCAAAATAATTGAAATGAAAGAAAAAAACAAAAAAGAGTTTCAAAAAAAATATGGAACTAAACTAGGTTTTATGTCTTTTTTTGTTAAAGCATGCGTCCTAGGACTGAAATCATTTCCAGCTGTAAATGCAGAAATAGACGGTGATGAAATAGTTTACAAAAACTATTACAATATTAGTTTTGCTGTTGGAACAGATAAAGGTTTAGTAGTTCCCGTCATAAAAAATGCAGATGAAATTTCTTTTGCTGAGATAGAAAAAAAAATAAAAAACTTATCTGATAAAGCAAGAGAAGGAAAACTTACTATCGAAGATTTACAAGGTGGAACTTTTACAATAAGTAACGGTGGAGTATATGGATCAATGTTATCAACTCCAATTTTAAATTTACCACAATCAGGTGTTCTTGGAATGCATAATATTGTTGATAGACCAATGGTTATTGATGGAGAAATAAAAGTAAGACCAATCATGTATTTAGCTTTATCCTATGACCATAGAATTATAGATGGAAAAGACTCAGTATCTTTTCTTAAATATCTTAAAGAAAATTTAGAAGACCCAAAAAGGTTATTTTCAGAAATTTAATGTCAGAAAAATTTCAAGCAGTTGTAATAGGAGGTGGTCCTGGGGGTTATGTTTGTGCTATTAGACTCGCACAACTAGGACTTAAAACAGCCTGTATAGAGTCTAGAGGTACGTTGGGAGGAACTTGTTTAAATGTTGGCTGCATACCTTCTAAGAGTTTACTAAATTTGTCTGAAAATTTTCATAAGGCAAAAAATTTTTCAAACCTAGGGATAGAAATTGGTGAAGTAAAATTAAACCTTCAAAAAATGATGAAAAATAAGGAAAAGGCAGTTACAATTTTAACCAAGGGTGTAGAGTTTTTGTTCAAAAAAAATAAAGTTACCTATTTTAAAGGTATTGGTAGTTTTAAATCTTCAGATGAAATTTTGATAACTGATCAAAATAAAGAAGAAAAAACTATAACATCTGAGAAAATCATTATTAGCACTGGATCACAACCCGTTGAACTACCAGGAGTAAAATTTGATGAAAAAGTAATTTTGTCATCAACAGGTGCACTGTCTCTCAACTCTGTTCCTAAAAAATTAATTATTGTAGGAGCTGGATATATTGGTCTGGAAATGGGATCCGTCTGGTCTAGACTAGGGTCAGAAGTTCACGTAGTAGAGTTCTTGGATCATATTACCCCAGGAATGGATAAAGAGACATCTAATGAATTTATGAAAATTTTAAAAAAACAAGGTATTAATTTTCATATGGAAACCAAGGTGGATTCAATTAAAAATATTAAAAATGCTGCTGAAGTTCAAATATTAGACAAAAATAAAAAAAAAACTAGCCTCGATTGTGATGCAGTTTTAATTTCTGTTGGAAGAAAACCTAATACAGAAAATCTAAACTTGAAGTCAATTGGTATTTTATTAGATGAGAAAAAAAGAATAAAAGTTAATAAAAATTTTGAAACAAGTGTAAAAAATATTTATGCAATTGGAGACGTTATACAAGGTCCAATGTTAGCCCATAAAGCCGAAGAAGAAGGTATTGCTGTAGCTGAATTGATATCTGGTCAATCTGGACACGTTAATTATGATGTTATTCCAGGAGTTATTTACACGTCACCCGAAGTAGCTTTTATTGGAAAAACAGAAGAACAAGTAAAATCTGAAGGTATAAAATACAAGGTTGGCAAATTCCCATTCATTGCAAATTCAAGAGCTAAAGCCATTAATGAGTCAGAAGGGTTTGTAAAAATTATAGCTGAGGAAAATTCGGATAAAGTAATAGGTGTCCATATGATAGGCTCACATGCAGGAGAAATGATAGCAGAAATGGCTATAGCCATGGAATTTGGGGCGAGCTCTGAGGATATCGCAAGAACATGTCATGCACATCCTACTTTTTCTGAGGCAATAAAAGAAGCTGCATTATCAGTAGATAAAAGAGCAATACACTCTTAAAATATTTTCATAATATATAATTATGAAAGTACCGATTCTTATTCCAAATATTTTTAACCACCCTTTCACGTACGAAAGTAATTTTAAATTAAATTTAGGAGATTATGTTGAAGTCCCTTTTGGAAATACAAAAGCTACAGGTGTAGTGTGGGACGATTTTGAAAAAGAAAAAAATAAAAATTATAAGATTAAAAATGTAATTAAAAAATTTCAAGTTCCAAGCTTAAGCAAAAATACAATTAGTTTTTTAAATTGGTTTTCAAAATATAACATGATCCCAAAAGGAATGGCTTTAAAACTACTTCTTTTAAGTAATAAAGTTGTCGAAAATTTACCAAAAAAAGATTTTCATAAATTTACTAAAAAAAATTTAATTAATAAAGTTGAGTTAAATTTACATCAAAAAGAAAGTTTAAAAGAAATGAACTTTACTAATAAAAAATTTAGGGTTCACGTCCTACAGGGCGTTACTGGTTCTGGCAAAACCATAGTCTATTTTGAAGCTTTTAAAAAAATTCTGGAAAAAAACTATCAGGGTCTTATTTTACTACCAGAAATTGGTTTAACAAGTCAGTTTGAGAAAAAATTTATTGATTTTTTTGGTTTTCAACCAGCAATATGGCATTCCAAAATAACAAAAAAAAATAAAGAAATTATTTGGAGTGGTGTCGCTAATAACAAAATTAAAACTGTTATCGGTGCAAGATCATCACTTTTCTTACCTTTTAAAAATTTAGGTTTAATAATAGTTGATGAGGAACATGACCAGTCCTATAAGCAGGACGAAGGTGTTATATATAACGCTAGAGATATGGCAATATCAAGAGCTTCATTTGAAAATATTCCAATTAATTTAGTAACAGCAATTCCTTCAGTAGAAACTTTTGATAATATTAAAAAAGGAAAGTATAAGCATTCAAATCTTCAATCACGCTATCAAAATGCATCTCTACCAAATTATGAAATAATAAATTTAAATAAAGTTAAAATAAAACCCCAATCTTGGATTTCTGATCAAATATTTGACAAAGTTAATTTACACCTTGAAAAGAAAGATCAAGTTCTTTTCTTTTTAAACAGAAGAGGATTTTCCCCTTACGTTTTATGTAAAAAATGCTTAAAAAGTTTTTCTTGTCCTAATTGCTCTATTAATTTGGTTTATCATAAAAATAAAAATCTTTTGTTATGTCATTACTGTGGTTATAAATCTAAACTTGATAGAAATTGTAAAGATAAAGCAAAATGTGAATTTACTTTTTGTGGGCCTGGTGTAGAGAGAATTTTTGAAGAAGTCAAAAAAAAATTTCCAAACAAAAAAATATCTATATTTTCAAGCGATAGTATTAATAAAAAAAATTCTGCAGAAATTTTAAAAAAAATTGTAAATAATGAAATTCAAATACTAATTGGAACGCAATTAATATCTAAAGGTTTTCATTTTCCAAGTCTTAATTGTATAGTTGTTGTTGATATTGATCTTACTTCTCAAGGTCACGACTTAAGGGGAACCGAGAAAAATTTACAGTTATACCACCAACTTGCTGGCAGAGCTGGTAGAACTGGAAGACCATCTACTGTTTACTTTCAAACTTATAATCTAGATAAAAATATGATAAACAATATTACTAATAGTGATCCAAATATATTCTTGGAAAAAGAATTAGAACTTAGAAAACATAATAATCTTCCTCCTTTTCAGAGATTTATATCTATTATATTAACCGGCCCGGATGAAAAAAAAATTGAGAAAGAGTCTGTTAATTTCAAAAATTTTATCGAGAAAAATATAGATAGCAAAGTGCTCGGTCCAGTAAATTCTCCTATATTTAGAATAAAAAAAAAATTTAGGGTTAGACTTTTGATAAGAGGAAAAAAATCTATAAGTATTCAAAATTCTCTAGCCGCAGCTTTACCAAAATTCAAATTCTCATCAGGAATAAAACTGACAGTTGATGTTGACCCAATAAACTTCAATTAATCAACAAAAGTTTACATATTTTGACAATGTGGAGCTTGAAGAGAT
>CACIRD010000009.1 GCA_902588965.1 uncultured Pelagibacteraceae bacterium
AGAAAGGTCTTCATTTAATTGCTTGTCAAGAGACGGAGAATAAAAATTATTTTGGTCAATAATTTCATAACCTAATAATTTTGCAAGTTTGATGAAAATTTTTTTCATAATATTTTTTAAATTTATGATATAAATATTTACATTATTATGACAATTAAATCATCTCAAACTCTTGTTTCGGAAGCTCTTCAAGAAATAAAAACAATTTCAACTGATGAAGCATTTAAAATGGTTAATGAAAATAGCTGTAATTTAATTGATATTAGAGATATTAGAGAACTGCAAAAAGAGGGAAAAGTAGATGGAGCCAATCATATTCCAAGAGGAATGCTTGAGTTTTGGCTAGATCCTGAGAGTATATATTTCAAACAGGGAAAACTAGATTTAAATAAAGAAATGGTTTTATTTTGCGCAGGTGGACTAAGATCAGCGCTAGCAGCAAAAACTCTGAAAGATATGGGTTTTAAAAAGGTTTCTCACATTGAAGGAGGTTTTGGAGCAATAAAAAATAGTACCTTTAAAATATCTCAATCGTAGAGTCCAATTTTTTTTGCAAAAAATATTCTTTCAAACCAATATAAAACTATACCAAAAGGCCCGACAAAATAAGTAACGATCAATGGTATTGAAATTAAAATTTTCGAAACTGAATATTTTTGACTATCTCTTACAATCCAAGATCCACAAAAAAGATTTATAGATATAAAATGTATCCAAAATAAAATTAGAAAACTTTCCTTTTCAAAAAGTTCACTTAATTGATTTAATCCCATGTAAAGATTAAAATTTTTTACAAAATCATAATCCGATTTATAGAAGATAAATATTAAATAAATATAAATTGAACTAAGAATCAAAAAAGGAATAATTGAAGTAACAATATATCTAGATATATTCGTTTGAGGAAAAAAGATCAAAACGAACCAAAAAGGAAGAACCCCAATGTTCAACCACAGATAGATCATTTCTAATGTAAAAAAGTCTGAAATTTGCTCAATCATTAAAAAATATAATATATTAAATTATCAAATGATTCCCATTAAAAATAAAAAAAAAACGCTTGAAGTTACTGTTGAGGAAATGCGTAAATTTTCATTGAGTTATATAGAGAAATACGCACCTTCAAAACAACAATTAAAGACTTATTTGTTAAAAAAATATATTAAAATCAAAGTTCCAAATATTAATAAAAAAAATATCACAGAACTAATAGATGTAGTTTTAGAAGACTTAGAAAAATCTAAATTTGTTAATGATAAATTTTATTCAAAATCAAAAGCAAATAGTTTAATTAAACGCGGAAGTTCTATAAACAAGATAAGAAATTATTTAATTTTGAAAGGTGTAAACGATAAATATATTAAGGATACAATTGATGAAATAAAAGAAAAAAATGAAGACCAAGATTTTTTTTCCGCAATTAAAATATGTAAAAAGAAAAGAATAGGACCTGCAAGAAATGAAAGTAATAGACCTCTTTTTTATAAAAAAGATATAGGAGTATTAGCAAGAGCAGGTTTTGATTTTGAAACATCAAAAAAAGTTATGGAACTAGAGAAAGACGATTATTCTAAAATAATAAGTTTATTATAATTTTTTATTTTTTTCTTTTAGATAATATTCAATTTTTTTTTTAATAAAGTTTTTTACAAATACAAAAAGCAAAAGACCAAAAATTGAAGTCGATACAATTATTATTAATATTATTCTAATCTGATCATCCATTATAAATCTTTCGATCTTTTAACAATTAAACCAGGATTTTTAAAATCTTTTTTCCCATAAAAAATATCATTATTATCAAAATCGGTTATAATACCCCCAGCATTTTCTAATATTGCATGTCCAGCAGCAATATCCCATTCACAGGCTCTGGGTTCAGCAACATATAAGTCGAACTCACCTGTTGCTATTACACAAAATTTCAAAGAGCTTTTCATTTTTATATAATTTGTAACACCAAATTTTTTATGACATTCAGAAATTAATGGTTTTATTTTATCTGAATACGTGACTGCTTTAACTTCATTTTCTTTTGTTTTTTTTTTACAAGTAATTTTAATTTCTTCATTTTTAAATAGTTCAAAACTTAAACCCAAACCATAGCTATAAAATAACCTTTTTTTTGCAGGAGCATATATAATCCCTAATTTTGGTTTTTTATCAATTACAAGCGCAGCATTTAATGTAAATTCATCTTTGTCATTTATATAATCATGCGTCCCATCTATTGGGTCTATTAGCCAAAATTTTTTTAAATCACTATTTGTTTTATTTTCTGAACTTTCTTCTGAAACTATAGGAATTTCAGGGGTTAATTTTTTAATTTTATCCGTCAGTAAATCATTTACTTCTATGTCACCATTTGTCACTGGAGTATTGTCAGATTTTATTTGCTTTTTTAATCCTGCATTTCTTATTTCTAAACATCTTTGTCCCGCTTTTAGAAAAGTATCAATTAAACTATAGTTAATTTTTTTTAGTTCTTCGTTATTCATTATTTATTTTTTTAAGTTCTATATTATTTATATTTATTACCTTTTTTCCGACATTTTCAAAATTAACTGTGACTTTTCCATTAATAATTGATTGAACTTGACCAATTCCCCAACTTTTATTAGCTGGATTGACAACTTTATCACCTGGTTCAAAATCTAAAATCATTTAATTTAATTTATATTATAAATCAGTATAAATAACATTATTATGACAATAAAAACTAATTCTTTAGGATTTAAAAAAAGTCCAAAAGATACAACAGTGGTAGTTGCAATGTCTGGAGGAGTCGACTCATCTACTGTTGCCGGGATGATGAAAAAAGAAGGGTATAATGTTATAGGAATAACATTAAAACTTTACGACGATAATAAAGGCACTGTTAAGTCTAAACAATGTTGTGCCGGTCAAGATATTATTGATGCAAAAAGAGTCGCACAAAAATTAGACATTGAACATAAAATTTTATACTACCAAAGCAAATTCAAAGAAGGCGTGATTGATAATTTTGTTGATAGTTACCTTAAGGGCGAAACACCAGTCCCATGTATTCAATGTAATAAAACTGTAAAATTCAACGATTTATTTAATGAAGCAAAAAAATTAAATGCTGATGCTCTTGTGACTGGTCATTATGTAAAAAGCATAACAAATAATAAAAATACAGAAATGTATAGAGCCATAGATGAAAATCGAGATCAAAGTTATTTCTTGTTTAATACAACTAGAGAACAATTAAACTATCTACGCTTTCCACTAGGAGGAATGTTAAAATCTGAAACTAGAAAAATTGCAAAAAATTTAGAACTTAATGTAGCTGAAAAACCAGACAGTCAAGATATTTGCTTTGTTCCCAATGGAGATTATGTCTCAGTAATTGGTAAATTAAAACCTGAATCTTTTAAAAAAGGTAACATTAAAAATTCTAATGGCAAAGTTTTAGGAGTTCATAGTGGTATAGTAAATTTTACAATTGGACAAAGAAAAGGAATTAAAATATCCGCAAAAGAGCCTTTATATGTAGTAGATATTATTCCAGATTTAAATGAAGTTATTGTTGGAACAAGAAAAGAACTGATAAAAAAAAATATAATTCTAAGAGATGTTAATTTGCTTTGTAGTGAAAAAATTTTTAAAAATGAGGTATTTGTCAAAATTAGATCAACTGGCAAACTTTTAAGATCTAAGATTAAACTAAATAAAAAAAAAGCTAGTTTAGAACTTCTCGAGGATGAATATGGAATTTCACCTGGTCAGGCTTGTGTTTTTTACTCAAAAGATGAATATGGAGATAAAGTCTTAGGTGGAGGATGGATTTCTAAGAACTAGTTTTTTTCCACATAAAAAAAGTTAGTAAATAAAAAGAAATTACTCCTAAAAAATAATCCCATTCAAGGGCGTGTTTAAATGATTTAAGATTAAATCCCAAAAAATTATCACCAGGCAAGCTGATAATAGGTATACTAATTACTGCTATAACAATTAAACATGATACTAAAATAATTTTAGCTGTAAGTATTTTAATATTTATTAAAGTTAATAACTTTTTTCTAAATGAATATAAAGTTGCGACCAAATAAGCTTGGGCGACAATTTCAAATATTATAAAGGCAAGCATAATTACGCGTCTGAATAATTTATATAAATCATAATCAAACTTAATTCCTAAAAATATAGAATGAATTACCAAACATACTGCGGAACCAATTCCAAAAAATAAGAATTTTCTTACATACTTATGGTTACCATTAATCGATAAAACAATTGACTTATTATATAACCAGTACTTAATTAATAAATACGAAGTAATAAACATCGCTGGTTTAAATATTAAATATGTTGGAAAAACTCTAGCTGTTCTGCTTATTGAGGCACCACCATCAATGTAGGGTATTGTATTTAGTATTACATCTCCTTGATTTGGGAATAATTCATGAAATTGCGTAATTAATATTAAACACGCATTTATTGCGATGAAAGGTATTATGAAAATCCATAAAGTTATGGATCTAACTTTAGATATACTATCCATTTTGAGTTGGATTACTTTTTCTTGTTTTTCTTTCTTGCTCTTCTTTTTTTTGAGCCCATTTTTCTACGGCCTCTATGTTTTTTTGGATATCCCATTCTTACCTCAATTTTATAATTTTATTGACTTATTCGGTGGATATAGCACTGTGTAATAAACATATCAATTTTTTTATGGATAAATCTATTAAAACCTTTTTAAAACATACTGCTAAAGACTACCACAATCAGACAGTAAATCCTCCTGTTGTAAGAGCATCAACAATAATTTTTAAATCTATGCAAGATATTAGAAAGACACAAAAAAGAGGCAGTAAAGACCCCACAGGATATCATTTTGATTATGGAAGAATGGGAACTTCAACGACGTTTACCCTGCAGCAAATGCTTAAAAAAATGGAAAATAGCTATCATGTTTTCTTAACTCCGACCGGTTTTGGATCTGTATTTTTATCTATTTTCAGCGTTGTAAAACCAGGAGATGAAATTTTAGTTGCTGACCCTGTTTATTCACCAACTAGATTGTTTACGCAAGATTTTTTAAAAAATTTTAATATAAGAACAATTTTTTATAATCCTCATGACCTAAATAGTTTAAAAAAAAATATTACAAAAAAAACAAAATTAATTTTTGTTGAAAGTCCAGGAAGTAATAGTTTTGAGTTTCAAGATTTATCTAAAATCATTACAATAGCAAAAAAAAATAAATTATTTACCATTATAGATAATACCTGGGCAACACCGTATTTTTTTAAGCCTATTAATCTTGGATTCGATATGGCTATAGTATCCGCTACAAAATATTACTCAGGACATTCTGATGTTATGGGCGGAAGTTTGGCGGTTAACAAAAGAACTTTTAATTTGGTTCAAAAGGCATATAAAATAACTGGTCTCAGGTTAGGACCTGACGATGCATATTTAATTATAAGAGGACTCAGAACATTAGATATTAGACTAGATAAGCACCAAGAAAATGCAAAAAAAGTTGCAAGCTTTTTATCAAAAAATAAAAAAATTAAAATTTTGTATCCTTTTAACAAAGGATCTTTTAATTATAAAATGTGGAAAAAGTATTACTCAGGCGCATCAGGCTTGATGGGTTTAAAAATTAAAACAAAAAATAAACAATCAGTTATAAAATTTGTAAATTCACTAAAATTATTTGGTTATGGATATAGTTGGGGTGGCTTCGAAAGTCTTGCACTTCATCAGGATAAGCAAGAACAAGGTAATAGAAAATATTCAAAATTAAATAAAAATGAACATTTAGTAAGACTCCACATTGGCCTTGAGGACCCAAAAGATTTGATTGAAGATTTAAAAAAATCGCTTAAACATATTAAATGATTTCATCAAAATTTTTTCAAAGTAAAGTGGCATTAGTTACGTTAATTGCGGCATCTTTAGTTGTGATAATATCACTAGGTATAAGGCAAACCCTCGGACTTTTCTTTTTTGATTTTTCGATTGATTTAAACATTACAATGACCCAATTTGGTTTTGCTATTGGGCTACAGTTGTTTTTATGGGGTTTATTTGGCCCGTGGTTTGGAATTATAACTGATAAATATGGAGGAAATATAGCTGTATTTATTGGTTTTATATTTTATTTATTGGGTGCTTGGCTTTTATATTCAGGAATAAACACAGGTTTTTATTTTACCTTAAGCGTTGGGATACTTATGGGCGTAGGCCTGGGAGCTACTGCAATCAGTATACCTATTTCCATTGTTGCAAAACATTTTCCTTTATCAAACAGAACAATGGCAACAGGTATCGTGACTGCAGCAGGATCATTTGGATATTTTTTATCGCCTTTGTTAACAAGATACTCTTTAGTTGAGGCTGGATGGGAAACAACAGTATTATTTTTTATCTTTTTATTAATTTTTGGATTAATTGTTTCATTTTTTTTAACAACGCCAAAAACTCCTGTAGGAATAAGTCCAGACAATAAACAAACCGCTTTAGAAGCATTAAAAGAAGCTTTTAATAATAAAAGTTTTAACTATTTAACATTAGGGTTTTTTGTTTGTGGATGGCATATAGCTCTTGTGGCAACACATATTCCAGTTTATGTGAACGATAAAGGGTTGCCAGATTGGTGCGCAGCTGCCATTCTTGCTTTGATAGGACTATTTAATATATTAGGTACACTTACATCTGGATATTTATCAACAAAATATAGTAAAAAAAAAATACTCAGTGCAATTTATCTATTAAGAGGTGTTTCTATAGCATATTTTATTTTCTTACCCCCAAGTGTTTTTAACGCAATGTTTTTTGGCATAACTTTTGGATTTTTATGGTTAGCTACTGTACCACCAACAAATGGACTTGTTGGTCATATTTTCGGGACAAAATATATAGGTCTTCTTTATGGATTTGTTTTTTTAAGCCATCAAGTAGGTTCATTTCTGGGTGCGTACCTAGGAGGACTATTCTATGATCAGTTTGGTTCATATGATTATGCCTGGTACATTTCTATAGCTTTATCTATTTTCGCTGGTTTGATACATCTCCCTATAAAGGAGAAAGCAATTGAAAGACCTCAGACTGCATAAATTTAAATATAACAGTTATTTAGAAAATTTATATTTGTCAAATAAACCTTTGATTATTTACAAAGTAAATGGTGGATATAATATTTATACAGATTTTTCGAAAAAAAAAATTTTAACAAACAAAAACATTAATAATTTTTTAAATTCATTAAAAAATCAAAAATATAAAAAAGAAACTGACTTATATATAGGCTTTTTTGGATATGAAATTTTATGTAGTCTTCTTAACCTTAAGATTAAAAAACAAAAAAAAATTAATTTTTACAAAAGTATATTTTATAAACCTGAAACTATAGTAAAAATTAGGAAAGATATTAAAGTTGTTTCAACCATAAAAGATGTTAAATTTAAGAAAGTTTTTAATCAAACAAAAATATTAAGTCCATTTAAACTTAATATTGATTATAATAAATATAAAAAAATTTTTAAACTTTTTTCAAAAAAAATTAGGCAGGGTGAAACTTATCAAATAAAAATCTGTACAAAATATAAAAACAAGTCAATTATAAACTCTGTTAATTTTTTCTGGAAATTAATGAAAACAAACTCCTCACCAGAGTCTTTTATGATCAGAGATAAAAATTTTTCTATTGTTAGCTGTTCTCCAGAAACACTGATAGACAAAAAAGGGGATAAAATTCTAACAAAACCAATAGCTGGAACTTTAAGAAAAAATATTAATTTAGATAAAAGTAAAGCCCTTAATTTTTTTAGATTTAACAACAAGGAAACAAAAGAACATAATATGATTGTTGATATGGAAAGAAATGATTTATCAAGAATTTGTGTTCCTGGCACTGTAAAAATTTTAAAAGAAAAATTTGTAGAAGAATATAAGCACTTATTTCATTATGTGACTTCAATTCATGGAAAACTAAAAAAAAATATTTCTCTAAAGGAAATAATAACCTCAATGATGCCTGGGGGATCAGTCATAGGTTGCCCTAAAATCCGAACTTTAGAGATTTTAAATAAACAAGAAAAAGAAGATAGAAATATTTTTACTGGAAGCTTTGGATATATTAAATTTAATCAAGATATGAGATTCAATATCATAATCAGATCTATATTAAATTTTAAAAAAATTTCAGAGATATCGGCAGCTTCAGGAGTGATACTGGATAGTTCAGCAAAAAAAGAATTTAACGAAAACTTTATTAAAGCAAAATCTTTATTGGAATTATATAAATGATATACATAATTGACCATCAAGACTCTTTTACATGGAATGTAGTGCATCAATTTTCTAAATTTGATGATGTATATTGTACAAATTATTTTGATATTAATGAAAAAAAATTAAAACAAAGTAAAGTTATAATTTTTTCACCTGGCCCAGGTTCTCCAAAAGATTATCCATTAACTACAAAAATTTATAATAAATTTAAAGGAAAAAAAAAAATTATTGGGATATGTTTAGGTTACCAACAAATACTTCATGCAGAAAAAGGAAAAATCGTTCAACAAAAAAAAATTTACCATGGGTACCAGTCAAAAATTAAAATTACGCCTCATAGTAAGATATTTAAAAAAAATAAAATATTTTATGTTGGACGTTATCACTCATTAAAGTTATATGAACCATTTAACTCAAATAGAATTAAGATATCAATGAGATGTTCAAAAACTAATATCGCGATGGGTTTTGAAGATATTAAAAATAAAATTTATGGATTTCAGTTTCATCCAGAATCATTTCTAACAAAAAATGGCGACTTTATTATTAAAAAAATCTTATCTACTTAAAAATCTCAAAGAAACCAAATTTAATGATCTTTGGGATTCTTATGGGATCTTTACGACAATGAGGGTTATTGGGAAAAAAAAAAAGATTTTGTTTTTAAAACAACATATAAATAATT
>CACIRD010000010.1 GCA_902588965.1 uncultured Pelagibacteraceae bacterium
GAAATTCAAGTAAGATTAAAAAAAATATTAAAAAATCTAAAAATTTCTACAATAATTGTGACACATGACTCTTATGAAGCTTTCTATCTTGGTTCAAAATGTGGAATAATATTAAATAATGAACTTAAGCAGTTTGATGATCCTTATAACGTGTATCATTTTCCCAACTCTGTTGAGGTTGTAAACTTTCTTAACAGGGGTGTTTTAATACCTGCAAAAGTTACTAGTCCAAAAAGCTTAGAAAATGATGAATTAGGCACTATTACTGGAAACTTTGTTAGACCATTACCCTTAGGTACTAATGTTAAACTTTTGATCCAACCAGAGGATTTAGAACATGATGATAAAAGCAATCTTAAATTGGAGGTAGTTGATAGAAAATTTAGAGGAACAAACTTTATTTACACCCTCAAAACACTTAAAAATTTGATAATTCCTGTATTTGTTCATTCACATCATATTCATCAACATGAAATAAATCAAAAATTTGGAATAAAAAGACCTATACATATTGAGCATTTAGTTTGTTTCTAATTATAGTTAATCACTTACGTATACAGATATACCTCTAGAATTAACATCCACATCAAATTTTTTATGCAATGGAGGAAAAGCACGTTGAGAACAATCAAGACGATCACATGTTCTGCAAGAAACACCGATGGGTATTTCAGTTTTTTTATCATTTAAATTTAAATTTTCAGTATAAACAAAATCTTTGGCATACTTTGCTTCGCATCCAAGACCAATTGACAAAATACTTTTTGCTTCTCCAAATCTTCCAACTCCTTTTTCAACTGTTCTGGCAATACAAACATATTTTTCACCATTACTCATTTTACTTACAGCAGCCTGTATAAAGCCTGGACGTGTAAATGCTGAATAAACATTCCATCTTGGACATGCTCCACCATACCTAGGGATCTCAATTCCTGATAAAGAAAATCTTTTTGAAATATTTCCAGCTATATCGACTCTTAAAAAATGAAAAGGTATACCAGGTAGCTTAGGATCTTGAAGCGATGTAACACGATGGGCAATTTGTTCAAAAGTGGTAGCAAAAGTATTTTGCAAAAGTTCAAGGTCATACTTTTGTTTAATGCATTCGCTATGGAACATTTTGTAGGGCATTAAAATTGCTGCACCACAATAGTTTAACAATGCAACTTTTGTCAGTTTTTTTGATTCTTCCGATGGAAATGAAAATTTTAACAAATAATCTTCAATAATACCTATAGCGCCTTCATGAGCAATTTGTGCAGCTACATATAATTTTTTTGTTTCTAGTGCCACATAATCACTTAAGAGTAATTCTTTCTCTTTTTTTTTAAAAACTTTTGAAAAAGGTTTATTTTCCTCAGGCAAAACATCTTTAACAATAATATGATGTTTATTTTTTAAATATTCACACAGAGCCATATAAGTTGCTCTATTATTAACCTGAATATTTAAAAATACTTCATTTGCAAATTCTTCTAGCTTTGGAAAATAATTTTTATTTTCTTGTAAAAAATCTGAAACTACTTCTCCAGGAAAAGATGCTTTTCTACTATCAATAATTTTCCCTGAAATATTTTCAACTCTATTTACTATATCGTGGTCTTTTTGTTTGTAGTTGTCACCGAGTTTAATTAAAGCTTTAGCTATTTTAGGGTTTGTATTAACTAAATCTTTAACTTCAGGGCCTAAAATATCTAGATCCTCGAAAAGCTCGTCGCTCAGAAGCTCAGAAATATTATTTTCTAATTTCAGCTCACTTTGACTTGTAATGTCTTTTAACTCTATCCTAAGTTCTTTGCAAATTTTAATAATTAAATCACCATCAATTCTTCTTTTGCCACTTTCAATTAAATTTAAATAACTTGGAGATATACCAAGTTGTTCCGCCAACTTATTAGCCTGTATTCCAAGCTGTCTTCTAAAAGCTTTTATTTTTGGTCCAACTTTTAAATTTGACTTTTTTAAGAAGTTCTGATCCGAGAATTTTGAAATTGCAATTTTAGAATTTTCAAGATTTAACTCATTCACTACATTTAAATCTACCGGCTCAATTCTGAGTTCATGACAAATTCTCAAAAGCAAATCCCCATCAATCTTTCTTTTTCCATTTTCGATTAAGTTTAGATAACTAGGGGAAATATTTAATTGCTCTGAAAGCTTCTTTGCTTGGAGACCAAGCTTAACCCTAAAAGCCTTTATTTTCTTGCCAATATCGATATCTATTTGACTCATAGCCTAAGTATGTAAATTTTGTAAATTTTAATTTACAAAAAATTTATGCAATTTACAAGCAAAATAGCGTTTTTTTATAGCAATTGTAAATATTGTAAATTATAAGCTGTTTATGGACAACAAAAACAACATAAATACTGAAAAAAATAACTCAGAATTGAAGTTTGATTTAGCTAAAGTTTCAAAAAATAACGACACAGGTATTTATTTGAGAGATGATCATTGTGATTGGGGTTCTAGCGGTATGAACGAGTTCACTAACGAATTTGGTGGAAACGGCTAATACCCGAGTTCTTAAACAAATAATTATACAAAGATTTTATATGAGCTCAGAATCAAAAGTGTCCTACGAATTAAAGAGATTTTCAGGTATAAAAAGAGATTACACCCCGGAAGAAGTGGAAAGACTTAGAGGATCGATTAAAATTGAATATTCGATGTGCAAGCATCAATCAAAAAAACTTTGGAAATTATTAAATACTGAAAACTACATAAGTACATTAGGCTCATTATCAGGAAACCATGCCGTACAACATGCCAAAGCAGGACTTAAGGCAATCTATTTAAGCGGATGGCAAGTTGCTGCTGATGCAAATAGTGCAGGTGAAATGTATCCTGACCAATCATTATATCCTTATGATAGTGCTCCAAAATTAGTTGAATCAATGAATAACGCACTTACTAGAGCAGATCAAATTCAGCACATGGAAATTAAAGATGGTGTGATGAACTCTAAAGACAGAGTTGATTATATGTTGCCAATAATCGCTGATGGAGAAGCAGGTTTTGGCGGACCTTTGAATGTTTTTGAGCTATCAAAAAAATTTATAAAAGCAGGTGCGGCGGGTGTGCACTTTGAAGACCAATTAGCTAGTGAAAAAAAGTGCGGTCATATGGGTGGAAAAGTTTTAGTTCCAACTAGCACAATGATAAAAAATTTAAAAGCAGCAAGATTAGCAGCCGATATTGCAGATGTTCCTTTAATAATTTTGGCAAGAACAGATGCTAATGCTGCAAAATTAATTACTAATGATCATGATGAAAATGATAAACCTTTTTTAACTGGCGAAAGATCACCAGAGGGTTTTTATTATGTTAAACATGGAATTGATCAAGCGATCTCTAGAGGATTAGCCTATGCACCTTATTCTGATTTGATTTGGTGTGAAACTGCAACGCCAAATTTAGAAGAGGCAAAGAAGTTTGCTGAGGCAATACATGCAAAATATCCTGGTAAAATTCTTGCATACAACTGTTCTCCATCTTTTAATTGGAAAAAACATTTATCAGATTCTGAAATTGCAACATTTCAACAAAAAATTAGTGAGATGGGTTATAAGTTTCAATTCATTACATTAGCAGGTTTCCATACACAGAATATTGCTATTTTTGAACTAGCTCAAAATTACAAAAAAGAAGGAATGACAGCATACTCAAAAATTCAAGAACAAGAATTTGCTAGAGAAAAAGATGGATACACAAGCGTTAAGCATCAAAGAGAAGTCGGAACTTCATATTTTGATGCTGTATCAAACACGATTAGTGGTGGAAAAAGTTCCACAACAGCCATGAAGGGTTCAACAGAGTCAGAACAATTTTAGATTAATTCAAATGCTTACTTCCGCATTACTTTTGATAGTTTCATACATATCTTTTAAGTACGCAGTAGCCTGGATACAATATTATAATCAAACAGATCCAAGAATGCCAAATTCTTTATGGAGATATACGTGCGATTATAAAGTTATTGGCAAAAGAGACATCTGCGATCTAGACGACAAGCCTTTTGTAAGACAAAGAAGAAAAAGAGATAGAGTAGTAACAATTATGTATTTTATAGTTGTTTTGGCTTTTATTTTTTCAATTTATGTAACATCAGGCTTACTATTAATGATTTTAAACTAATTCTTTTATTAAAAAAAAGTTTATTTCGTGCAAAATATCAAATAAAATAAATCAGGGGGTGTCTTAAAAAAGGCTGAGAATATACCCTAAGAACCTGTCCGGTAATTCAGAAAGGGAATATGGATAAAACATACTTTTTAAACCAATCATCATCATTAATTATACTCATTACCGTTATTTTCATTTTTACCTTAGGAGGATTGATTTATTCAAAAAAATATCA
>CACIRD010000011.1 GCA_902588965.1 uncultured Pelagibacteraceae bacterium
GTTTTTTTTAAAATAATTTTTATATAGATCAAAATTATAATGAAAATCTAAAGAATAAAGTGAAATAATTATATCAAACTCTTTAATTGGAAGAACATCTTTATCAAAATCAAAGATTTTATATATTTCCTTATTTATACTATTTAAAGTTAAGAACTTTTCAAGGAGATGCAGGCTATTATAAGCTTCAGAATTTGAGTCATCCCACCCATATTTAATTTTTTTTGATATATAATTTTTCTCAACAAAATTTAATTTAATATTTGAAATTTCTTTGGCTATTATAAGTTCGAGTCCCCCAATACCCGAGCCAACACTTAAAATATTTTGTCCTGGATTTAAATATTTTTGAATTGTTTCAAACTCATCTCTCATTAATTTGTAGTAATTTCTACCAATAGTTGACACATTGATAAAATATTTAGAAAAAAAATTTGAAAACATATATCTCCCAAATAGTTTTCTAATTCTTTTCAAATTTATATCAGCAAGTTCAATTCTTTGTAATACGGCTAGCTGCGCAATATCTCTGTTTAGTCTAAAGACATCCATAAGTATTTTGAACAATATTATAGATTAGCTTTCTAGGAAACTTTTTAATTGTTTTGATCTACTAGGGTGTTTTAATTTTCTTAAAGCTTTAGCTTCTATTTGTCTAATTCTTTCTCTAGTTACAGAAAATTGCAAACCAACTTCCTCGAGGGTGTGGTCTGTGTTCATACCAACGCCAAATCTCATTCTTAAAACTCTTTCTTCTCTAGGTGTAAGTGTAGATAAGATTTTTGTAGTCGCCTCACTTAAGTTTGATTTAATTGCTTGTTCCAATGGTGCAAGAGCTTTTGTATCTTCTATAAAATCTCCAAGACTGCTATCTTCCTCATCGCCAACTGGTTTTTCTAGAGAAACTGGCTCTTTAGAAATTTTTAAAACTTTTCTTACTTTTTCAAGAGGCATTCTCAATTTTTTTGCTAGCTCCTCGGGTGTGGCTTCCCTTCCAAACTCACTTAAAATTAATCTTTGAGTTCTAACAATTTTATTTATTGTTTCAATCATGTGAACAGGAATTCTTATAGTTCTCGCTTGATCCGCAATAGATCTTGTGATTGCTTGTCTAATCCACCATGTTGCATATGTTGAAAACTTATAACCTCTTCTATATTCAAACTTATCAACAGCTTTCATTAATCCTATATTTCCTTCTTGGATTAAATCTAAGAATTGCAAACCTCTATTTGTATATTTTTTTGCTATAGAAATTACTAATCTTAAATTTGCCTCAACCATCTCTTTTTTTGCTATTCGCGATTCTTTTTCACCTTTTTGAATTCTACTTAATAACTTTTTAAATTCAGTTACAGAAATTCCTAGTCTATTACTAGTTTCAATAAGTCTTTCTCTTATATTTTTGAACTCATCTTTATTTTTTTGAAAAAATTGTTTCCAGGTAACATTGGTGTCTAAGAAAGACTTTAAGTTAGGGTTAATTTCATTGCCAACATAAAATTTTACAAATTCATTTCGAGAAATCTTTTGGCTTAACGCTAGTCTCAATAAATTACCCTCTAGAGATATGATTTTTTTATTTTCCATATAGTGTTTCTGAACTAATTCCTCCAAAACTGATGGTGATAACTGAAGTGATTTTATATTTTCCAGTATGGCGTCTACTATCTTTAAATAGTTTTTTTCTTTTGATGGAGAGAAACTTTTAGATTGTAATATACAATCTAATTTTTCCTTCTGATATTTGATGAGTTTATTATATTCTTTTGTTAGGTCATTAATTGTTTTTAAAACTTTAGGTTTAATTTCATCTTCCATAGCTGCTAGCGTTGGGTTGAACTCATCTTCATCATCAGCTGGACTTTCTTCTTGTTGATTATTTGTTTTTGTTTGATCACTAGAATTTTTTTGCTTCGCAGAAACACCTGTTGACTCGTCTTCCATATAATTAGTGTCAATATCTATTATCTCTCTAACTAAGATTTCATTTTTTTGAAGTTTTTCATCCCACTCAAAAAATTGTTGTGCAGTAATTGGACTCTGAGACAAAGCATTTAACATTACATCTTTTCCTGCTTCAATTCTTTTAGCAATCGCGATTTCACCCTCTCTAGATAGCAGTTCAACACCTCCCATCTCTCTGAGATACATTCTAATTGGGTCATCGCTCTTCTCTAATGATTTTCCTTCTTCTTTTGACTGACTGTCTCTTTTCTTTAAAACTTTAAAGTCTGATTTCTTCTCTACCAGAACAATTTTTTCATCTAAAATATGTATAAATGCTTGCGCTAAGTTTAGAGTTGATAAATTTCTTTTCCCTAAAGATTTATTTAATTCTTCATGAGTTATAAAGCCTCTATGGATACCCCGGCCCATAAGTCTTGCAAATGATTTTGTAATTATTCTTTCCACAGTAATATATTTAGGAAACCTTATATAATAGCAATTTTGAAAAAATCCATATTTAAATTATCAGATTTAGTTGGTATTTTGTAATTTTTTCAATTCCTTTATCTCATTGAAAGTATTTTCGTTTAAATCCTTAGAAAATTTTGATTCTAAGTCATTTATTCTCATTTGAATTGAGAGATTTTTAAGATCTTTTTCCATTTCATGAAAAATCTCTATTAGTTTATTGGGATCTTTCTTTATTTTATTAGATATATGTTTAATAGATGCAAACTTATTTATTTTTAAAATATAATTACTATCAACTGGAATATCATTGTAACTAATTTCAGCGCTGCTTTCTATAAACCCTCTAATATCAGAAAATATTTTTTTTCCTTCTGTTGTAATAAAGTCTATATCTTCAAGTAAATTTTTGTTTTCTCTAAAAAAATCTAAATTATTTATAATGAGGTACAGCAAGGAATATTCTTGCAATTCTTCTTTGCTTAAAGATTTTGCGTCATTAAAAATTTTTTTCGTAGAACTAAGTGAAGATACATGCTTAATAGCAAATTGTTTGCTTATGTTAAGATTGGGTGAAAATTGATTCATTTTTCCTAAAAAAAAATCTAATACGTATTTCTTTATATAACTATCTTTAATTGTGTTGCTTATATCTCTTAATTTTTTTTCTAAAATAGCTAATGAGCTAGGTGAATTAGTTGATTTATTTTTTAGAAAATTAAATAAAAATTCATGTATTGATATTTTATTTGTTTTAAAAAATTCTAAAAATTTATCTTTTCCATTTTTATTAACATAGCTATCTGGGTCCTCACCCGACGGTAAAAACAAAAAGGAAATTTGCTTCTCTGGTTGTAGTTCTTTTATAGAGTTTTCTGCTGCACGCACAGCAGCTTTAAAACCACTTTCGTCGCTGTCAAAACAAATTACTATTTCATTATAAAATTGATTTAAAATTGATATTTGTCTTTCGGTTAAGGCTGTACCCAAATTGGCAACGCAATTTTCTATGCCATTTCTACTTAATCCTATAACATCCATATATCCTTCTACTAAAAAAATTTCACTAATTGAGTT
>CACIRD010000012.1 GCA_902588965.1 uncultured Pelagibacteraceae bacterium
TCATGAGTATGGACATTATTATTTTGCCAAAAAATATGGTGTAGGTGTTACTGATTTTTCAATTGGTTTTGGTAAAGAAATATTTGGGTGGAACGATAATTCAGGAACTCGTTGGAAAATTTGTTGGATACCCTTAGGGGGTTATGTAAAATTTTTTGGCGATAGAAATGTATTTTCTCAAGCGGATCATGCTGAAATTTTAAAAAAATATAATGAAAAGGAAAGAGAAAAACTTTTTATTCTGAAGCCTTTATATCAAAGAGCTCTTATTGTGGCAGCTGGTCCAATAGCTAATTTTATATTAGCTATAGTTATTTTTTTATCCATTTACATGTTTGTTGGTAAAGACTTTACCCCAGCTATGATTAACGAAGTTCAAATCGATAGTCCTGCTGCGAAAGCAGGTCTACAAAAAAATGATATTATATTAGAGATAGATGGAACTGAAGTTAAGAGTATTTTAGATGTGTCTAAGTTAATAACAATGTCTTCAGCAGAATTTATTGATTTTAAAGTATCAAGATATGATCAAGATTTATTTTTGAAAATTAAACCCAATATAGTTTCAACAGTAGACAATTTAGGAAATAAAATTAATAAAAGGATAGTGGGTATTAAACTGGGTGCCTATAATAATGAGGTTAACCATGTAAAACTTGGACCAGTTAAGGCTTTATATTACTCTGTGAATGAGGTTTATTTCGTTACCTCATCTACTCTTAGCTATCTAGGAGCTATGATCTTTGGAAAAGCTGACACTTCTCAGCTGGGTGGACCTATTAGAATTGCTAAAATTTCGGGTCAAGTGGCTCAATTTGGGATTATTCCATTCCTAAGCATGATGGCTTATATTTCTATTAGTCTAGGTTTGATTAATTTATTCCCAATTCCTTTGTTAGACGGTGGTCATTTAATGTTTTATGGGTTTGAAAAGATTTTAGGAAAACCACTTAGCCAAAAAACACAGGAGGGTTTTTTTCGAATCGGAATGTTTTTGTTGTTATCTTTAATGTTTTTTGCAACATTTAATGATCTTAAAGATTTGGGTCTATTTTAAAGGATTTTAAAGCCCTCAAATAAACAAGTAAAATCAGTACTTTTTTAATACAATATCTTGTGTGGAAAAATAAATTACATACTAAAAAAAAGCTTGAAAAATCGAGGATTTTGTTAAGTATGTAATTAACCTTTAAAACCGGAGCTAAAATGAACAAAAAACAACTAGTAGCAAAGCTTTCAGGTAGCTTGAATCAAAGTAAAGCTGATGCCGAGCGTACTTTTGATACTATAACCAACACTATTCTTGATGCATTGAAAAACGATGATTCTGTGAAAATTGCTGGTTTTGGTACGTATAAAGTAGCCAAAAGAAAAGCCAGAATTGGACGTAATCCAAGAACTGGTGAGCAAATACAAATTGCTGCATCCCAAAAAGTAAAATTTTTGCCTGCAAAAGCACTTAAAGAAATTTTTAACAAATAATTTCTTACAACAGCCTTTATTGATTAAAATTGATAAAGGCTGTTTCTATATGCAATTACTGCATACCTATTTTTTCCAATCAACATTAGTTTTTGAATAAAAAAAAAATATAAACGTCTTTAACAACAGGGAGGTTTTATGAAAAAACATTTTAGAAAACTAGTTGGTCCTTTAGTAAGTTTATTTTTCTTATTAAATATGACAAGTACTGGTTTTGCAGAAACTACAGTTTCTGCTGAGGTTGGATTCATTTTTAATACACTTCTATTTTTGATTTGTGGATTTTTAGTCATGTTTATGGCTGCAGGATTTGCAATGCTTGAAGCAGGAAGTGTAACATCAAAAAGTGTATCTGTAATATGTGCAAAAAATATAGGATTGTTTTCAATAGCTGGAATTATGTTCTGGATGGTTGGATATAACCTTGCATATGGAATTCCAGAAGGTGGCTACATTGGTAGTTTCACACCTTGGTCTGATTCAAGTGCAGTTGATACTGGATACTCAGACGGCTCAGATTGGTACTTCCAAATGGTTTTCTGTGCAACAACAGTATCTATTGTATCAGGAACACTTGCGGAAAGAATTAAATTATGGCCATTCTTTTTATTTGCAGCAATTTTATCTGGTATTATATATCCAATAGTAATGGGTTGGCAGTGGGGTGGAGGATGGTTAGCTTCTGCTGGTTTCTCAGATTTTGCAGGATCAACACTTGTTCACTCAACTGGGGGTGCAGCAGCATTAGCAGGAGCAATTATTTTAGGACCAAGATTAGGAAGATTTACAAAATCTGGCGCTCCGGCTCCTTTAAAGCCATTTGCAGCTTCATCAATTCCATTAGTAACAATAGGTATATTTATTCTTTGGTTAGGTTGGTTTGGATTTAATGGTGGTTCACAACTTGCAATGGGTACAGCAGACGATGCTATTGCAGTTTCAACTATCTTTTTAAATACATTTTTAGCAGGAGCTGGTGGTGTAATGGCAGCAGCTTTTACAACTAGACTAGGATTTGGCAAAACTGACGTTATACAAATGTTAAATGGATGTATTGGTGGATTAGTAGCAATTACAGCTGAACCATTAATGCCTTCACCACTTGCAGCGATTTTAATTGGTGGTGTTGGAGGTGTAATCGTAGTTTTTGGTACTAAATTTTTATTCAGTATGAAAATCGACGATGTAGTTGGTGCAGTACCTGCACACTTGTTCGCCGGAATTTGGGGAACATTAGCAGTACCAATTACAAATTCTGACGTTTCATTTGGCGCACAACTTCTTGGCGTAATATCAGTGAACGCGTTTGTGTTTGTTGTCGCTTACATTGTATGGTCAATAATGAAAGCTACAATCGGTATTAGGTTAAGTAAAGAAGGAGAAACCAAAGGTACTGATGTAACTGAAACAGGTGTAATAGCTTACGCAATAAGAGATTAAATTATCTTTAAACTCTCTCATAAAAAGCCCCTTATATTATCTAAGGGGCTTTTTTTATTTGTTTTCATCCCACAGTTTTTTATAATCAATAAAAGGAGCGAGACCGTAACTTGAGTTAATATTTGTTAGATGCAAAGATAAACTTTTAATAGGAGAAACACATATTTCTTTCTCATAAATCTCATTAATATATTTTTCAAATGGATCATGACGATCTAAACACGTATTTTCAAAATTCTTCCAATACTGATTTAGCAAGCTTTTACTTGTCATAAATGTACAGAGAGTCTTGTTAATTGTTCGCCAGTGTCTTTTATTACCAATTAAAACATTTGTTTTTTCATTGTTCATGTAAAGATAAGGATAATCAGAAGGACACATAAAGATATCTTTACCTAACTGGGTGGAGATTCTTTCATAGGAGGCAACCATTTCTTCTAACATTTGCACAAAATGA
>CACIRD010000013.1 GCA_902588965.1 uncultured Pelagibacteraceae bacterium
AACCAATTAAAAAAAGTTATTTATCCAAGGGGTATATTTGTTATTAAATATGAAAATAATAATGTTAATGATAAATTTTTAGCATCAATCATTTCTTTTATATATCTTTATATAGTTATTTTTTTTTGTTTAACTGCGCTTCTATCTCTAACTGGTCTAGATTTTGTTACCTCGATTTCTGGAGCTGCAACTTCTATATCTAACGTGGGGCCCGGCCTAGGCTCAGTTATTGGACCAAATGGTAATTTTTATAGTCTTCCTGACACCTCAAAATGGATTTTGAGTGTAGGTATGATTTTAGGTAGATTAGAATTATTTGCTATATTAATAATATTCTTACCATCTTTTTGGAAAAAATGATTGAAATAAAAAAACAAAAAAAATTTAAAGATATTATTAAATATTACTTTGATAAAAGAATGTTTAAAATTTTGCTTCTTGGAGCAATAAGTGGTTTTCCATGGGTAATAATAGGAAGTAGTTTGAGTTTATGGTTGAAAGAGGAAGGTTTATCGAGAACAACGATCGGTTGGGCGGGTCTTATTTTTGCAGTTTATGCATTTAATTATCTATGGGCACCCTTAATTGACAGAATTTATATACCTTACTTAACAAAAAAAATTGGGCATAGAAAATCTTGGATTTTTTTAATGCAAATTGTAATTTTATTAAGCTTAATTTTTTGGAGTTTTGTTGAACCAACCAATAACCTAGGATTAGTTATTGGTACAGGTCTTATTGTGGCATTAGCATCTTCTACTCAAGATATTACTGTAGACGCATTACGAATTGAGCAAATTAATGAAAATGAAAAAGAAGCAATGGCTGCGGGAGCAGCGGTTGCTGTGGTAGGATGGTGGTCAGGCTATAAATTAGGAGGGGTTTTAGCGTTAAATTTAGCGCAATATTTTGAAAATTTAGGATTAGTGAATTATTGGCAAATTACTTTTATTGGTCTCGGCATGGTAGTAGTTTTGCTTAATTTAGGTTTATTATTTATAAATGAAAAAAGTTTTTCAACTAAGCAAGAAATTCAAAATAAACTTGACCAAAAAATATTAAGCAAATTAAATAAAAAAAATATTTTTACAAAAGTTATAGCTTGGTTATCATCAACTATTTCTGGACCACTGATAAGTTTTTTCAAAAAAAATGGATTTTCAATAGCAGTAGGTATAATATTTTTTATTTTTTTATTTAAAATTGGGGAAGCTTTTTTAGGAAGAATGTCTGTGATTTTTTATAAAGAAATTGGCTTTACAAAATCAGATATAGCACTTTACTCAAAAACTTTTGGTTGGATAACAACTGTTGTATTTACCTTGCTCGGTGGTTTATTTACAATTAGATCAGGAATTATAAAATCAATGTTTCTTGCAGGAATACTTATGGCCTCAACTAACATTCTTTTTACAGTATTGGCATGGAGTGACAAATCCTATATTTTATTTGCATTAGCAGTTGTTCTAGATGATATAGCGGCAGCATTTGCAACAGTTGCATTTGTTGCTTTTATATCTTTGCTTGTAGATAGAAACTATACAGCAACCCAATATGCTCTATTAGCTTCAATAGGAACGGCAGGTAGAACAACTCTTGCTTCATCTTCTGGGGCATTAGTTGACTGGTTGAACGGTGATTGGGGTATTTTTTTTATAATAACAGCTTTAATGGTCATACCTTCCTTAATATTGCTTTACAGAATAAAAGATAAAATTAAACTTAATGACTAGTACATACTCAATATCGATAGTAAAAAATATTTATAAAAAACCCTCTATTAAATCTGGTGTTGAAAGCCAAATTTTATATGGTGAAAAATTTAAGATAATTAAAAAAAAAAAGAACTGGTTAAAAATTAAAACAGAAAATGACAATTATAAAGGTTATATAAAGAACAACAAATACAAAAAGCATCTTAAGCTTTCATATAAGTGTTACAATCTAAAAACTAAAATATTTTCAAAACCTAACACAAAAAGCTTTATCAAAAAAAAATATTTAACTTTTAATAGTAGAATTCCTGTACTTGGAAGAGAAAAACAATTCATCGAATTCGAGAAAAATAAATGGGTATTATTGAAAGATTTAAAACCAATAAATCATAAAGAAAAAAAATTTTTTAAAATTTTAAAAAAATTTATTAATTGTAGATATCTTTGGGGAGGAAAATCTTTCTCAGGATTAGATTGCTCTGCATTAATACAACTTTATTATATTTATAATAATAAGTTTTTTCCTAGAGATACTAAAGATCAAATTAATTTTAAAAAAGGCAAATATACGGTTAAAAATTTTATGAAAGGCAATATAATTTATTGGAAGGGTCACGTTGCAATATGTATAAATTCAAAAAAATTAATACATGCTTATGGACCTAAAAAAAAAGTTATAATTATGGATATTAAAAATACTATAAAAGTTATAAAAAAAACTGCTTGTTTAGAAGTAAAAAAAATTACAAAAATTTAAAAAATGGATCTACAAACCAAGTTTCAATCATTAGTTAATAAACTAAACATAGGTCAGATAGATGAAGTAATTTTTGAAGCTTCGCATTTGAACAAAAAACATCCTGATCAAGAGGCTTTTTATAATTTACTTGCTATAGCATACCAGTTAAAAGGTCAGGCAGAAAAATCAATCGAACTGCTAGAGAATGCTCTAAAAAGAAGTAAAAATAACCATAATTTCTTGAACAATCTTGGATTAAGTTATTTCAAAATAAAAAACTATTTAAAAGCAGAAGAATTTTTTTTAAAAGTTTTAGAAATTAAACCAAAATATATTAATGCAATAAATAATCT
>CACIRD010000014.1 GCA_902588965.1 uncultured Pelagibacteraceae bacterium
GTAAATAGTTATAACCATGAAAAGCTGCAACACTAGTTCGAGTTTTAATTTCTAAATTTTTAATTTTTGTAAGTTGTGATATTTCATTTTCTAACCAGTCAGATGTTAATTTATCGTTAATTTTGCTTAGATCTGATTTTTGATATATCGTTGATCCACCAAGATTTGGTTTTTCTTCCAACAACAAAGTTTTAAAATTATTTTCAGCAGCTACTTTTGAAGCTAAAACTCCTGAAATACCACCGCCTACTACTAATACATCGCAATGCACATAATTGTGTTCATATAGATCTGGATCAGGTTCAGTTGGTGATTTACCCAAACCTGCTGATTTTCTAATAAAATATTCATATTTTTCCCAAAAACTTGCTGGCCACATAAATGTTTTGTAATAAAATCCAGCTGGTAAAAGAGGGGATAAAATATTATTTATACCGCCGATATCAAAATTAACACTAGGCCAACAATTTTGACTTGAGGCTTCTAGTCCATCGTAAATTTCAACTTCTGTAGCTCTTATATTTGGCTCTGTGTATGGGGAATTACTATTTATTTGTACTATTGCATTAGGCTCTTCTGAACCCGCAGTCATTATTCCTCTTGGTCTATGATACTTAAAACTTCTACCTACAAGATGGACACCGTTTGCTATCAACGCAGATGCTAGAGTATCACCTTTAAAACCAAAATATTTCTTTCCATCAAATTTAAATGAAACTCTTGTTGTTTCATCGACAAACTTACTACTATTAGTTCTCAAATTATTTATCATAAAATTATCTTATAGGAGGTTTTTCACCCATTTTATAAACTGCATGTATTTGATCGTTAGACGTATCTCTAACAACATTAAACCACTTTCTGCATCCATGTATATGAACCCATCTTTCTAATTGAACACCTTTAATATTTTTTCTCATAAACAAATATTCGGCCCATTGATCATCACTTAATTCTGTAGGTTGTTTTGGTCTTACTATATGAGCTTCTCCACCAGCTTTAAATTCACTTTGTTCTCTTTCACCACAATATGGACAATTAATAATAAACATTAGTGTGCAACCGCTGCAGCACCATGCTCATCAACAAGATCACCACTTACAAATCTGTTAATATTGAATGCCGCATTTAATTTGTGAGGTTCATCGTTAGCAATTGTATGAGCAAAAAGATCTCCAGACCCTGGTGTTGCTTTAAATCCACCTGTACCCCATCCACAATTAAAATATAAACCTTTAATAGATGTTTTGCTTATTATTGGACTCGCATCAGGACAAATATCTACAATTCCTCCCCATTGTCTTAGCATTCTCATTCTACTAAATATTGGGTAAAGTTCTAAGATTGCATGCAATGTTCCTTCTACAATTTCATGGCTACCTTTTTGTGAATACGATATATAGTCGTCTGTACCTGCGCCAATTACAAGTTCACCTTTATCTGATTGACTAACATAAGCGTGAACAGCATTTGACATAACAACAGTGTCAATAATTGGTTTAACAGGTTCTGATACCAAAGCTTGTAATGGTTTACTTTCCAATGGCAATTTCAAACCTACCATATTAGCAATAACGCTAGAGTGGCCTGCTGCTACAACGCCGATTTTTTTAGTTTTAATGAAACCTTTTGTAGTTTCTAAACCTTCAACACAATCTCCATTTCTTTTAATTCCTTTAACTTCACAATTTTGAATTATATCAACACCCATTTCGTCAGCACCACGCGCATAACCCCAAGCAACAGCATCATGCCTAGCTGTACCAGCTCTTTTTTGTAATGTACCACCTAAGACTGGATATCTAATATCAGGTGAAGTATTTATGATAGGGCAAAATTTTTTAACTTCCTCTGTAGAAAGCCAAATTGCATCTATACCATTTAATCTGTTGGCGTGTGTTCTTCTCTTTAAGTCTCTTACATCTTGTAGGTTGTGAGCTAGATTCATAACACCTCTTTGACTGAACATGACATTATAATTTAATTCTTGTGAAAGACCTTCCCAAATTTTTAATGCATGATCATATAATCCAGCACTTGCATCCCAAAGGTAGTTTGACCTTATAATTGTT